>JAVBXK010000099.1 GCA_030824555.1 bacterium
GATCAGCTGGTGATCAATGCGCAGAACTGTGTGCACTGCAAGACGTGTGACATCAAGGACCCGACGCAGAACATCGTCTGGGTCACGCCTGAGGGCGGTGGTGGGCCTAACTATGCGGGCATGTGAGGCAGCGGCTTCGTGTACAAAAATACCTTCGCTTGAGGGTAAACCGGGAAGAATCCAATGCTCATGCAGAACTACATCGGTGGCTTTTGGGGTGCGCGCCGCAACACGGAGTTGCTGACCAACCACCTTCAGCAGGCCATGGCACAGGTGTCGCCTGTTGGGCTGTTTTTGAGCGACAACATGCTGGCCTGGGAGCGGAACCTGGGTTTTCTTGAAGATCCCGTCTTCATGGAGGCCTACCAACGTCATGCCACACACATGCTTGAGCAGGGCATCGTCTGGCGCACGCATGTCTATGCCTGGTGTGTCAAGCAGGCCCTCCGCCGGACTGGCGACATGGTGGAGTGTGGGTGCTACAAAGGCACGAGCGTGCGCATTGCCTGCGACACCGTGCGTTTCGGGGAGCAAAAGAAAAAGTTCTATCTGTATGACCTGTTCGAGCACCAGCCTGGCATGCCCCACCATGACATGCCAGAGCACGGCCCCCATCTGTATGCGCAGGTCAAGGCGCGGTTTGCGGATTTGCCACAGGTCAAGGTGATTCAGGGCAAGGTGCCCGATGTACTGGCCACACATGCACCACGAAAGGTGGCGTTTTTGCACCTCGATTTGAACCAAGCCGATGCCGAAGTAGGCGCACTGCAGTTCTTTTGGGACCGGATGACCCCTGGTAGCTACATCCTGTTGGATGACTATGGTTGGCGGTTTTACAGAGAGCAAAAATTGGCTGCCGACCGGTTTTTTGCTCTCCACGGTCTGTCAGTGATGGAGCTGCCCACTGGACAAGGCTTGGTTATCGTCTGAAGGAGGCTGCTCGACGCCTCACCACACCTCCAGTCGCAAGCGTGAGTCTGCGGCTGCAGCCTGCACAAACGCCTTGTCGCGGCTGACCCAGGTGACATCCGCTGCCACAGCATGTGCGGCAATCATCATGTCGAAGTCGCTGAAACTGATGCCCTGCGCGTCCAACGCGCTGCAAAACTCGCCGTAGCAGGTGGCAGCATGCTCATCCCATGGCAGCACATCCATGCGCAACAGCACTTGGGCCAACGCATTTGTCAAACGCGCAGGCCGCCCTTTTCGGCGCAAACCGTATTCCAGTTCGGCCAGCGTCACGCTGGACATCACGGCCTGCCCCACAGGAACTTGAGTCAAGCGCGCCAGCAGTGAGGCATCACGCCCTTGCATGATGTGGCTGATGACGTTGGTGTCGCATGTAGCGTTGGCTCATTCTGTGAAGCCTTCAAAAGGGTCGCGCCGCGAGTGGGTCTGACGGCGCTCCAACAGTGCATCGTCTTTGTTCACCACCACGGCGTCCAACAACCCTTGCCAGTCAGTCGGCTTGCGCGACAGCACCACATCGCCCGTAAGCGGGTCACGCCGAATGAAAACTTCGGCCACGTCGAAGCGAAATTCCAACGGCAAACGCACCGCCTGGCTGCGGCCTGTCGCAAAAATTTTGGCTATCTGATGCATGTTGTATGCCCTTTCAGTCTGAGTGATATATCTCATGATGTGCATCAGCAACACGACTGTCCACTGATGCAAGCGGCATCTGCCGAAGCCCATTCGGTCTGCACTTGCCTTTGCCTTTGGCAGATGTCAACTGAAAACGCTCGCTAGAATCTGCAACCTTGTCAGGAGAGAAACCCGCAAGCCTCAAACGGCATGACGGGTTCGCCGAAGGCGCAGGAGGCGGGCTGAATCAGGTTCAGCAGCCCTGAACGCTCAGGCAAAAGGACTGACGAACGGCTGGGGTTTGACCACCCCAGGCGACACCCTGCTGGAGAGAGGCACGGCCTGCACAACCTGCTTGCCCGTGCCCACCGAAGGAGCAAACCCGTTTCGAGTTTTCGGCGGGTGAATCTCTCAGGTAAAGCGGACATCGGGGGCAAGCCCACGGCATGGCAACATGCTGTGCCCAGTGCCCCGTTGCGCGTGCCCATCGCTGCCATACTTGCCGCAGCGAAGCCGTGCAACCTATCGAAGGTAAACCGATGTCTGACAGAACCACCGACCTGCACACCACGCCCCTGAACGCGCTGCACATTGAATTGGGCGCACGCATGGTGCCCTTTGCGGGTTACAGCATGCCTGTGCAGTACCCCGCCGGGCTGATGGCCGAGCACCTTCACACCCGCACCGCTGCCGGGCTGTTTGACGTGTCGCACATGGGCCAGTTGCGCCTGGTCGGCCCCGATGCCGCTGCCGCGTTCGAAACCCTGATGCCCGTGGACGTGGCCAGCCTGCCCGTGGGGAAACAACGCTACGGGCTGCTGCTGACCGATGGCGGCACCATCATCGACGACCTGATGTTCGTGAACCTGGGTACCGACACCTGCTTCGCCGGGCCGTCCCCAATGGCCCATGCGGCAGGGGCCCCCTCGGGGGGCAGCGCAGACAGCGAAGCTGGCAAGAGTGGGGGCCAGATTTTTGTCATCGTCAACGGCGCTTGCAAGGTCAACGACATTGCCCACATCACCACAAAAATCGGTGCGCGTTGCGACGTCATCCCCATGCCCGAGCGCGCGCTGCTGGCGCTGCAAGGACCGCAAGCCGTGACGGCGCTGACCCGCTTGGTACCGGGCGTGGAAAAGCTGGTGTTCATGACCGGCGCAGCCTTCAACTGGAACGAGACGCAGCTGTTCATCACCCGCAGTGGCTACACCGGTGAAGACGGGTTTGAAATTTCCGTGCCCGGCACCGCTGCCGACGCGCTGGCCCGCGCCCTGCTGGCCCAACCCGAAGTGAAGCCCATCGGCTTGGGTGCCCGCAACTCGTTGCGGCTCGAAGCCGGGCTGTGCCTGTACGGCCAGGACATCGACACCACCACCACCCCTGTGGAAGCCGGGCTGAACTGGGCCATGCAAAAGGTGCGCCGCACCGGCGGTGCCCGCGCAGGCGGTTTTGCCGGCGCTGACACCGTGCTGGGCCAGCTGGACGGCACCGAGCCCCTCACCAAGGTGCGCGTGGGCCTGCTGGCACTGGAGCGCGTGCCCGTGCGCGAGCACACGCAGCTGACCGACCTGGCTGGCGAGCATCTGGGCGAAGTCACCAGCGGCTTGTTGGGCCCCACCATCAACCAACCCATTGCCATGGGCTACGTGCCACCCAGCCATGCGGCCGTCGGCACACGCCTGAACGCTGTGGTGCGGGGCAAGCCCGTGCCCATGGAAGTGGTGGCCATGCCGTTTGTGCCCACGCGTTACTACCGCGGTTGATTTTCAAACAAAAACAGGCCTTACCGCTTGCACTCATTCATTTCTTTGCTCTTGTATTTTTCACTCTGTTTCCGGAGAATTTCATGACCATCAAGTACACCCCCGACCACGAATGGCTGACCATTGACGGCGATGTGGCCACCGTCGGCATCACCCACCACGCGCAAGATGCGCTGGGCGACGTGGTGTTTGTCGATTTGCCCGAAGTGGGCAAAACCTTCGCCCAGAAAGACGTGGCTGGCGTGGTCGAGTCTGTCAAGGCCGCTGCCGACGTGTACATGCCCGTGACTGGTGAAGTGGTGGCAGTGAACGAAGCCCTGCGCGACGACCCCGCGCTGGCCAACACCGACCCGTTGGGCGCAGGCTGGTTCTTCAAGGTCAAGCTGTCAGCCCCTGCCGAGCTGGACGCCCTGCTGGACGAAACCGCCTACAGCGCCCTGACCGCCTGAGGCCACTTGCCACCTGGTGGCTGCCCCACACGCAGGGCCACAGTGGCGCAAAGTGCCCCGCATGAGGCCAACTGCCTGACTGCAAATGAACAAGGGCAAAAGGGGCGATGGCCCCTGCGCTGCGCCACCGCCCACCAGCGGCACGCACCTGACAGCTGACACCCGCCCTGCCCCTCCATCACCCCACTGGCCCCACAGGAGCCCACACCATGTCGATGCCGACCGTCGAGTCACCAGCCCAATCATTGGCCGCGCTGGAAAACACCCAGGAATTCATTGCCCGCCACATTGGCGTGAGCGAAGCCGACGAGGCGCACATGCTGTCGGTCATTGGCGAGGCATCGCGCCGCGCCCTGATTGACAGCATCGTGCCACGCAGCATCGCGCGCACGGTGGGCATGGACCTGCCCGCCCCCGCGACCGAAGCCGCTGCATTGGCCGAGCTGAAGGCGCTGGCCAGCCAGAACACGGTGCTGAAGAGCTTCATCGGGCAGGGCTATCACGGCACGCACACCCCTGGCGTGATCCTGCGCAACATCCTGGAAAACCCCGCTTGGTACACCGCCTACACGCCCTACCAGGCTGAAATTTCCCAGGGCCGCATGGAAGCGCTGGTCAACTTCCAGACCATGGTGACCGACCTCACCGGTCTGGCAGTGGCCAACGCCAGCATGCTGGACGAGGCCACGGCCGCCGCCGAGGCCATGACGCTGGCCAAGCGCTCGGTCAAAAGCAAAAGCAACACCTTCGTGGTGGCAGGCGACTGCCACCCTCAAACCATCGAAGTGGTGCAAACCCGCGCACGCCCCCTGGGTCTGACCGTAGTGGTGGCCAACTCGGCCGCCGAGTGGCATGCGGCACTGGACGGCGACTGTTTTGCCGCCCTGGCCCAGTACCCCAGTACCAGCGGCCGCATTGACGACCTGCGTGCTGACGTGCAGCGTGTCCACGCCAAACAAGGTGCTTTCATCGTGGCGGCAGACCTGCTGGCCCTGACCCTGCTGGTACCCCCCGGGGAGTTCGGTGCCGACATTGCCGTGGGCACCACCCAGCGCTTTGGCATGCCCATGGGTGCAGGCGGCCCGCACGCCGCCTACATGGCCTGCCGCGACGAGTTCAAGCGCTCCATGCCCGGCCGCCTGGTGGGCGTGAGCGTCGATGCGCATGGCAACCCAGCTTACCGCCTGGCGCTACAGACCCGAGAGCAACACATCCGCCGTGAAAAAGCGACGAGCAACATTTGCACCGCACAAGTGCTGCCAGCCGTGGTGGCCAGCATGTACGCCGTGTACCACGGCCCGGCGGGCCTGACGCGCATCGCACAGCGCGTGGCCAGCTACACCGCCATCCTGGCCTCGGGCCTGCAAGACCTGGGTTGCGAGCTGACCAGCAGCACCGCATTCGACACCATCACCGTGCACATGCACACCGAGGCTGCTGCCGAGGCCGTGGTGGACAGGGCCCGGGCATGCGGTGCCAACCTGCGCCTGAGCTGGGGCCGGTACGTGGGCATCACGCTGGACGAAACCACCACCCGCGCCGACATCGAGGCATTGTGGATATTCTTCGCCCTGACCGGCCAGGCCTTGCCTGAGGTGAGTGCGTTTGAAAACGGCATTGAACCCCTCATTCCCGCCGAACTGCGCCGCACCAGTGCGTTCCTGACGCACCCGGTGTTCAACAGCCACCACTCTGAAACGGGCATGCTGCGCTACATCCGCATGCTGTCCGACAAAGACCTGGCGCTGGACCGCAGCATGATCCCGCTGGGCAGCTGCACCATGAAGCTCAACGCCACGGCCGAGATGATCCCCATCACCTGGCCCGAATTCGCCAACGTGCACCCGTTTGCCCCAGCCGACCAGTTGGAAGGCTACCGCCTGCTCGACGAACAATTGCGTGCCTGGCTGTGCCAGGCCACGGGCTACGCAGGCATCAGCCTGCAGCCCAACGCGGGGTCACAGGGTGAATATGCCGGGCTGCTGGTCATCAAGGCCTACCACGAAGCGCGCGGCGAGGGCCACCGCAACATCTGCCTGATTCCCAGCAGCGCACACGGCACCAACCCCGCCAGCGCGCAAATGGTGGGCATGACGGTGGTGGTCACCAAGTGCGACGACCAGGGCAACGTGGACCTGGCTGATCTGCAAGCCAAATGCGAACAGCACAGCGCCAACCTGGCTGCGGTGATGATCACCTACCCCAGCACCCACGGCGTGTTCGAAACCAGCGTGAAAGAGCTGTGCGCCCTGGTGCACAGCCACGGTGGCCGCGTGTACGTGGACGGGGCCAACATGAACGCGCTGGTGGGCGTGGCCGCCCCCGGCGAGTTCGGCGGCGACGTGAGCCACCTGAACCTGCACAAAACCTTCTGCATTCCCCATGGCGGTGGCGGCCCCGGCGTGGGCCCCGTGTGCGTGGTGGCAGATTTGGTGCCCTACCTGCCCGGCCATGCCACGGCGCTGGCAGCCGGTGCCTGTGTAGGCGCGGTGCGCCCGGCCAATGCGCCTGCCGTGGGCGCAGGCGCGGTGTCGGCCGCACCGTTTGGCAACGCTGCCGTGCTGCCCATTTCGTGGATGTACATCCGCATGATGGGGGCTGATGGACTGAAACACGCCACCGAGACCGCCATTCTGAGTGCCAACTACATCAGCAAACGGCTGAAAGACCACTACCCCACGCTGTACGCCAGCGAAAACGGCCACGTGGCGCACGAGTGCATCCTGGACCTGCGCGGCCTGAAAGAAACCAGCGGCGTGATGGCCGAAGACGTGGCCAAGCGCCTGATGGACTATGGCTTCCACGCCCCCACGCTCAGCTTCCCCGTGCCCAACACGCTGATGGTGGAACCGACCGAAAGCGAAACGCTGGCCGAGCTGGACCGCTTCATCGACGCCATGATCGCCATCCGCGACGAGGTGCGCCAGGTGGAAGCCGGTCCGGCACAAGGCGGTTGGCCGCAAGACAACAACCCGCTCAAAAACGCGCCGCACACCGCCGCCAGCCTGCTGGGTGCAGAGTGGAACCGGCCTTACCCGCGCGAGCTGGGTGCCTTCCCCTTGCCCAGCCTGAAGGCCGTGAAATACTGGCCGCCTGTGGGCCGAGTAGACAA
This sequence comes from bacterium, assembly GCA_030824555.1. Taxonomy (GTDB): domain Bacteria; phylum Pseudomonadota; class Gammaproteobacteria; order Burkholderiales; family Burkholderiaceae_C; genus UBA2334. Next base: position 6,909 of record JAVBXK010000099.1, read on the forward strand.
CGTGTACGGCGACCGCAACCTGTTCTGCAGCTGCATACCCGTTGGCGACCACAGCGCCAGCTGATTCGCACCTTGGCAGACGCACCGCCAGCCTCCAAAAGGGGCTGTGCGGGGCTTTGACCCACCACCCAAACGGTGATGACTTTTGACTGGGAGACCCCCATGACCCCTGACACCCGCCAGCAATTTGCCAGTGACAACTACGCCGGCGCCTGCCCCGAGGCCATGCACTGGCTGCAAACGGCCAACGCCAGCGGGCACGAACCCGCCTACGGCGACGACCGCTGGACCCAGCGCTCCACCGACATGCTGCGCAAGCTGTTCGACATCGACTGCGACGTGTACTACGTGTTCAACGGCACGGCGGCCAACTCGCTGGCACTGGCGTCGTTGTGCCAGAGCTACCACTCGGTCATCTGCAGCCCGGTGGCACACATCGAAACCGACGAATGCGGCGGCCCTGAGTTTTTCTCGAACGGCTCCAAACTGCTGGTGGCCGAAAGCCAGTCAGACGCCGCACGCCTGGGCAAGCTCACGCCCGAAGCCGTCAGCACCCTCGTCACCAAACGGCGCGACATCCATTACCCACGGCCCAAAGTGGTCTCCATCACCCAGGCCACCGAAATGGGCACCGTGTACACCGTGGACGAGGTGCGTGCCATCGCCTGGGTGGCCCAGAAGCACGACCTGAAAGTGCACATGGACGGCGCGCGCTTTGCCAACGCCGTGGCCCACCTGGGGTGCAGCCCGGCCGACATAACCTGGCGTGCCGGGGTCGACGTGCTGTGTTTTGGCGGCACCAAAAACGGCCTGCCCATCGGAGAAGCCGTGGTGTTTTTCGACCGCAAGCAGTCCGAAGACTTTGCGTGGCGCGTCAAGCAGGCCGGGCAACTGGCCTCCAAAATGCGCTTCATTTCCGCCCCCTGGGTGGGCCTGCTCGAAAACGACGTGTGGCTGCGCAACGCCGACCACGCCAATGCCATGGCGCAGCGCCTGTACAGCGGGCTGCAACGCATGGCCGGTGTGCAGACCCTGCACGCGCCGCAGGCCAACGGCGTGTTCGCCCAGCTGCCCCCCGCTGCGGTGGACGCCCTGCACGCACGCGGTTGGAAGTTCTACCAGTTCATTGCTGGCGGCGGCTGCCGCTTCATGTGCGCGTGGGACACCACCGAAGCCTCGGTCGATGCCCTGGTGGCCGACATGCAGGCTGTGCTGGGCTGAATGCCATGGCCATCTCTGCATTCGATGTGTTCAAGGTGGGCATAGGCCCCAGCAGCTCCCATACCGTGGGCCCCATGCGGGCTGCCAGGTTGTTTGTGGCGGGGCTGCAGCACAGTGGTGTGTTGGCCGCCACGGCACGTTTGCACTGCGGGCTGTACGGCTCACTGGGGGCCACGGGCAAAGGGCACGGCAGCGACACCGCCGTGGTGCTGGGCCTGTGTGGCCACGAGCCCGACACGGTGGACGTGAACGCCATCCCCGCGCTGCTGGCTGGCGTGCGGCAGGCGCAACGCCTGCTGGTGCTGGGGCAACACGCCGTGGCCTGGCAAGAGGCACGCGACCTCACATTCAACAGGCGCGAAACCCTGCCCCTGCACGCCAACGGCATGCGGTTTCAGGCCTTCGATGTGGCGGGCCAGCTGCTGAGCGAACGCGTCTACTACTCGGTGGGTGGCGGGTTCGTGGTCAGCGAAGAGGTGCTGGCCGACGGCCAGCGCCAGAAAACCATTGCCCCCGACGCCACCGTGCTGCCCGTGCCGTTTCGCACCGGGGCCGAGTTGCTGGCGCAATGCCAAGCCCACGGGTGGAGCATGGCGCAGGTGATGCACGCCAACGAGTTGCACTGGCGCACCGAGCCCGAGGTGCGCACGGGCCTGCTGGCCATCTGGAACGTGATGCAAGCCTGCGTGCAACGCGGTTGCCGTACCGAAGGCACGCTGCCCGGCGGCTTCAAGGTCAAACGCCGCGCACCACAACTGTGGCAAGACTTGACCCACCAGGCCGAAAAAGCGCTGACCGACCCGCTGCAGGTGCTGGACTGGGTGAACCTGTACGCCCTGGCCGTGAACGAAGAAAACGCCGCCGGGGGCCGCGTGGTCACAGCGCCCACCAACGGGGCAGCAGGCATCGTCCCTGCCGTGTTGCACTACTACACCCGCTTCGTGCCCGGTGCCAGCGACGACGGCGTGGTGGATTTTTTGCTGACCGCTGCCGCCATCGCCATCCTGTACAAAGAAAACGCCAGCATCAGCGGTGCCGAAGTGGGCTGCCAGGGTGAAGTGGGCGTGGCCTGTTCCATGGCCGCAGCGGCCTTGTGCGCGGTGATGGGTGGCACCCCAGCGCAGGTGGAAAACGCCGCCGAAATCGGCATGGAGCACCACCTGGGCCTGACGTGCGACCCGGTGGGTGGACTGGTGCAAATTCCGTGCATCGAGCGCAATGCCATCGCATCGGTCAAAGCCATCAACGCGGCGCGCATGGCGCTGCACGGCAATGGCACCCACCACGTCAGCCTGGACAAGGTCATCAAGACCATGCGCGAAACCGGTGCCGATATGAAGGTGAAATACAAGGAAACGTCACGCGGTGGCCTGGCGGTGAACATCGTCGAGTGCTGAGCGGGCTGGCGGTTGTGGCTGGGTTTGGCGGTTGTTGGCTTGTTGTCTTGGATGCGAGGGATCGTTCAGGGGGCGGGGTTGTTGGCGCGTGACGTGGGTGCTGGGCTGTGGGGAGCTG
>JAVBXK010000071.1 GCA_030824555.1 bacterium
CATACCGGCACGCGGCCCGGTGCGCCCCGTCAGGCCACCACAAAGCCAGCCCAACCAACCTCACAAGACCCAAACCTCACAACCTGCCAACCTCACAAGCGACAACAAACACTTGTTCCAAGCACCCACGGCCAGCTGCCTCAATCCTTCTTGCGCGCCGCCCCCAGGTACGTGTCGATCACCCGCGAATCGGTGGCCAGCTCAGCGGCCGGGCCATGCAACGCCATGGCGCCCATTTCCAGCACATAGCCGTAATCGGCCACGCCCAGCGCGGCACGTGCGTTCTGCTCCACCAGCAAAATGGTCACGCCCGTGCTGCGCAGCTCGTCCACCGCGTTCAAAATTTCTTTCACGATCAGCGGTGCCAGGCCCAGGCTGGGCTCGTCCAGCATCAACAACTCTGGCTTGGACATCAGCGCACGGCCCACCGCCAGCATCTGGCGCTCGCCGCCCGACATGGTGCCTGCCGCCTGGTCGCGCCGCTCGCGCAAACGCGGGAAGCGTTGGTACACCGCTTCCATCTGGTCTTTCCAGTTGGGGCTGCGCAGCTTCACCTGGCGGTAACCCCCCAGCAACAGGTTGTCTTCCACCGACATGGAGCCGAACAGCTCGCGCTTTTCAGGCACCAGGGCAATGCCCAGCATCACCCGGTCTTCCAGGCTCAGGCGGCTGATGTCTTCGCCCTTGAAGAACACCTCGCCCTTGGCGGGCAGCACACCCATCAGCGCGTTCAACAGGGTGGATTTGCCGGCCCCGTTCGGGCCGATCACGGTGATGACGCTGCCGGGCGCGGCCTGCAGGTCCAGGCCATGCAGCACCTCGGCGCGGCCGTATCCGGCCTTCAGGCCTTTGACTTCTAGCAATGGAGTGGTCATGTGATGTGCTCAGTGTTCCGTGCCCAGGTACGCGGCACGCACCTTGTCGCTTTGCTGCACCTCGGCAGGGGTGCCCTCCATCAGGTGGGTGCCGAACTCCATCACCACGATGTGGTCGGTCACGTCCATCACCAGGTCCATGTCGTGCTCCACCAGCAAGATGCTCATGCCTTCGCTGCGCAGCTGGCGCAGCACACCGGCCAGGGCCTGCTTTTCCTTGTGACGCAGGCCGGCTGCGGGCTCGTCGAGCAGCAGCAGCGCAGGGTCTGAACACAGGGCGCGGGCAATTTCCATCAGGCGTTGCGGCCCCATGGCCATGTTGCCTGCCAGGTCGTGCATGTGCTCGGCCATGCCGATGCGCTCCAGGTGGCGGGCGGCCTCTTTCATCAGGCGGCGCTCTTCGTCCTTGTCAAGCCGCAGCATGGCCTTGATGGCACCGGCCTCGCCGCGCAAGTGGGCACCCAGCGCCACGTTTTCCAGCACGGTCATGTCGGGAATCATCTTCACGTGCTGAAAGGTGCGCGACATGCCGCGCATGGCAATCTCGCGCGACGGGCGGCCGCTGATGACCTCGCCCCTGAACTTCACCTCGCCCGACGTGAGGCCCAGCACACCCGTTACCAGGTTGAACGTGGTGGATTTGCCTGCACCGTTGGGGCCGATCAGACCGACGATCTGCCCGGCCTTGATCTGGAAGCTGATGTCGTTCACGGCCACCAGGCCACCGAACTGCTTGCGGATCTTGTTCACATCCAGCACCACCTCGCCCATGGCTGGCTTGCTGCGCTCGGGTAACGGCTCGGCATTGAACCAGTTGTTGACGCGCTGGGGCACAGGGAAGTGGCGCCCCATGATGCTCCACGCACCATCGGGCAGGTACTTCAGCACCAGCACCAGCACGATGCCGAACACGATGGTTTCGTAGCTGCCGCTGGTGCCAATGAGTTTGGGCAGCAGCACCTGCAACTGGTCTTCCATGATCTTGGTGAACAGCGCACCGGTGATGGCACCCCACACGTGGCCCACGCCACCCAGCACGGCCATGAACAGGTATTCAATGCCGAACTTCAGGCTGAACGGCGACGGGTTGACCGTGCGCTGAAAGTGCGCAAACAACCACCCCGACACGCAGGCATAGTTGGCCGCGATCAGGAAAATGCCCACCTTGTGCTGCAAGGTGTTCACGCCCATGGCCTCGGCCATTTGCGTGGCCGACTTCAGCGCACGGATGGCGCGGCCGGTGCGGGAATCGAGCAGGTTGATGAGTGCGAACGCACCGAACAGCACCATGGCCCACACCAGCAGGAAGAACGGCCGCCCTTCGCCCAAGTCCCAGCCAAACAAGCTGAGCGTGGGGACACCCAGAATGCCGTCGTACTTGCCCAAGGCTTCCAGGTTGCCCATCAGGTAGTACAGCGACAGGCCCCAGGCGATGGTGGCCAGCGGCAGGTAGTGCCCCGACATGCGCAGCGTGAGCCAACCCACCAGCAAGGCGCTGACGGCGCAGATGGCCATGCCCACGAACACGGTGGCCCAGGGCGACCAGCCCATGTTCACGGTCATGTAGGCGCTGGTGTAGGCACCGATGCCCACGAACGCCGCCTGGCCAAACGACGTGAGCCCGCCCACACCGGTCAGCAGCACCAGACCCAGGGCCACCAGGCTGTACAGGCCGATGTAGTTCAGCTGCGTGATCCAGAAATCGGGCAGCGGCAGCACCGCCAACAACGGCACGAACGCCAGCAAGCCGTAACGCCACCATGAACGTGGCACATGAGGAAATAGTTTGGTCATGTCAAGACTCCCGCCGGGCCGCCCCAAGGGAGGCTTGTACCCCCCGTGGGGGGGCAGCGAATGAACGAAGTGAAGAGCGTGGGGGGCGCATGTTAGTGATCCTCCCCGGCATGTTTGTCGGTCAGCGAGCGCCACAACAGAATGGGCAGGATGAGGGTGAACACAATCACTTCCTTGAATGCACTGGCCCAGAAGGAGCCGAAAGCTTCGACCAGGCCCACGAACAACGCCCCGACCAGGGCAGCCGGGTAACTGGCCAGCCCGCCCATCACGGCCGCGACGAAGCCTTTGAGGCCCAGCAAAAAGCCCGAGTCGTAAAACACGGTGGTGGTGGGGCCGATCAACAGGCCCGACAACGCGCCGATGAGCGCGGCCATGGCAAATGTGAGCTGGCCTGCGCCGTGTGTGGAAATGCCCATCAGCCGCGCGCCCAGCCGGTTGATGGCGGTGGCACGCAGGGCCTTGCCGTACAGCGTGCGCTCGAAAAACAGCCACAGCATCACGATCAGCGCCACGGTACTGGCCCCGATGATGATGGCTTGGCCCGCGATCATCAGTGGCCCAACGGCAAAACGGTCGTCCCAGAACGACGGGTTGCGGAAACCCTCGGCCCCGAAGAACAGCAGGCCCAGGCCCGTCATGGCGAAGTGCACGCCCACCGACACGATCAGCAGCACCAGCGACGTGGCATCGGCCAGCGACTGGTAGGCCACGCGGTACACCAGCGGACCGAACGCGGTCACCAGCGCCATGGTCAACCCGGCCTGTGCCAGCAAGGGCAGTTGCTTGGGGGCGGCCCAGATGGTCAGCACCGCAATGGCCACCGGCAAGGCGGCAATGCGCGCGGCAGCCGTCAGCGCTTCCATGGGGTTGTGGTGACGTTGCCAGCCTGCCCAGCCGTCCATCAGCGCGGCCAGGCCAGCCAGGATCAGCAGCAGCCACACGGTGCCAGGCACCTGGCCGGTTTGCAAAATGGCCAGGGTGAGTGCGCCATAGGCCACAAACTCCCCCTGGGGAATGAAAATGACCCGGGTCACGGCAAACACCAGTACGGTGGCCAGCCCGAGCAGGGCATAAACGGCACCATTGGTGATGCCGTCCAGCATGAGGATGCTGGCAATCGAGAAGTCCATGGTGTTGCGGTATCCGTGGGTTTGACTGCAAAACTGCACAGCAAGGTGGGCGTCAGGCGCCCATCCTGCTGATGGCGATGGAAAGCGGCCACAACGGTTGTCGTGGCCGCGCATCACATGCTTACTCGACCTTCCAGTCGCCGTTGACGACCTTCAGCATCACACCGGTTTCGTTGGTGTAACCCCAGTGGTCAGCCTTGGTCCAGTTCAGCACGCCGTGGGCCAGCACGGTGCGGCCCATGGTTTCCATGGCTTCGCGCAGCGCAGCGCGGAACTCGGGCGTGCCGGGCTTGGCTTTTTTGAGTGCCATGGGCACGATCTTTTCCATCACCAGGATGGCGTCGTAGCCGTGGCCTGCAAACTGGTTGCGGCTGCCTGCACCGTAGGCTTTCTCGTACTGGGCCACGAACTCCAGCGACACCTTTTTGGAGGGGTGTGCATCAGGCAGTTGCTCGGCAATCACGGCAGGGCCGGACACCACGAACGCACCTTCCACGTCCTTGCCGCCCACGCGCATCAGGTCACGGGTGGCCGCAGCGTGGGTCTGGTAAATCTTGCCTTTGAAGCCGCGCTCGACCACGCCTTTGTGTGGCATGGCGGCACCGGAGCCAGAGGCCACGATCAGCATCGCGTCGGGGTTGGCGGCCACCAGCTTCAGGGCCTGGGCGGTCACGCTGGTGTCGGAACGGGCAAAACGCTCGGTCGCGACAACCTTGATGCCCACCTTCTCGGCTTCAGCGGTGAAGTCCTTCAGCCAGCTTTCGCCGTAGGCATCGGTGTAACCCAGAAAGCCCACGGTTTTGATGCCTTGCTTCTTCATGTGTGCTGCCACAGCAAAACCCATCACGGCGTTGGACTGGGGCATGCGGAACGTCCAGCCATCCTGACCGGCGGGCAGCACGGCGGGCGAGAAGCTCAGGTGAGGCGTGTTGGCTTCAGCGGCCACACCGGCCATGGGGATGGCCACAGGCGTGGCGACCGAACCCATGATGATGTCGGCCTTGTCTTCGGTCACGAAGCGCTTGGCATTCTTCACGCCGTTGGTGGGGTCGGTGGCGTCGTCCAACACCACCACTTTCAGTTTTTCGCCAGCGATGGACGTGGGCCACAGCTTGACCTGGTTGTTGACGGGAATGCCCAGGCCGGAGGCAGGGCCGGTCAGTGGCAGGCTCACACCGATGGTGATGTCGGCCAGGGCAGCGCCGGACAGGGCAAGCAAGGTGGCTGCGGTCAACGCGGATGTTTTCAGTTTCATGGTTTGTCTCCTGGGGGATAGGTTGACGGACGGGGGAAACGGCAAATGCCTGGGAACGGGTGCGGTGCCGACCTCTGTGGGTCTATTGGCACAGCGCCTTGATATCTTCCGGCACGGGAATGGATTTGATGCGGTCGGGGTTTTCGGGCGGGTGCACCACGAAGGCCCGCACCTCGGTGCCTTCGCACAGCACATCGTCGCCACGCTTGACCACGTGCTTGTGGATGAACACCTTTTCACGCCACTCGATGACGCTGGTGTGAATTTGCAGGCGCTCGCCGTAGGTGGCGGGGCGGCTGAATTTGGTGTTGATTTCGAGCAGGGGCGTGCCCACGATGCCGCGCGTTTTCACCAGCTCGCGCCAGGGCGGCACGCCGCACTTGACGAAGAAGTTCAGCGAAGACGCGTCCATCCACTTGGAAAAATTGGGGAAGAAGACGATGCCGGCGGGGTCGCAGTCACCGAACATCACGTCCACTTCGTACACAACGGTTTTGGTCACAGACAGGTGTCCTTTCAGCGCGGGGCCATGCGCAACGCGCCGTCCAGGCGAATGGTTTCGCCGTTCAAATGCGAGTTGCTGACGGTATGGCATGCCAGGGCCGCGAACTCCTCGGGTTTACCCAGGCGTGATGGAAATGGAATGCTGGCCGCCAGCGATGCCTGCACGGCTTCAGGCAGGGTTTTCATCAGCGGCGTGGCAAACAGGCCGGGGGCAATGGTGTTGACGCGGATGCCGTGTTGCGCCAGGTCACGCGCCATGGGCAGCGTCATGCTGACCAACCCACCCTTGGAGGCGCTGTAAGCCTGCTGACCCACTTGCCCGTCGAACGCGGCCACCGATGCGGTGAACAGCATCACGCCGCGCTCGCCGTCTTCCATCGGTGCCAACTTGGCGCACTCGGCGGCAAACAGGCGGCTGATGTTGTACGCGCCGATCAGGTTGACGTTGACCACGCGGGCGAAGTCTTCCAGCGGGGCGGCGTTGCCGTCTTTGCCCACCACGCGCTTGGCGGTGCCGATGCCGGCAATGTTCATCAGGATGCGGGCGGGGCCGTGGGCGGCGGTGGCTGCGGCCAGTGCGGCGGCCACGCTGTCGGCATTGGTGATGTCGCAAACGCAAGCCACGCCGCCGATGTCTGCCGCCACTTTGGCTGCCAGGTCGGCGTTCACGTCAAACACCGCCACTTTGGCACCCAGGCGGGCCAGTTCGCGCGCAGTGGCCTCGCCCAGACCCGATGCACCACCGGTGACGATGGCGGCTTGTCCTTGAATGTTCATGTCAAAACCTCACAATATTTGATAGCTGGCTCTGCACGTCAATGAAGCGACAAAGCCGTTTTTTTCTTGAAATCAGGCTGCAGCCGTGTTTTCGATCAGCAGCGCAATGCCCTGCCCACCGCCCACACAGGCGCTGGAGATGCCGTAGCGCAGACCGCTGCGCTGCAGCTCGCGCGCCAGCGTCAGCGTCAGGCGCACGCCTGTGGTGGCCAGGGGGTGGCCCAGGGCGATGGCACCGCCGTTGACGTTCAGGCGGCTCATGTCCAGGCCCAGCTCGCGGCCCACGGACAGCGTCTGTGCGCCTTGTGCCTCGTTGATCTCGAAGCGGCCAATGTCTGCCAGCGTGAGGCCAGTGCGGGCCAGCAGCAAACGGATGGCCGGAGCGGGGCCGATGCCCATGATTTCGGGGGGCACACCCACCGCAGCCGCGGCCACCACACGGGCCATGGTTGGCTTGCCCTGGGTTTGGGCCCAGTTTTTCGCGTAGTTGCCGGATGCCACCACCACGGCCGCAGCCGCGTCAACCAGCGCCGCGCTGTTGCCGCCGGTCTGCACACCACCTTCGTACACGGGCTTGAGTTTGGCCAGTACCTCCACAGGGGAGATGCGGGCGTGCGTGTCGGCGTTGACTTCGGTCACCTTGCCTTGCAGCTTGATGCCGCGTGGCTTGTAACCGGCCAGCTCGAACTTCTCGGTGATGACAGACACGATTTCGCCCGCATGGAAACCGGATTGCTGTGCGGCCACAGCCTTGGCGAACGAGTCGGAGGCGAACTGGTCCACCTCTTCGCGGGTGATGCCGTACTTCTTGGCCAGGTTTTCGGCCGTCTGGATCATGTTGATGCCAGCAGCGGGGTCTTTCAGCGCCTCCCACATGTAGTCCTTGAAACCCACTGGGGCTCCCAGCTTGAAACCGGTGCGGTGGTCAAAGGCGCAGATGGGGTTGCGCGTCATGCTTTCGGTGCCGACCACCAGCGCGGCCTCGCACGCGCCGCTCTGGATCTGCTCGCCCGCCTGGCGGAACAGCTCGAAGCCCGTGCCGCAAATGCGCTGCACCATGATGGCAGGCACCTCCACCGGCACGCCTGCATACAGGCCGATGTGGCGGGGCAGGAAAAACTGATCGAAGTCGCCAGGTGCCATGTTGCCGGTGATGACCGAGCCGATGTGCTCGCCCGGCACACCTGCGCGTGCCAGCGCCTCGCGCGCCGCCTTGATGCCCATGTCGGTAGGGGAAATGTGGCCCAGCGCGCCGCAGTAGTCCACCATGGGGGTGCGCACGCCGTCGAGCATCCACACGTCGTCAAAAGAAGAGAAAAAGCCTTTTTGGGTCATGTCGGGTACCTGTAGGGGAATGTGGGTGGGCTTCAGTGCTCAGTGAGCCGACGGTTTCAGGATGTGGTGCAACCCGTCACTGTGCAGGCGTTCCACCGTGTCGGCCCGGTGCGACAGCACGGCACGCTGGTTGATGGAGCCCTTGTCGGTGATTTCGCCCCGGTCGATGGTGGGCGGGTCGGCCAGCAGACACATGCGTGCGATATGCGTGGCACTGCCCGTGGCGGTTTTCGCCAGTTGGTCAACCACGGTCTGGAAATGGGCCAGCACGGGTGCGCTTTCGAGCACGTCGTGCAGCGAGGCATCGGACGCCAAGCCGCTCAACTGCCTGACCGCCTGCGTCGGGAACACCATGGCCCCCACCTCTTTCAGGTTGATGCCGGTCAGCACCACGTCCTGGATGTAGGGCGCACCGGCCGCGATGATCTTGCCGCGCAATGGGCCCACACTGACGAAGGTGCCGGTGGCCAGCTTGAAATCTTCGGCAATGCGGCCGTCAAAGGCCAGGCCCAGGTGCACGTCGGTCTCGTCGATCCACTTCACCGCGTCGCCCGAGCAGAAGAAGCCCTCTTCGTCGAACGCATCGGCCGTTTCGGCCGGGGCACGCCAGTAGCCCTGCGTGATGTTGGGGCCACGGTAGCGCACCTCGGTCTTGCCTTGCATGTCCACCAGCTTGACCTCCATGCCGGGTGTGGGTACGCCCAGGTCGCCCGCTTTCACGTCAGGGCTGGTCACGAACAGGCCAAACGGGCCCGATTCGGTCATGCCCAGGCCCGACGTCATGACGATGCGCTCGCCAATTTCGCGTTCTTCGCTTTCGTACAGGCTGTCCCACACGGGCTGCGCCAGCGCGGCCCCGGCGTAGAAGAACATCTTGACGCGCGACAGGAAGGTCTTGCGCAGCAAGTCGTCGGTTTGCATGGCGTTGGCAATGGCCTCGAAACCCGTGGGCACGTTGAAGTACACCGTGGGTGCCACCTCACGCAGGTTGCGCAGGGTCTCGCCCACCAGCGCAGGGGTGGGTTTGCCGTCGTCGATGTACAGCGTGCCGCCTTGGTACAGCACCATGCCGAAGTTGTGGTTGCCGCCGAAGGTGTGGTTCCAGGGCAGCCAGTCGACCAGCACCAGCGGTGCTTCGGTCAGCACGGGCATGGACTGCGTCATTTGCTGCTGGTTGGCGCACCACATGCGCTGCGTGTTGATGACGGCCTTGGGCAACTTGGTCGAGCCACTGGTGAACAGGAACTTGGCAATGGTGTCTGGGCCGGTGGCGTCGATCGCTGCTTCCACAGCAGGGGTGGGCACCGTGGCCACCAGGTCGGCAAAGGTGGTGGCGGGCACGCCGTCCACCGCACCGTCGACCAGCACCACCTCCACGTCAGCCGCGTAGGTGGCCGCGATGGCTTTGCCGTAACGCACGGCATCACTGGCAAACACCAGGCCCGGTGTCACGGTGCGCAGCACGTGGCGCAGTTTGTCGTAGTCGGTGCTGATGAGCGAGTACGCGGGCGACGTGGGCACAAACGGCACACCGGCCAACATGCAGCCCATGGCCATTAGCGCGTGCTCGATGCTGTTTTCGCTCAGGATCACCACGGGCCGCTCGGCACTCAGACCACGGTTGATCAGTCCCTGCGCGATGGCACGCGCCGTGCCCCAGGCCTGGGCATAACTGACGTGCTGCCAGTCACCCCTGGCGGCTTGCCCTGGCTGCGCGGGCATGCGGCGGGCAATCCAGGTGGTGTCAGGTGTGGTCTCGGCCCAGTGGCGGAACCGGTCGGTCATGCGCTCGGGGTACGGCTGCAGTGGCTGCTCGGCCATCAGGTAGTGGGTACCGGCCACGCCATCGCGCAACTTCACGCGCTTGACGCCGAAACGCAAGGCACGGAATGGGGCGGGG
>JAVBXK010000014.1 GCA_030824555.1 bacterium
GCGGGTACAGCGGGTGTGGGCTTTTGCGCCACAGGCTGGGGTTTGACCTTGGGTTTGGGTTGGGGTGGCGGAGGCTCCACCTTGGGTTGGGCGGGCTCGACTATCTGGGCCAGCACCTCGACCGGTATCACCACCTCCACCGCGCGCCGCAGCAAGCCACTTTGCAAGGCGTACAGGCCACCCACGTGCAGGCCCACCACGGCCAGCGCTAGGCTGGCGTTGCGCGACAAGCGGCGGGGTGCTGGCATGGGCGGGGTGCGAGGCAGCGGTTCAGACAGGGCGGGGTTGGCAGGCATGACAAAGCGTTGGAGGCGTGCCGGTCGGCAACGGGTGGGGAATCTCGGCAGGGCTGAAGAATAAAGCGTGTTGGGCAGCGAGTGCGCTGACCGCATCAGCTCAGCGGCGCAATGCCCAGCCTGCGGCCACCACTACCAGCACTACAGCGAGGCCAAGTGTTGCGACGTATGTCATGCGCGGCCTTGAAGGGTGTCCTGGGTCATGTGGATGTGCGCGGCAGGGGCAGCACTGCCGCATTCTTGCCACACAGAGCGGGCGCAGCTTTCGCACTTGCCACATTGTGTGGCCACGCCCAGCTCCAGCTGCAGGTCGTCAAAAGCCATGCCTTGGCGGGCACATTGGCGGATGGCGCGGTCACTGACGCGGTGGCAAACACAAACGATCATGCGGGTTCTCCACAGTGGGTATCGGAGTTTTATTTTAAATGCGAATTCATCGCATTTGCCAAGTTGTTGAGAATTATTTTCATTTGAAGAGGTGCTCGGGGCGGATGTGTGCCGGCGTGGCGCAGCCGCACAGGGCCAGGGCAATCTCGAATTCGTCGCGCAGCAGGCGAATGGTGTGGGCCACGCCCACGGCCCCCGCATGCGCCAGACCGTAGATGTAGGGTTTGCCCACCAGCACGGCGTGTGCGCCCAGGACCAGGGCCTTGAACACGTCGGTGCCCCGGCGTATGCCACCGTCGGCCAGCACGGCCATTTGCGTGCCCACGGCCTGTGCCACACCGGGCAAGGCGTGGGCGGTGGGCAGGGTGGTGTCGAGCGTGCGCCCGCCGTGGTTGGACACGATCACGCCCGCTGCGCCAATGTCCAGTGCCTGGCGCGCATCGTCGGGGTGAAGGATGCCTTTCAGCAACACCGGCAGGCGGGTGGCCTGCACCAGCCAGCGCACGTCTGCCCAGGTGGGGGCGTGTTGCAACACGCTTTCGAAGGCCGAGGTGCTGTCGGGCAGGGTGTCGGTGGCCGGTGGGTTGGCGGGCAGATGCATGGGCAGGTTGACCGCGCGGATGCCAGGCGGCAACCGAAAGCCCGCACGCCGTTCCCGGTCGCGGGCGCCGTGTACGGGGGCATCGACCGTCAACACGATGGCCTGGTAGCCCGCAGCCTCGGCGCGGGACAGCAGGTGCAGCGTCACGTCGCGCTCGGGCTGCAGGTACAGCTGAAACCACAGGGGGCCGGGGGTGTCGCTGGCTGGGTCGCCCGCCATGCATTGGTAGGCCTGTGCTACGTGTTCCAGCGGGGTGCTGGCTTGTGTGCTGAGCACCAGGCCCGCGCCTTGGGCAGCCGCCGCCAGGGCCGTGGCCAGCTCGCCATCCGGGTGGGCCATGCGCTGGTAAGCCACCGGGGCCAGCAGCACCGGGTGTGCCAGGGTGCGACCCAGCAATTGCACCTGGGTGTGGCCGCCTTGCAGGGCGTTGAGCACGCGGGGCAGCAACTGGGTGCGCTGCCAGGCCTGCACGTTGGCTTGCAGCGTCAGCTCGTCGGCCGCGCCCCCGGCAAAGTAGGCCCAGGCGTTGTCGTCCAGCACGCGACGGGCCTCCGCCTCGTGGTCAGCAAGGCAAACGATGTGGTTTGGAATGGACTGAAGGGCTTGCATGGGTATAGCTGTTAACGCTTATGGGTAAATATCTGGAGGCTGTTTTAGTCATCAAAATGATCATGAGACTGACCCGTGTGCGGGCGCACCTGAGCCGGGCTCGGGCTCAGGAGAAAGCACCCGGCCTCCCGAGGGGTCGCATCCCCTCGGCGGCCTGGCACCTTCAGGTCTCGGCCCACATGCGCAGCAGGTTGTGGTACGTGCCGGTGAGGTTCGTGGCCTCTGTGGTTTCGCCTTCGCGCTGGCGCAGGGCCAGCAGGGCCATGTCCAGGTCGAATAGCAGGCGGCGCTGCTCGTCGCTGCGCACCATGCTTTGCACCCACAAAAAACTGGCCAGGCGCTGGCCGCGCGTGACGGGGGTCACCTGGTGCAGGCTGGTGCCGGGGTACAGCACGGCATGGCCTGCGGGCAGCTTCACGCCACGGGTGCCGTAGGTGTCGCTGACGGTCAGTTCGCCGCCCTCGTATTCGTCGGGGTCGTTCAGGAACACGGTGCACGACACGTCGGTGCGCACGCATTCGGTGCCGCCGCCGTCCAGGGCTTTCAGGCGGATGGCGTTGTCAATGTGGTTGCCATAGGTGTTGGCCACGCTGCTGTAGCGATTGATGCGGGGCGTGAAGATGCGCAATGGCAGGGCGGCACTGAAAAACAGCGCCGAGCGGTTGAGCCCGGCCAGCACCATCTGGCGGATGGCCGTGGCGGCTTCGCAACCGTGGGGCAGTTGTTCGTTGTGCTTGACGGTGCGTGCCTGCGGGCCCGCGCTGTGAGCCCCGTCTTCCCAGGGGGCTTGGGCCAGCAGTAGGCGGGCGGTGGCCAGGTCGTCGGCGCTCAGGATGTCGGGCAGGGTGATCAGCATGATGAGTGGCTTGTAGCGTGTTTCGTTGCTGAGGGAAAAAAGCCGCCCCACCATGCTGGGCTGGGCGGCATCAAGACCTTGGGGAAACAATGAAAAGCGGGTGTCAGAGGCTGGGAGTTTTTCGGACGTGCCCGAGCAACGCACCCAAACACGCCCGATCAAGGCGCAAAGCACAGCAATAGCTCGGGCTATTGCGAGCATTTGCAACGCAGAGCGGGTGCGTTTTGGGGTGGTGAGCGGGCATGGACGAAAGACTCTCAGCCTCTCAGAACTTCAGGTTGGCCGTCACCTGCAGCATGCGGCCTGCACCGGGGATGTAGTGCCCGGTGTACAACTGGTCGGCATACAGCTTGTTGGTGACGTTGCTGATGTTGGCTTTGAGCGTGAGCTTGTCGAAGTCGAACTTGTACTCGGCCATCAGGTCAGCCGTGACCCAGCTGGGCACTTCAAACCCTGGGTTGCGGTTGGGGGTCTGGCGGCCACGGAAGTTCAGGCCCGCGCCCACGCGCAGTTTGGGCGTGACCTGGTAGGTGCTCCACACCGTGCCGGAGTGGTAGGGGATGAGCGACGGGCGTGAACCCAGCGCTTCGCCTCCCGTCACAGCCGAGTCGATCTTGGCAATGGGCATCCACATGTAAGAGCCGAAAATTTCCCACAGCGGGGTCAGGCGCCCGGTGATGTCGAACTCGAAACCCGCCACGTGGCGCTTGCCCGACAGCGTGGTCAGGTTGACCAGCGGGTCGGTGTTGCGCTCGTGCAGCTTGGTGCTGCGGAACACGGCGTACCGGGTGGTCCACTGCTTGTCGGCCGAGTCAATTTTGGCCCCCAGCTCGATGTTGATGGCCTGTTCGGGCGGGGTGTCGGCGTTGGAGGCACCCAGTGAATACGCATCGCCTGACGTGTTGAATGACGTGGCCGCGCTGAAGTGGAACGAGGTGCGGTCATCAGGCTGGTACAGCACGCCAAAACGCTTGCTGACTTCCGACACCTTCATGCGGTAGGTGCTGGTGGTGACCGGGCCAGCTGCGCTGGTGGGGATGGCAAAGCTGTCGTAGTCGCCGGTCAGGTTGTCGTAGCGCAACCCGGCCAGCACTTTCCAGTGCGGGGCCACCTGCACCAGGTCTTGCATGTACAGGCCGTAGCCTTTTGATTGGTAGCGGCTGGTTTCGCGCAGCACGCGCACGCTTTCGTCAAGCCAGGCACCGTCGTTGGCCGTGCCCACGGTGGTGGTGGGTTTGGTAGGCACCACGCCGCCCTGGGCCGCGCTGCGTGCGCCGTACACCACCTTTTCTTCCTGCGCAAAGTCGGCACCGGCCTGCACCTCGTGTTTGAAACCCAGTGCGTCGAACTTGCCGCTGAAGTCGGTCTGGGCATACAGGTTGTCCAGGTCCTGGATTTTCAGCTGTGTGCCGCGGGTGATGACCGTGCTGGGGCCAAAGCTGGCCAGGCTGACGGCGGTTTTGTCGGGCTGATTGGCTGCTGCTGCAAAACGCACGGTGCCCGCGCGCTGGTCACGTTCGTAAGCGCCTTTGCGCACCTTGGTGACGATTTCGTTGTCGCGGTCAAACCGGTGGGTGTGGCTCAGTGTGAAGTGCGTGGCGCTGCCCGCGTTGCGGTCACTGGCCATGCCGTAGTAGGCCTTGGGGTCCAGCGGCAGGGTGGTGGTGTCGCCAACCGGCGATGTGGCCGTGGGGCGGATCCACGGCATGCCATAGTTCATACCGTTTTGGTTGTCCAGGTGGTAGATGCTGGCGCTGAATTCGTCGCGCTCACCAATGCCGTGGCGGTAACTGGCGGCAATGCCCTTTTTGTCGATGCTGGAGCCCGCGCCGTTGTTGTCGGCGGTGGTGCTCATGGCGTTGATGCGCAGGGCTGCGCTTTCGCCGGTTTTGATGTTGAAGTCGCCCACCACGCGGCGGTATTTATGGCTGCCCACGGTCACGTCCACTTCATGTTCGTCAATGAGGCGGGGCACTTTTGTGACCATGTTGACCGCACCGCCGGTGGAGCCACGCCCGAACAGCAGCGAGGCGGAGCCGCGCAGCACCTCAAGGCGGTCGAAACTGAAGGTGTCGCGCTCGTAGAAGGCCGGGTCACGCATGCCGTCTACGAACACGTCGCCCGTGGCTTGCAGGGAAAAACCGCGCAGGCGGATGTCTTCTTCCCCACCTTCTGCCGCCATGAAGCTGATGCCACCAGTGGCCTTCAGCACTTCCTTCATGGTGTCGAAATTGCGGTCATCCATCAGCTTTTCGGTCACCACCGTGACCGATTGCGGGATGTCGCGCAGCTGCTGCCGACCCTTGCCAATGGTGGTTTCGGTGGCGCGGATGCTGTCTTTGCCTTCTGCCGCTTCAGCCCGCTCTTTCACCGTGACGGTGGACAGGGTCTTGCCGCTGTCGGCCGATGTCTGGGCCATGGCGCCGAGTGAGCCCGCCAGCAGCATGGCCCCCAAGGGCAGCATGGCTGCTGATGCCGCAGACGTTTTGGTAGCTGAAAAAGCTTGACTGGCAAGCGCGACAGGCCTTTTTTGGCCTGAAACAGGGTGTTTGAACATGCGTGTGAGTCCATCAGAGGTTGTCGGCTGGCTGATGAACCCCAAGGCCCTGCGAGGCGCGCAAGGCGGGTCAGTGGCTGGCTGGAGGTTTACATTATTTCACACGAATGCGAATGACTCGCAATACAGTGGTTGCCCATGTCAACAAACCGGTTCAGTGGAGGCAAAAAAAAGCGCGTTGTCACTTTCGTGCAACACGCAGTTCGGGGGCATGCCGGGGTGGGGCCCCGGGTGAGCAGGCTTACTCGGGCGAGCCCATCATGCTTTGCTGATAGTTCTGCAGGCCCACGCGTTCGATCAGCTCCAGCTGGGTTTCCAGGAAGTCGATGTGTTCTTCGGTGTCATCCAGAATCTTCAGCAGCAGGTCGCGTGACACGAAGTCGCGTACCGACTCGCAATGCGCCATGCCGTCTTTCACGGTTTGTTGCGCGCCGCGTTCCAGCGCCAGGTCGCTGGCCAGCATCTCGGGCACGGTTTCACCGATGTTGATCTTGCCCAAGTCTTGCAGATTGGGCAGGCTGTCGAGTGTGAAGATGCGCTCCATCAACCAGTCAGCGTGCTTCATCTCGCCAATGCTCTCGGCATATTCCTTGGCGGCCAGCTTGTCCAGCCCCCAGTGTTTGAGCATGCGGTAGTGCACAAAATACTGGTTGATGGCGGTCAGTTCGTTTTTCAGCTGCGCTTGCAGCCAGCCAATGGCTTGGGGGTCGCCTTGCATGGGGGGCTCCTGGTGTGTGGTGTTTGAAAAAGTGTGACCGCGCAGAGCGTGGTGACACGCGAGCCAAAGGATTGTGTCCAACACGGGCGCTGCGCTCAACCACCAGCCTGTTTATCCGTATCTGACTGGTCTTGTTCGCAATGCGAGACATTTGCATTCTGATCGCTGCCCGGGTGACGGGTGGGTATGCGCCACACCACCCAGGCTCCCAGCGCACCCAGACCCAACAGCAGGGCCGCAAGCCAGGGCCTGCCCATGAATTGCCAGGCTGACAACACCACTGTCACCGCCATCAGACCGGTGGCAATCCGCTTGACGCGCAAGGGCAGGCTGCGGTGTGCCTCCCAGTCGCGCACCATGGGGCCGAGGTAGCGGTGGTTCAGCAGCCAGGCGTGCAGGCGCGGCGAGGCTCTGGCAAAGCAGGCGGCGGCCAGCAGCACAAACGGCGTGGTGGGCAAGCCGGGCAACACCACACCCAGAATAGCCAGCGCCAAGCAGAGCACGCCCGCCAGCGTCATCAGCAGGCGGGGCAGGGTGGACATCCGGTCCGCTGGGGGTGTGGGTGTGTCGTTCACTGCGCCCACAGACCCGCCGGGTGGTGGGCCACGGCCACCGTGATCATGTGCCCGACCGTGAGCAGCGCCCCTGCAAAACACACTGTCCGCACGGCGGGTGTGCGTGCCCGCTTCAGTGCCAGTGAACCCAGCACCACGTACACGGGCAACAGCATCAGCTTGGTCAGCAGCCAGGTGGGGGTGTCTGCCAAACCCACGCCCAGCGACCACCACAGCGACAACCCCGCCAGCAGCAGCGCCGAGTCCACCGCCATGCTGCTCAGGCGCACCGCGCGGTGCATGGGCCAGTGCGCAGCAGCCAGAACGGCCAGCCCCCGCGCAGCAAACAACAGCACGCTCAATGCCACGAGCGACATGTGCAGCGTTTTGATGGCGGTGAAGAGCGAGGTCATGTCTCGATTTTGAATAAAAAGTGCCTCTGGAGCTTATTATTAATGAGAAGTATGCTATATAAAATAATATTTATCCCGTGTCTTGGATCGGCATGGCTCAAGTTACCGACCCGTGAGGCTCACCACTGCTGGCAATTGCTTGGCTCCCCACGGTGTGCGGGTCATCCACTCCACCAGCTGCCATTGCACGCTGCGGAAGCGGCAAATGGGTTCTTCGGTCACGGTGGCCATGGGCAGGCCCCATTTCTGAACCAGGGCGGGGATTTCGTCCCGGTCCACGCCCCAGGGCATGGCAGGGCAGCGGTATTGCCAGGTGAGCCACCAACCCAGTTGGGTCTGGCGCGACAGCCAGCGCGGAATGGTGTCGAACACCACGGTGCAGCCGGGAAACCGCTTCAATGCCGCCAGCAGCAGCCGCTGAACCTCGGCTTCGTCCAGGTACATCAGCAGGCCTTGCATCGAAATCAACACGGGCTGGTCGCAGGAGATGATGCCGTCCATCCAGTGCAGGTCCAGCGCGTTGCCCACGCGGTGGTGGCAACGGGCAGACGGTGGAAGGAAGCGCTCGCGCACGGCCATGGATTCGGGCAAGTCGATGCACGTCCAGCACACCTGCCCGTTGTCCACCCGCAGAAACTGGGTTTCCAGCCCGCAGGCCAGCTCCACCACCGCACCATGCGGGTGTTGCTGCAGCCAGTCCGTG
Source organism: bacterium (assembly GCA_030824555.1). Classification (GTDB taxonomy): domain Bacteria; phylum Pseudomonadota; class Gammaproteobacteria; order Burkholderiales; family Burkholderiaceae_C; genus UBA2334. Next base: position 7,695 of record JAVBXK010000014.1, read on the forward strand.
ACGACCTGGTCGAACATCAGCGACCGCACCGCGTGTGAGCCATCGGGCCAGCCGAACTGGCCCATGAAGTCGAAATCGATGGACTGGTAGACGCGCACCGCATGCGGATCGACCAACCAGGCGTCGGGCCGCATGGCTTCCTGCGCCCGGTTGTGCAGGGTCCACAGCATGGTGTGGGGACACCCTGCCAGAGGGGGGATGGTGTGGGGCACGAGGGCGTCTCCTGCGGGCATCGGAGCCTGCATTTTGCCGCCTACTTGCAGGGGATCATCTTGGGTGGGCGTGCCCACTGTGGGCGCAATGGCCCGCGTCCCCCGGTTGTCCCCACGCCGTCAGGCTCCAGTGGCGCAGTTGCAGGCCGTGCTGGCTGGCCAGTTCCACCAGCCGCTGCTCCAGGTCGGGCAGGTGCAGTTCGGTGACCTGGCCGCTGGCGGTGCACAGCAGGTGGCCGTGGCGGGGGCTGTCGGCATCGACCAGTTCGTACACCGTGTGCGACTGGCCCAGCTCGCTGCGCCGCAGCAGACCCACTTGCTCGAACTGTGACAGCACCTTGTAGACCGTGGACAGGCCGACTGATTCGCCCAGCTGGATCAGCTGCCGGTACACGTCTTCGGCACCCAAATGGCGCAATGCGCTTTGGCGGAACACCTCGATCACCCGCAGGCGCGGCAACGTGGCTTTCAGACCCAGGCTGGTCAGGGCGGGGGGCGTGGCATCGGTCATGGACGGGGGTGTTTCTGGCGTGCCTTGACTCACATCAAGGCGGTGGGTGAGATGGTTGTATATTAATGCAAACTATTCGCATTTGCATGTTTTAATGGCGGCCTGTCCATTCCGTTCTGTTTCATTCCATTCAGGAGTTGCACCCATGACCCTTCGCCTTCTGCCCCTGGCCGCCGTCCTTTCGCTGTCGGTGGCTGCTGCCACCTTGACGGCGCACGCCCAGTCCGTCTCAGCTGCAGTGGCCCACACTGCGGTCGCACCGGCCGTGGCCGTCACCCACGCCGCCGTGGCCCAGCAATACGCCGCGCTGGTGTACGCCAACTACGAAGACGTGCTGAGCACCGCCAAAGCACTGCAAACAGCGGTCAACGCCTTTGTGGCCGCGCCGTCCGCCACCACACAAGACGCGGCCAAGCAAGCCTGGCTGGCAGCCAGAGAGACCTATGGCCAGACCGAAGCCTTCCGTTTCTACGGCGGCCCTATCGACAGCGACAAAGGCCCCGAAGGCCGCATGAACGCCTGGCCCATGGACGAATCGTTTGTGGACAGCGTGAAAGGCAAGCCCAACGCCGGGCTGGTGAACAACCCCAAATTCAAGATCACCGCCAAAAACCTGATGGCCCAGAACGAGCGCGGCGGCGAAGAAAACATTGCCACCGGCTGGCATGCGATCGAGTTTTTCCTGTGGGGGCAAGACCTGTCGGAAACCGGCCCCGGCGCGCGCAGCTTCGAGGACTTTGTGGACGGCAAAGCCCCCAATGCCGACCGCCGCCGCCTGTACCTGAAAACCGCCATGGACCTGCTGGTCAGCGACACCGAAAGCCTGGTCAAGGCCTGGGCCCCTGGCGTGAAAAACAACTTCCGCGCCAAGTTTGAAAAAGCTGGCAAAGAGTCGGTGCGCAAGATGCTGGTGGGCCTGGGCTCGCTGTCGCGCGGCGAACTGGCCGGTGAACGCCTGGAGGTGGCCCTGAACAGCCAGGACCAGGAAGACGAGCACTCCTGCTTCTCAGACAACACCCACCGCGATGTCGTCGCCAATGCCAAAGGTATTCAGAACGTGTGGCTGGGCAGCTACAAGCGGGTGGATGGCAGCGTGGTCAGCGGCCCGTCGTTGAAAGACCTGGTGGCTACCACTGACACTGCGCTGGCCGACAAAACCAGTAAACAAATTGCTGATTCGGTGGCCGCAGCCGAAGGCATCCAGGCCCCGTTTGACCGCGAAATTCTGGGCGACAAAACCGCCCCTGGCCGCCTGCGCATCCAGAAAACCATTGCCAGCCTGACGCAGCAGAGCAAGGACCTCGTGGCCTCGGCCGGTGCGGTGGGCATCCAGAAGTTGACCCTGGTCGAACCTTGAAGCTTTTTTGCCTTCCGCCGCTTTATTGGCGGTGATTTTCAGCTATATATTTCATTTAACCCTATGAACCTCCTCAGCCAGCCCCTGATGGCCAGCCAAGGCCTGTCCGTTCTGTCCTCCACCCGCCGTGTGGCACCTTGGTTGCTGGCTGCGGGGGCTTTTTCTGTCCCGCTGGCCTTGAACGCCACGGCCAGTGCCGATGAGCTGGAGGCCACCGGCGGCCCCACCACCGTGTGGGCCAATGGCAAGAACGCGTTTTCGTTCCCGGCCGCCAACCTCACCGACGAAGAGCGCACACGTTTTGCCATTGGCAATTCGTTTTTCAAACGCAACTGGGTGCAGGCACCGGCCTCCACCAAGGTGCGCGATGGCCTGGGCCCGCACTTCATTTCACGCAGTTGCGGCGGGTGCCATGTGCTGGACGGGCGGGGCCAACCGCCCGAGTTCAAAAAGGGGTTGGTGGACCACGATCAGCCCACCCAAATGCTCATCCGCCTGTCGGTGCCCGGCAAACCCGCCTCGCACGACGGTGTGGTGCCCGAACCCACTTACGGTGACCAGTTCAACAACGCAGCCATCGAAGGCGTGAAGCCCGAGGGCGAGGTGGTCATCCGCCGCACCCCCGTGCACGGCCGCTTTGCCGATGGCACCCGCTACACCCTGCAGCAGCCCAGATACGGGTTCAAAAACCTGGGCTACGGCCCGATGGCACCTGACGTGATGCTCAGCCCGCGCGTGCCGCCGCAGCTCATGGGCATCGGGTTGATCGAGGCCATCCCTGAAGCTGACGTGTTGGCCAACGCCGCTGCGCAGGCCGCCGCCCCCGGCCCCATCAAGGGGCAGGCCAACCGTGTGTGGGACGCCCCTTCGCAACAAATGGTGCTGGGCCGCTTCGGCTGGAAGGCCAACACCGGCACCATCGCACACCAGAGTGCGGGCGCATTCCGGGGCGACATTGGCATCACCAGCCCCTGGGCACCCGAAGAAGCCTGTACCCCGGCGCAGACAGACTGCCTGGCCGTCGAGCGTGGCGGGCACGGCGATGCCCATGAAATCGACCGGGCCACACTGGAAGACGTGGTGTTCTACCAGGCGGTGCTGGCCCCAGCGGCCCGCCGCAAACCCAACGATGCGCTGGTGCTGAAGGGGCAGGCACTGTTTGCCCAGGCTCAGTGCGCCGTGTGCCACCGCCCCAGCTACACCACCGGCCAACCGCCGCTGGCACAGGCGTTCCCGCGCCTGTCCAGCCCGGCGCTGGTGGGCCACACCATCCACCCCTACACCGATCTGTTGCTGCACGACATGGGGGTTGCATTGGCCGATGGCCGTCCCGACTTTGCTGCCAATGGCCGCCAGTGGAAAACCCCACCGCTGTGGGGCATCGGCCTCGTCAAAGACGTGAACAGTCACCAGCGCCTGTTGCACGACGGCCGAGCCAACGGCGTGCTGGAAGCCGTGCTGTGGCACGGTGGCGAGGCGGAGGGTGCCAAACAGCGCGTGCTGAACATGAACAAAGCCGAGCGTGCTGCGCTGGTGAAATTCGTGGAGAGTTTGTGATGCGCAACGGGCGTTTTTTCACGCACGCTGCGTTGCAGGTCACGGTCACCGCATCTCTCGCGGTGAGCACCGTCGTGCATGCCCAGGTGGCGATGCCGTTTTACAGCGCCGAGCACGCACTTGCTGGCGTGTATGCCCACCACCTGCCGCCGCTGAGCCAGGCCTTTCAGGCGCAGGCCGACGCGCTGGTGCAGGCCACCACGCAACACTGCGCGGCGCTGCCTGGCCTGGGCAACGGGTACGCACCGCTATCGGCGGCTTCCGCAAGCCTGTACGCCCAGTGGCAGCAGACCATGGCCGGCTGGGAAGCGCTCTCCACCCCGGCCATTGGACCGGTGTTGACGCGGCGCGCGCAACGGCAGATTGACTTTTGGCCCACCCGGCCCGAACTCATCCACAAAGCACTGGACAAAGCCCCGCAGACGCTGGCCGACATGGCGCGCGTGGGCACGCTGGCCAAAGGGCTGCCCGCGTTCGAGTTTTTGCTGCTGACGTGGCGGCCACTGAACCCGGCGCAAGGCCGCGCTTTTGACGCACGGGGGCTCAAACCCGGTGAAAAACCCAGAGAAGTGCCCTTCGTCAACCGCCCCATGCCCGCCGCCACCTGCCAGTACCTGGTGCTGGTGGCGCAGGGTGTGCAGGTTGAAGCGCGTGAGCTGGCGGCCGAACTGAGCACCTGGGCTGCCAAAGACTGGCAGGCACAGTCAGAGGCCGACGTTGAAGTCACCCGCGCCGTGCTGGTGGAGTGGCTCAACCAATGGCTGGGCGGCGTGGAGCGCCTGCGCTGGATGCACCTCGAAAAACCCGTCAAAGCCGTGCAGACCGTGGGCTCCGCGCTGAAGGGCAACCCACCCCACTTTGCACGCTTGTCGCGCGAGGCCAACTTGGCCAGCTGGCGTGCGCAGTGGGCCAGCCTGCGGGCGCAGGGGCAGCTCACGCCGCAGCAGCGTCAGCAGCCCCAGGTGCCTGGCGAGGCCTTGGTGCCCATCGAAGCGCTGCTGCTGGGCAAGGGGCACATCGCGCTCGCCCAGCGCTGGGCCAAGGCGCTGGATGGCGTCAGCACCCGGCTGGCCGCCTTGCCAGACACAGCCCCGGCCCGTGCCACCGACCACCGTCAGTTGCTGGCGCTGACCGCTGCACTCAAGGCCGTGACCGCGCTCTACCAGACCGAAGTGGCCACCGCACTCGACATCCCGCTGGGGTTCTCCGATGCCGATGGCGACTGAACCGGGCTTGGCCACCCGCCGCCTGTGCTTGCAGCGCCTGGGCCAGGGCGCGTTGGCCGTGTGGTTGCCAGCGGGTGCGTGGTCAGCCCCCCGCCCGTCAACGCTTGCTGTGCTTGCCGCTTGCTGGGACGATCCCAAGGGCCTGCACCAGGCTGGGTGGTTACGGGTGGTTTCGTCGGCGGGTCGGGCCGCGATTCAGGTGCAACACGCCACAGCCTTGCCCACGCGCGGCCATGGGCTCGCACCCCTGCCCGACGGTCGTTTGCTGGTGGTCGCCCGCCGTCCGGGCGACTGGTTGGTGCACCTGTCACCCACCCAACACCCGCACTGGGTGTGGATGGAGGCGGGGCGCCAGTTCAGTGGCCATGTGCTGGCCGGGCCAGACGGACGCACCGTGTTCACCACCGAAATTGACACCGACACCGGGCAGGGCCTGCTGGGCGTGCGCGATGCCCGCAGCCTTGAAAAGCGCGCCGAGTTTCCCACCCACGGCATGGACCCGCACGCTGTGTCGGCCATGCCCGCGCACGGTCTGGGTGGTGCTGGGCAGGGCGGGGCGCACCCCCTGGCCGGCATGCTGTTCGTGGCCAACGGCGGTATCGACACGGCGGCTGAAACCGGCCGCACCAAGCGCCACCTCCACCGCATGGATTCGTCGGTGGTTTGTCTGCACCCCGCCACGGGCGAGTTGCTGGGCCAATGGCGTTTGCCCGACCCCAGATTGAGCCTGCGCCACCTGGCCTGGGCCCACACCCCCGAAGGCCTGCCTTTGCTGGGCATTGCCCTGCAGGCCGAGCACGACGACGGTGCCGCCCGTGCCGCCGCCCCCGTGCTGGCTGTGCTGGACTGGCAGCACAACCCCCACGGCGAACTGCGGTTGGCCACGGGCCAACCCGCCCTTGCGGGCTACGGCGGGGATGTGGCGGTGGTGGGCCATGGATTCCCAGCGCACGACGCGCCACCTGTTGCGCCATTTGAGGCCCCGTATTTTCTGGTCAGCGCCACGCGGGGACACGCGTTGGTGCGCTATGCGCTCGACGGCCGGTACCTCGGGCACACCACCTGGGCCGACGCGGGTGCGCTGAGCAAAGGGCAGGTGGTGTGGGCCGGGGGGCGCATGGGTGGCTTGCGCCCCGGGCCAGTGGCCGCAGTCCCTGACACCGCCGCAGGTTTCGAGCACGGACGCCTGGACAACCACTGGCTGTCTGTGCCAGCGGCCTGATGGGCTGAGACTCACTCAAGTGCGGCTGCAGTTGGCGAAACAAGGGCATGCCCAGGAAGTGGCCCGGATGCAGGCCAGCATGGTCCACTTTGTCTGTGAATATGTGGAGTAAAAATGGCATTCAACGCTTTATTGGTGGTTGTTTTAGCTTCATTTTTTGATTTAAAGCAGGTCTCAGATGCTTTGTCTTGACACACCTGTCCGAAGGCCCGTGGGCCCACGCGGTCAGTGTGGCAACGGACGCTGGCACGCCCGGGCCGGTGAAGGACAGGTTCACGGTCACCATCATGTTCTCCAAATATCGAAGGGGGTAAGGGTGAGCCGCCAGCGCGAGCCTGGTTCGGATGACAATGCGAAGCATGTGGAACCCATTCAAACCAAGCCAACCCGCCCCCCATTCCGTGGAGGCCGTGCTGCAACAGCCTGCTGACAATGCCGAGCAGGCCATGGTGTTGCTGGCCAAAGCCTTCGTGATCGATCAGCAGCGCCGCGAGACTGAAACCCGCCGTGCTGCCCGTTTCAAGCGGTGGATGGTGGGCTTGGTGGTGGTGGGCTCGGTGGGTTTGTACGCCGTGCTGGGAGCCAAGGCCTTGCTGCCCTTGCCAGGCGTGGTGGCCAAGGAGCCCGCCGCAGCGCTGGTAAAGGTGGAGGGGCAAATCAGCGCAACGGCCAAACTGGCGTCGGCCGACAAAGTGGTGGCCGCGCTGACGCGTGCATTTGAAGACACCAACGTGCAACGCGTGCTGCTGTACATCGACTCCCCCGGCGGCGCACCGGTCGAGGCAGAACGCATCATGGATGCCGTGGCCGAGCTGCGCAAAAAACACCCCAAACCCATTCAGGCCGTGATTGGCAACCTGGGTGCATCGGCCGGGTACATGGTGGCCCTGTCTGCCGACGAAATCGTCAGCGCCAAATACTCGCTGGTGGGCTCCATCGGGGCCATTTTGCAAAGCTGGGACGTGCACCGCGTGCTGGAGAAGTACGACGTGAAGGCCAAAACCTATGCCTCCGGCAAGCTCAAAGGCATGCTCAACCCCTTCGAGCCCAGTACACCCGAAGGCGAAGCCAAGGCCCAGACCCTGGTGGACGAACTGGGCCGCCAGTTTGAAACACTGCTGGCAGAACGCCGTGGCAAAAAACTGACCCAATCACCAGACACCTACGCCACGGGCGAGGTGTGGGGCGGGCAAGACGCGCTCGGGCTGGGCCTGGTGGACGGCAACGGCACCATCGAGACCATCATGGCGGGTTACCCCGACCTGAAGCTGGTCAACTTTGGCCCCTTCGAGCGCAAAAACAACCTGCTGCCCAGCTGGCTGCAAACGCTGGAAGACATTGCCGTGTCGCTGAATGCTGCCTCGGCCTTGCTTCAGGGCAAGCCTCAATGAGCGGACGCCACGAAGGGCGAATGGGGTCTTGACCCAGACACATGCATCTCAGCGTCATTCTGGGTTGATGTCGCTTCTTGATTTTTGTCAATTGGTTGAGCGTTTGGATGGACCTTCCATGACCTGCTTAAGGGTGGGGGTTTATAGTGGTTCAAACCAATTTCAACAAAGAACCACTGACATGAATACATCTCGCTCGATGCGCTTGGTCCAAGCAACGCTTGCCGTTATTTATCTGGGTGCAGGGGCATCTGTGCAAGCACAAGAGGTCGACGTGGCTGCAGCCGAGGCGCTGGCCAAGAAAAGCAATTGCACCAAATGCCACGCTGTGAGTGCCAAAAAAGACGGCCCAGCTTACAAGGTGACCGCCGAAAAATACAAAGGCAAGACAGATGCTGAAGCCACGCTGATCAAGCACCTGAAGACCGGTCCCAAGGTCAAAATCGACGGGGTGGAAGAAGAGCACCAGATCGTCAAGTCCAAGGACGATGCCGAAATCAAGAACCTGGTTCGCTACGTCCTGTCGCGCTGAACGCCCGATCCGGACTGAACCATGAGTGCACTGTTCAAAACGTTGCGCGCCCGCTGGAAGCTGGTGCTGGGCTTGTCGGTAGCAGGGTTTCTGGCGTCTGCGGCCCTCATCGTTGCCGGGGCGGCTGGTTTGGCCTACACCAGCACCGAGGCGTTCTGCATCGGTTGTCACGAAATGCGCGACAACGTCTACGCCGAATACAAAGGCACCATCCACGACCAGAACCGCACGGGTGTGCGTGCCATTTGCACCGATTGCCACGTGCCACGCGACCCCGTTGCGCTGATCAAACGTAAATTCGAAGCGTCGGGCGAGCTGTATCACCACTTCATCACGGGCTCCATCAACACCCCCGAAAAGTTTGAAGCCAAGCGACATGAGTTGGCCACGCACGTGTGGAAGCGCATGAAGGAAACCGATTCCATCGAGTGCCGCAACTGCCACAAGGCAGACAAGATGAGCGTGGAGCTTCAGTCCCCCAAGGCTCAGGCCCGCCATGCCAAGGCCAAGGTTGAGAACCTCACTTGCATTGACTGCCACTTTGGCATTGCGCACAAGGAACCCGATGGACCTGGTCCACGGGAAATGGTGTTTGGCAAAGCGAAATGAGTCGGCGTTGATCCCGTTTTTCTACACAAGGAACCCAGACATGAAACTCAAACTTGCAGCCACATTGGCCTGTGCCGTGCTGTCTCTTCCCACCTTTGCACAAGAGGTGACATACCGCAACCAAGTCAAGCCCATGATTCAAAAGCTGTGTGCGGAATGCCATGGCGACGATGCCCCCACGCTCGCAGAGTTCAAACTCGCCGAGGAAAAGTACAAAAAAGAGAAGCTGGGTCCGCGTACCAGTACCTACGAAAATCTGCTGCAGATCATTGCCTACACAGATACCGGCGCACTCATGCGTCGGCTGGACGATGGCACGAACACGTCAGACAAGAAGCCCGGCAACATGTACAAATATTTGGGTGAAACCGATGCCGAGCGTGCGGCAAACTTGGTCATGCTCAAGTCATGGGTGGGCGAGGGTGCCTGGAACCTGAACCGCTGGACTGCTCGTGGGGACGTGCCAGGCGTCACCAAAGAGCAGCTTGAAAAGCTGAAATTGAAGTATTGATCTGAATGGTACTGGCCTCGACCACTTCCAGTGGGCAGGCTTCTCAGTTTCAATGTGCAGCGGAGGCGTCAATAATATTGACCATCCGGGTTAAAAGAAGCCTCCAACGGTGATGTTCTTCGACCTTGGGGGCTTTTCTTTTTGGAGCATCTGCACACATTTGCGGCGACTGCCGACATCTGGCTGCGCACAGATGCTTCAAGGGTTTTCAAAGGTTACACACGTGCGTTCACATGAGTCGGCCGCTTGCGCCTCTGCCAAAGCGGGTAGTTTGGCCACATCTCCCAATGCTGCTGCGCCTGTAGCCATTCCTGCATACCTGGAAAAAACCTATTGGTGGGCATACCTGCACCCCAATGCGGTACGGATCTTCGAAAGGCAATGGCTGGTCAACCTCATTTTGTGGGGCAATTTCGCCAGGTTGCGCGATGCAGCGCTTCAAGCACTGAGCAGCGCCAACCAAACCGTCGACGGCAACGTGCTCCAAGTGGCCTGTGTGTACGGCGACTTTTCCGAACATCTGGCACAGCGACTGAACGCACATGCACACCTGACTGTGGTGGATGTAGCCCCCATTCAGGTCAGCAATCTGCAGGCCAAACTAAAGGGCCATGGTCAGGTCACCGTGTTACGGCAAGATGCCACGGCTTTGAGATTTGCCGACGACAGCCAGGATGCAGTCGCGGTGTTTTTTCTGTTACACGAAATGCCTGCCGACGTGCGGAGACAAACGGTGGCCGAAGCACTTCGTGTGCTCAAGCCGGGTGGCCGGTTGGTGCTGGTTGACTATCACCGCCCGGTGCTCGGTCACCCGCTGCGGTATGTGATGTGGCCTGTCTTGAAGGTGCTGGAGCCGTTTGCACTGGATTTGTGGCGCACCGAATTGGCCGACTGGCTGCCCACCGATGCCCGATTGTCTGCGGTTCGCAAACAAACCTACTTCGGCGGGCTGTATCAGAAAGTGATCATCGACAAAGCCGCAGTCGATACCTCGCTACCCCCTGCTGGCGTTGACTTGTCATGAAAACCGTTCACCGCTCGGCCCTGTTGTGGCACAGCTCCGACGAGATGTTTGTGCTTGTCAACGACGTGGCGCAGTACCCCGCGTTCCTGCCATGGTGCGTGCGCGCCACGGAGGTGGTGCTCAGCGAAGGCCTGACCGAGGTGACCATGGACATCGACTTCCATGGCCTGCACCACAGCTTCACCACCCGCAACCAGCTGGTGCCAGGACGGCAGTTGACGTTGACGCTGGTGAACGGTCCGTTCTCGCACCTGGATGGCCTGTGGCTGTTCACCCCGCTGGGTGATGCCAGCCAGCATGCCTGCAAGGTGGAGCTGACGCTGAACTACGGGTTTGCCCACTCGTCACTGGACGCGCTCACGGGCTCGGTGTTCGACCACATTGCCGCCAACATGGTTGATGCGTTTGTGAAGCGGGCTGAGCAGGTCTACGGTGCGGGTGTCCCGCCTGCACACGTTTAGGGCAAAGCGGTAAGCTGGCCAGTTGCGTTGTCGGTTTTGATAATCCATGGCTTGCGGGCGTGGCTCTGACATTCGCGCGCTTTGTTCAGTGTTGCCTTCGCATGACTGTGGCACACAGCGGTACACCACCCAAAGCCTGATTGGTGCCAGACTTTGGGTGGATTCAGCAGGTTCAGGCTGTGGCCACGGGGGTGCGAATGAGATGATCAAACGCGCTCAACGCGGCCTTGGCCCCTTCACCCGCAGCAATCACGATCTGCTTGTACGGCACGGTGGTGCAATCGCCCGCAGCGAACACGCCAGGCACGCTGGTGTGGCCTTTGGCATCGACCACGATTTCCCCAAAACGGCTGAGTTCCAACGTGCCCTTGAGCCACTCGGTGTTGGGCACCAGGCCAATCTGTACGAACACGCCTTCCAGTGGCACCAGCGTTTCTTCGCCTGTGGCACGGTCTTTGAAAACCAGGCCGTTCACCTTTTCGCCGTCGCCAGTGATTTCGGTGGTCTGGGCGTTGACGTGGATGGTCACGTTGGGCAGGCTTTTCAGCTTGTTCACCAGCACCGCATCGGCCTTGAGTTGGTCGGCAAATTCCACCAGCGTCACGTGGCTGACGATGCCCGCCAGGTCGATGGCAGCTTCCACCCCCGAGTTGCCGCCTCCGATCACGCTCACGCGCTTGCCCTTGAACAGCGGGCCGTCGCAATGAGGGCAGTAGGCCACGCCTTTGTTGCGGTACTCGGCCTCGCCTGGGCAGTTGACATTGCGCCAGCGCGCGCCGGTGCTGAGGATCACGCTACGGCTTTTGAGTACGCCACCGTTGGCCAGGTGCACGTCCACCAGGTCACCTTCTTGTGCGGCGGGCACCAGCTTGGCAGCCAGTTGCAGGTTCATGATGTCCACGCCGTAGTGGCGCACTTGGGCTTCCAGGGCGGCTGCAAACTTTGGGCCGTCGGTTTCCAGCACGGAAATGTAGTTTTCAATCGCCATGGTGTCGTTCACCTGGCCCCCGAAACGCTCGGCAGCCACGCCCACGCGAATGCCTTTGCGGGCGGCGTACACAGCGGCGGCCGCACCGGCAGGCCCACCGCCGACGATGAGCACCTCGTACGGGTCTTTGGCCGACAGTTTGGCCGCGTCACGGGCGGCGGCGCCGGTGTCGATCTTGGCCACGATTTCTTCCACCAGCATGCGGCCCGAACCGAAGTGGACGCCGTTCAGATAGGTGCTGGGTACGGCCATGACCTGACGCTCGTTCACCTCGTCCTGGAACATGCCACCTTCGATCACCGTGGCCTTGACCTTGGGGTTGAGGATGGCCATGAGGCTCAGCGCCTGCACCACGTCGGGACAGTTGTGGCAGCTGAGGGACATGTAGACCTCGAAGTTGAAGTCGCCATCCAGGGCTTTGATTTGCTCGATCACATCGGCTTCCACCTTGGGTGGGTGGCCGCCCGTCCACAGCAGGGCCAGCACCAGCGAGGTGAACTCGTGCCCCAGCGGCAGGCCGGCGAAAGTCAGGTTCAGTTCGGTCCCCCCGTTGGGGCGCACGAGGTTGAACGAGGGCTTGCGGGCATTGTTGCCGTCGAAGCGGGCGGAAATTTTGCCGCCGGAAGCGGCCACGATGTCGGCCAGCAGCTGTTTCACTTGCCCATCGGTTTCGGTGGGTGCGGTGGGGTTGGCCAGGCTGGCCACCAGCTCGAAAGGCTGGGTCACGCGCTGGAGGTAGGCCTGGAGTTGGGCTTTGAGGGTGTCGTCGAGCATGGTGGTGTCCTGTGTGAAGAAGGTGGAAGAGCGTTGAAGGGTTTGACTATAGATGTTGGCTATTGAATTTTCTATTTGTTATTTTGAAAGCTATCAATAGTCAAAATCCATGATCGAGTTGAAGTCTGTGCTGGGTGTCCGTGGACACGGATTTGAGAGAGCGTCCCCAGACTTGTCGCGTAGCACCAGGCCTCCCTCAACGAGATGAGAAAACTTGGGAATGGCCTGGCGTTTTCTCATGAGGCTGGGCGTTTTCCTCTCTGCACTTTGAATGCGGCCAGTTTGTCGGGCAACGTGGTCGAAAAAAAAGGCTGCACACGGCAGCCCTTTTTGGGGTGAGGCGCTGGCCCAAACCAGCGGGGCACACCACTCAGATTTTGCCGACCAGGTCCAGCGAAGGGGCAATGGTCTTGGCGCCTTCGTTCCACTTGGCAGGGCACACCTGGCCAGGGTGAGAGGCGGTGTACTGGGCGGCTTTCAGCTTGCGCAGGGTTTCTTTCACGTCGCGGGCGATTTCGTTGGAGTGCACTTCCATCGTCTTGATGGACAACTCGGGGTTGATGATGAAGGTGCCGCGCAGCGCCAGGCCTTCTTCAGGGATGTGCACGCCAAAGGCGTTGGTCAGCGCGTGGGTGGGGTCGCCCACCAGCGGGAATTGGGCTTTGCTGACTGCGGGGGAGGTTTCGTGCCACACCTTGTGTGAGAAGTGGGTGTCGGTGGTGACGATGTATACCTCGGCACCGGCCTTCTGGAATTCGGCGTAGTTGTCAGCAGCGTCTTCCACTTCGGTGGGGCAGTTGAAGGTGAACGCAGCGGGCATGAAGATCAGCACAGACCACTTGCCTGCCAGGCTTTGCTCGGTCACTTCAATGAACTTGCCGTTGTGGAAAGCTTGGGCTTTGAAAGGCTGGACTTGGGTGTTGATGAGGGACATGAAAATCTCCTAAGGTGAATGAACGTCGATTGATACCACAGTGTGAAGTCGGTGCCTGCCTCACTGCATCAGAGAAATGCATGGCTGGCCTCGATGGAGATGAGTATAGGTAGCTTCTATGAGTGATGAATTTTGTTATTTCTAAGCTATCAATAGATTTTTTTTATGAGGCGGCTCGACTACAGCACCTTGAACAATTGACTTTGAAAGTCGGGCAGGCGTTTGGCCCCAACACGATTTTCCTCCAGCGCGGATGACCACATGAAGTAGGCCTGTCGCAGGCCATCGGTGCCATTGGCATGACTGATGGTTTCAATCAAAGTCAGGCGGGTGTACTGCCCAAACACCGTATTGATTGTGTTGATCATGAAGTTACGGGCCATCTCATTTTGAGCGGTCGTGCGCTGATCCGCTGGTGGCAGTCCGCTCATGGAGTTTGCCGCTGCAGACGATGCTTTGCCGTCAGTTGTACTTTCGGCGTTTGCAGTGCGTCGAAGTGGGGACGACACCTGCTCGACGCAGGCCTTTTCCTGCAGTGTCTGGAGCAGGGGTTGCAGGTCCTGTCCGGGCATCAGTTCAGAGAGCTCAGACAGTCGCCGTTGACCATTCATCAGCAGCAACAAACGGCGCTGAAGCAGCGTCAACCCAATCGATCGATCCTGAATTTCCTTTTGTCCAGCGGCGGTTTTGGCAAATACAACTGTGGCTTCACTGTTGAACGGGGAGGTCACGGGCATGTTGATCGAGGAAAAGAGCGTAGCAATGTGCAATGCCAGCCATTGTGCGCATTTGTGCCAGCCTGAACATAGGGGTTTCGCTGAGGCATTGAAAACACTCGATCGCCAGCTATCGAAATTGACTGGCTCTCGCATCCTCGCTTTGGTCATCAGGGTATTCCCGATAGTGATGAGGACTTTCCCTAGGTCAGGGCAGTGGATGCTGATTTGGCAAGAATTCAGTAAGAAATCAATAAGACAGTCGCGCCTGCAATGCCACCTGCCACGAGTGGGCGGCGTTCAAAAACCGGGTGGGCAACCACTATTTTTGAAACCATTCACCCTTTCCACTGAGGAGACAAAACATGTCCAGCGACAAAAGCGCAGACGGATACTGGAAAGCCACCATCGGGTTGCTCACAAAAATCATGATCGTGTGGTTTGCGTGCTCATTTGGTGCAGGCATCCTGTTCGCCGATGTGCTCAACAACATCAAGCTTGGTGGTTACCCGCTCGGCTTCTTCTTTGCCCAGCAGGGTTCCATTTACGTGTTCATCATCCTCATCTTCTATTACGCCAAGAAGATGGGCGATATTGACCGTGAATTCGACGTTCACGAAGAATAAGGAGCCCATTCCATGGATCTTCAAACCACCATCTATATCGTCGTTGCACTGAGTTTTGCTCTGTACATCGGCATTGCCATCTGGGCCCGTGCCGGGTCCACATCCGAGTTTTATGCCGCTGGCGGCGCTGTGGGCCCCAAGCTCAACGGCATGGCCACGGCGGCTGACTGGATGTCTGCGGCGTCCTTCATCTCCATGGCCGGCTTAATCGCCAACATGGGTTACGGCGGCGGCTTGTTCCTGATGGGCTGGACCGGCGGTTACGTGTTGCTGGCCATGTTACTGGCCCCGTACCTGCGCAAGTTCGGCAAGTTCACCGTGCCCCAGTTCATTGGCGACCGCTTTTACTCGAAGAGCGCCAGCACTGTGGCCGTTGTCTGCTTGCTGACCGCGTCCACCACTTACATCATCGGTCAGATGACCGGTGTGGGCGTGGCCTTTTCCCGCTTCCTGAACGTGTCCAGCGACACTGGTATCTACATTGGCCAAGCCATTGTGTTCCTGTACGCTGTGTTCGGTGGCATGAAGGGCATCACGTACACGCAGGTGGCTCAGTACATCGTGCTGATCTTCGCGTACACCATCCCTGCCATCTTCATCTCCCTGCAACTGACCGGCATTCCTTTGCCACAGTTGGGTTTGGGCGGCACTTTCTCTGGCACTGACATGAGCCTGTTGGCCAAGTTGGACATGGTGGTGACCGATCTGGGCTTTGGCAAGTACACCACCACCACGGCTGGCAGCACACTGAACATGTTCGTGTACACCCTGTCGCTGATGATCGGTACCGCTGGTTTGCCCCACGTGATCATGCGATTCTTCACGGTGCCCTCCGTGAAGGACGCACGTTCTTCAGCTGGTTGGGCGTTGATCTTCATTGCCATCCTGTACACCACGGCGCCTGCTGTGGCGGCCATGGCCAAACTGAACCTGCACGGCACGGTGAACACCGCTGTGAAGGCCGGTGGCGATCTGTACGCACCTGAAGCCTCCATCAAGGCCGAAGACCGTCCCGATTGGATGAAGCGCTGGGAAAAAACCGGCCTGCTGAAGTTCACTGACAAAAACGGTGACGGCCGCATCCAGTACTACAACGATGCAACCAAGAACGAAGCCGCCAAGGCCAAAGCTGCTGCAGCTGGCTGGAAAGGCAACGAACTGACCGTCAACGCCGACATCATGGTGATGGCCAACCCCGAAATCGCGCTGTTGCCCAACTGGGTGATCGCGTTGGTGGCTGCGGGTGGTCTGGCCGCTGCGCTGTCCACGGCGGCGGGTTTGCTGATGGCCATTGCGTCTGCCGTGTCTCACGACCTGGTGAAGGGCATCTTCGCGCCTGACATCAGCGAGAAGAACGAACTGCTGGCGGGCAAGATTGCCATGGCTGTGGCCATCGTGATCTCTGGCTACCTGGGCTTGAACCCACCCGGCTTCGCAGCCGGTACGGTGGCCCTGGCCTTCGGTATTGCCGCGTCGTCCCTGTTCCCCGCGATCATGATGGGCATCTTCTCCAAGAAGATGAACAAAGAAGGCGCGATCGCAGGCATGTTGGCAGGTCTGTTTATTACCTTGTTCTACGTGTTCGCACACAAGGGCATCTTCTTCGTCAAGGGTACCGACTTTATCGGTGCCATTGGTGGCGCCAACAGCTTCTTCGGCATCACGCCTGAAGCCTTCGGTGCAGTGGGTGCGCTGGTTAACTTCATCGTTGCGGTCTTCGTGTCCAAGATGACCACACCTGTGCCTCACCACATCGAAGCCATGGTGGAAGCTGTCCGCGTGCCCCGCGGTTCCAAGACGGTGGACGGCGCTCACTGAGCGTTTGTCAAGACTTGCCTTTGACCGCGCACTGCTGCGGCCAAAGTACACAATCAAAGCCCCGCCAGCGCTGCTGGCGGGGCTTTTTCAATGGTGAAGGGGTGCTTTTTGCATGCCCGCTGGAGTGCTGAATGGTTTTTGATGTCAGTGTGGCGATGACCTGGATCTTGTTCCTGGCGCTGTTTCCAATGGCTTTCTTCTGGCTGCGTCGGGCTTGGCGGATCGTGATGAGGCGCGACTTTTCAGAGGTCGCACTGAAGAAGGGCGTGCCACCGGACAACCCTGAGAAGTGGGCGCCCTACGAAATGGCGATCAATTTCATCGCAGGTACGGTTGCGGCCTGCCTGATCGTTGCCGTTTTGATGGGCTCGCTTGAGTACGAAACCTGGTCGGCCATCGGTGGCATCACCATCTGGTGCAAGTTTTTTGCGTCGTTTGGGCTGAGCCGTCAGGCTCACCTGAAACTGGGACGCTACACGTCGCAGAAGTAAGCAGGTTTTTCCGCGTATCCAGTTCACTGCAAAGGCGCACATGACACACGGCAACGGCAGGCAACGTTTGGTCGCTTTGTTCGTGTTGTGTGGGCTGCTGTTCAACTTCCCGTTGCTGGCGCTGTGGGATGGTGACGTGTGGGTGTTGGACTTACCTTTGTTTCCTCTGGCCTTGTTTGTGCTGTGGGCAGGGTTGATCGCCATGCTTGCATGGCAGGTGGAGCGGATGGACGGAAAAGGGCCATGATCTCCACTGAATGGGTGGTGGGGGTCTCGTTTGGCTACCTGCTGTTGCTCTTTGCCGTGGCCACCTGGGGGGACCGCCGTGCAGCACAGGGTCGCTCGGTGATTGCCAACCCGTGGGTGTATGCGCTGTCCATGGGGGTCTATTGCACGGCCTGGACGTATTTCGGCAGCGTGGGCCGTGCCGCATCGGGTGGTGTGTGGTTTTTGCCCATATACCTGGGGCCAACCTTGGCCATGGTGTTGGGCTGGGTGGTGTTGCGCAAAATGGTTCGCATTGCCAAAACGTATCGCATCACGTCGATTGCCGATTTTGTGGCCAGCCGGTACGGCAAAAGTCCCACCTTGGCTGGCTTGGTCACGGTCATCACGCTGGTGGGCATCGTGCCTTACATCGCATTGCAGCTCAAGGCAGTGGCCGCAGCGCTGGCTGTGCTCACCCCGGTGGGGGCGGACATGGGGTCGCATGTGTGGTGGGCCAACAGCACGTTCTACATCGCCCTGGCTTTGGCCGGGTTCACCATGGTGTTCGGTGCCCGTCACCTGGACAGTGCGGAGCGCCATGAGGGTATGGTGGCTGCCATCGCTTTCGAATCTGTGGTGAAGCTGGTGGCGTTTCTGGCTGTGGGCGTGTTCGTGACGTTCGGACTGTTTGCCAGCCCGTCCGAGCTGTTTGCCGCCGTGCGCGCCCAGCCTGAACTGGCCCGTTTGCTCAGGCTGGAGGGGGGGGGGCCATTTCCTTACGCGCAGTGGTTTGGCCTGACGCTGTTGGCCATGTTGTCGGTGGTGCTGTTGCCCCGCCAGTTTCAAGTGATGGTGGTTGAAAACGTCAACGAGAACCATCTCAAGCGCGCCGTGTGGGTGTTTCCGCTGTACATGCTGCTCATCAACCTGTTCGTGCTGCCCATTGCGCTGGGGGGGCTGTTGCTGCTGGGAAACGGGGTGAACCCCGACTCGTTTGTGCTCACCTTGCCACTCTCGCAAGGTCAAACCGCGCTGGCTTTGCTGGCCTTTGTGGGCGGGCTGTCGGCCGCCACGGGCATGGTGATCGTGGAGGCCATCGCCGTGTCAACCATGGTGTGCAACGATCTGGTCATGCCTGCACTGCTGCGCACGCGCTACTTTGCCGGGCGGGTCGGACAGGACCTCACAGGGGTGTTGCTGGCCATTCGGCGTGCAGCCATTCTGACGGTGCTGTTGCTGGGCTATCTGTATTTCCAGATGGCGGGGGAGGCGTATGCACTGGTCAGTATCGGTCTCATCAGCTTTGCGGCGGTGGCGCAGTTCGCACCGGCGCTGTTCGGTGGCATGTACTGGCGCGGGGCCACGGCTGCGGGTGCATTGGCTGGGTTGGCCGTCGGATTCGGCGTGTGGGCGTACACCTTGATGCTGCCATCGCTGGCCAAGTCCGGCTGGATCGATCCCTCATTTGTGCAACATGGGCTGTGGGGTTTTGGCTTGCTCAAGCCCGAACAGTTGTTGGGCCTGACGGGGCTGGATGGCCTCACCCATTCATTGTTCTGGAGCCTGTTTGCCAATGTGGCTACTTACGTGGGCGTGTCGCTGTGGCGGGCACCCTCGGCACGAGAGGCCAGTCAGGCGCTTTTGTTTGTCGATGTGTTTCACCAGACCGATGCGGTGGGGCCGGTTTTCTGGCGGGGTACGGCCAAGGTGGCCGATCTGCTGGAACTGTGTGCCCGTTTCCTCGGGACGGCGCGGGCCGCCAGTTTGTTCGAGGTGTATGCGCAGCAGCAGGGGGTTGGCAGCCTTCAGGCATTGCGCGCAGATGCGCGGCTCGTGCAGTTTGCCGAAACTCAACTGGCCGGCGCCATCGGCAGTGCGTCGGCACGCGTCATGGTGGCATCGGTTGTGCAGGAAGAGGCCTTGAGCATCGCCGATGTGATGCAAATTCTGCAAGAAACCTCGGCCATCAAGGCGCACTCGGTGGAGCTGGAAGAAAAGTCGCGATCGCTTGAGCTGGCCACTGCAGAGTTGCAGCGTGCCAACGATCAGCTGAAAACCCTGGATGCCTTGAAGGACGATTTCATGTCGTCTGTCACGCACGAATTGCGGACACCACTGACTTCCATTCGCGCCATTGCTGAAATGCTGCGTGATGACCCCAAAGTGGAACTGGCGCAGCGGATCAGTTTCGTGGACATCATCGTGGCCGAGGCCGAGCGCTTGTCGAGGTTGGTGAACCAGGTGCTTGACATGGCCAAGATTGAATCGGGCAACGCCGACTGGCGCAATACAGCGGTCAACATGGTGGCGCTGGTGCGCAATGCCATGCAGGCAACCGACAGCCTGTTTGCGCAGAAGCAGATCGAAATCACGTCCAGTCTGCCACCTCACGAGGTTCGACTGGTGGCCGATGACGATCGTTTGATGCAGGTCATGGTCAACCTTTTGTCCAATGCCGCCAAATTCACACCGGCAACGTCAGGGCGTGTTCAGGTGGCATTGACGTGTGCCCAGACCGGTCTGACCGTGACAGTGACTGACAATGGCCCTGGCGTGCCTGAGGTGCAGCGCAGCCTGGTTTTCGAGAAGTTCCGCCAGGGCGGGGAAAGCACCCACAGGCCTCAGGGCACGGGGCTGGGGTTGCCGATCAGTCGACAGATCGTCGAACACTTTGGTGGCCACATGTGGGTTGCTGGCGCTGCCGGTGGTGGCGCATGCTTCGGGTTCTTTCTGCCGACGGTCAGTGACCCGGTTGCGTCGGCGGGGCCTGTTGCGGATGGAACGAATACAAACTGAGGAGACCAGACGTGAACAAAAAAATCCTGATTGCCGATGACGAACCCAACATCGTCATTTCGCTGGAATACCTGATGAAGCGCGAGGGGTACACCGTGAGTGTGGCGCGCGATGGCCAGGAAGCACTGGATGCGGTGGCTGCAGACCTGCCTGACCTGATCTTGCTGGATGTCATGATGCCGCGCAAGACGGGTTTCGAGGTGTGCCAGGACCTGCGCGCCAGGCCGGAATGTGCCAACCTGCACATCGTGATGTTGACTGCCAAGGGGCGCGATACCGATGTGGCCAAGGGACAAGCCCTGGGTGCCTCAGCCTACATGACCAAACCCTTTTCCACGAAAGAACTGGTGGACAAGGTTCGTGAGCTGTTGGGCACGTCGACATGAGACGGCTGGACAGGCGCGTCCTGGTGGCCGCAGCAGCCATCATGGTGTTGTTGCTGGTGTGGGGTGGTTTGTCGCTGGCATGGATGCTGAGCACGCTGGAGCCCGTGCAGCGCGAGCTGGTGTCGGGTGCCTTGATGCCACGGGTCGTGCTCGCCCTGGTGGCACTGCTCCCTGTGGTTGCGCTGGCTGGCTGGGTGTTTCAACTCCTGCTGGGCAAGTACGTGGTGCCTCTGGTCAAGCTGGCTGACGCTGCGCGGGTTGCTGTCAACACCGACGTGATCAAGCCACTGCCGACGGCCACCACGCCCGAAGTGTCAGCATTGACCCACGCTGTGCAGGCAGTGATTGATCAGCGTGAAGCCCTCAAAACCGATGTTGCCAACCAAGTTGCGCTGGCAAGCGCTCGCATCGAGCAAGAGCGAAATCGGCTAGCGGCGCTCATGTCCGAACTCACACAGAGCGTGGTGGTCTGCAACCTGGACGGTCGCATCCTGCTTTACAACAACCGCGCCCGCATGCAGTTTCGGGCGTTGTCCGCATCGCCCACGCTGGCGGACGGGGCCGAGCTGATCGGTATCGGACGCTCCATCTATGCAGCGTTCGACAAACGGCTGGTCACGCATGCGCTGGAGAACATCCAGCAGCGCATGCAAAAGGGGGCAACCCAGCCCACCACGCAGTTCGTGACCACCACCCGGGCTGGGCAGTTGCTGCGGGTTCAGATGGCGCCGGTGCGTGGTCAGACCGAAGGGGCTGAAGCCCAGGGAAGCGGTGCATCGACCAGCGAGAGTGCAGCCCAGGCCATCAGTGGGTTTGTGCTGATGCTGGAGAACATCACGCGGGCTTTTGAAGAAGAGTCCAGTCAGGATAACCTCATCCACCAGTTGACCGAGCGCAGCCGTGCGTCACTGGCAAACATGCGGGCTGCCGTCGAGATGCTGGAGTTCCCCGACCTCGAAGCGCCGATGCGTGAGCGTTTTCAGGGCGTGATCCGCGACGAAGTGGCGGCCATGGGCCAGCGCATTTCCGACCTGGCCCAACAGTCCAGTGCGGACATCAAAACCCGCTGGCCGCTGGAAGACATGCTGGGTGTGGACTTGCTTGCAGCGGCGCAGCGGCGTATGGAACCTTCGGTGAAGGTACGCGTGGACCAGGCAGAAGCGGATGGCCAGATTTGGCTGAAAGTGGACAGCTACTCCATCTTGCAGGTGTTGACGTACCTGAGTGAGCGGCTGGTGAGCGAATTCGAGGTCCGCTTTGTCCAGCTTCGACTGGGCGAGAAGGGGGGGGGCAAAGCGCAGCTCGATCTGGTTTGGAGCGGTCAGGCGATGAGCACTGAAACTGTGATGGCGTGGGAAATGGACCCCATGCGGCACGGCACCGAAGCCACGCCCTTGACTGTTCGCGATGTGGTTGTCCGCCACGGAGGTGAAATGTGGTTCGAGCGAGATCGCGTGCGGCACCAGGCGTTTTTCAGGTTCCTGTTGCCGATGGCCGATGCACGCGAGCAACTGGATGCCGCGACGTTCGTGCGCAACGAAAGCCGTCCCGAGTACTACGACTTCGATCTGTTCAAGGTCAGCGACGTGGGTCAGCACCTGGATGATTGCAAGTTGGTCGACCTGACGTACACCGTTTTCGATACCGAAACCACGGGCCTGAACCCTTCACAGGGCGACGAAATCATTCAGATTGGTGCGGCACGGATCGTCAACAACCGGCTGCTGAAGCAAGAATGCTTCGATCAACTGGTCGACCCGCAGCGCCCCATCCCGGCGCACACCATACCCATTCATGGCATCACACCGGAAATGGTGGCTGGCAAGCCCCACATTGGCGAGGTGTTGCCTGCTTTCCACGCCTTTGCCCACGAAACGGTGCTGGTGGCGCACAACGCGGCCTTCGACATGAAGTTTCTGGCACTCAAGGAGCGGTCGACTGGCCTGCGGTTCGACCATCCGGTGCTTGACACCCTGTTGCTGTCAGCGGTGGTGCACCCGAACCAGGAGTCTCACCGGCTGGAAGCGATTGCCGAACGCTTCAACGTGCTGGTGATGGGCCGCCACACCGCCATGGGCGACGCGCTGGTGACTGCCGAGGTGTTCTTGCGTCTGGTGCCCTTGTTGGCCGAAATGGGCATACACACCATGCGCCAAGCCCGCGAGGCCGCTCAGAAGACCTACTACGCTCGGCTGAAGTACTGAAGTACTGAAGTACTGAAGCGCTGGCTCAGCGGCCGCCGTACCGCTGAGTCAGCACGCTTTGCAAGCCTTTGACGACCTGAAACGCATCTTTCAAGTGCGCGCGTTCAAAGTTGGAAAGCTCGTCAAGTGACAGGAAGTTGTCGGGCTTGTGGCCCGCAGCGGTCTGGCGTGCCTGGTGGCCAATGCGAATGCTGGAAATGAACTCGAGCGCATCCCGCAAGTCACGCGATTTCTCGGCGCTGATTTCGCGGCTCTGTGCCGAATGGGCCAGCCGGTCATCGGTATTGACAGCATCGATCCCGCCGGCGAGCGAGTACACGCGTGCCAGGTCAATGATGGGCACCACACCACTGTGCTTGAGGTCGAGGGTGTTGGGGTGCTCACCCCCCTTGGTGATGGAGATGTTGCCAAACATGCCAAGCGGGGGCGTGTGCTTGAGCGCATTGCCCACCATGTGGGACAGGAACAGGCTGTTGCCCTTGGTTTTGGCCAGGACGTCGGCACGCAGGTCATCGAGCAAGGCCCGCGAGCCATGCACTGCGCGCTGGTCGAAGAAGACGCATGTCAACATCAGGGCCTTGGGGTCGGGCGTGTTGATCCAGCGGTCGAAGTACTGTGCCCAGCGAGCTTTCGGCTGACGCCAAGTGTCGGTCATGGCCATCATGTCCCCTGGGCAGTGGACGTAGCCACAGGCGTCAAGCCCATCGCACACCCATTTGGCCAGTTGCTGGAAATAGCTGCCATGCACGTCGGGTTGGTAGGCATCGTCAAGGATGAGGCAATTGTCCTGATCGGACTTGGCCGTCTGTTCGCTGCGAGCTTGTGAGCCCGCCGCCACCCACACATAGTCGATGGGGGCGGGGCCGAATGCGGCTTCGCCCAATTGCAGCAGTCGCACAGTCAGTGCATCGGTGATGGCTGTCAGGATGTGACCCGAACTGAGGGCGCTGGCCCCGGCTGCAGCCAGGTTTTGCTGCAGCTGTTTGACTTTGGCTGCGGCGGCCACCAAACCCTCCAGGGTGGTCTGCTTGTACACCTCGCCGGCCAGGTAGACGGCCGAAGTGCTGTGCCGTTCCGACAGGTCGGTGGCGGTGATCATGCCGACCACACGCGGACCATCGACCACGGGCACGTGGTGTACGTTGTGGCGCGCCATCAGCAGCATGGCATCGAATGCGGGTTTGGACACGTCAACGGTGAACGGTGCCAGCGTGGCAATCTGGTGAACGGGCAGTTGAATGTCAAGCCCCGTGGCCACGACACGGTTGCGCAGGTCGCGGTCGGTCACCACGCCAAAAAGGTGGTCTTGTTCGACCAGCAACACCGAAGACACCCGGTGCGTCTGCATGAGCTGTGCCGTTTGCTGGATGGTTGCTGACGGTGGCAAGGTCACAGGCGGCCGTTTGACCAGTGCCCGAAGGGGGGTGGTCATGAGGTTGAGGTTGGTCGTGGTGCCTGCGGTTGCAGTGCCGTTCTCAGGCTCTTGACCTGGGCGCACTGTGTTGGGTTTGGCCGTGCGGTGCCCCAGAAAGAAGGCAATGGCAGGGTGGTCGGCACGCAGTCGGTCTATGGTGTCTGACGGCCAGCGTGCCAGCACGGCATCCTGACCAACGGTGCTGCTCCAAGATGCGCCTTTGGCACTGGCGCGGGTCCCATACCCAAACAGTTCACCGGGGAGCAGTGTGATGCGGATGTCGTGGTCCGGGTCTTCCAGCACCACTGTGCCCTGCAAAACCAGATGCAAATGAATGTGCTGCTCCTGGGGCGTGGCCACGCAATGGCCTGTCGGCAACCACAGCCACTGTGCGTCGGTGGCCAGGCGTTCACGGGTCGCCGGGCTGGCCAGGGACAGGGCACGCTGCCGGCTGAGCATGTCAACGAGCAGGTTTCGATCGGGTGTGGTCATGGCGTGTACAGAGGGGGCTGGGTGCAACCCGCAGACGTTAAGGCAAGTGGCGCAATGCTGCGAGGGGGCTGGCTTGATCCACATCAAGTCAGCCAGAGGTTGTGCCCGTCGGGTGCAGTCAGTACACCGGCCGGTCCGGTCGGATGTCTTGCAGGATGGTGGTGGAAATCTCTTCGATCGATTTGGTGGTGGTAGACAGCCAGCGGATGTTTTCGCGGCGCATCATGGCTTCGGCTTCGCCCACTTCCTGGCGGCAGTTTTCCAGCGATGCGTAGCGCGAGTTGGGCCTGCGTTCGTTGCGGATTTCGCTCAAGCGTTCGGGCTGAATGGTCAGGCCGAAAATTTTCTTGCGATGGGGCAACAGGGCTGGGGGCAGTTTGCGCCGCTCAAAATCTTCGGGAATGAGTGGGTAGTTGGACGCCTTGATGCCGTACTGCATGGCCAGGTACAGCGATGTGGGTGTTTTGCCGCTGCGGCTCACTCCCACCAGGATGACGTCGGAGCTGGCCAGGTCCTTGTTGCTCTGGCCATCGTCATGGGCCAGTGAGAAGTTGATGGCTTCTATGCGGTCATGGTACTCACGGCTTTTAGACGCATCCGAAAACCGGCCTACCCGGTGGTTGGACTTGATGCCCAGCTCCGCTTCCAGCGGTGCCACGAAGGTACCGAACATGTCCAGCATCAGGCCCTGGCAGTGGGCTTTGAGCACTTCCAGCACAGACATGTTCACCAACGTGGTGAACACAATGGGGCGGTGCCCTTCGCGCTGGGCCGTGTGGTTGATTTCGCGCACGGCGTTGTGCGCCTTGTCCACGCTGTCGGTGAACGGCAGGCGCACCATGCGGTGGTTAGACTCGAATTGATTCAGGATGGCTTTGGCAAACGTTTCGGCGGTGATGCCGGTGCCATCGGATATGAGGAACACTGTACGGTTGGGCATGGTGTGCGGGTGTGGGTGAGTCAGTACGCCATGGTACCCATACCCCTGACCTGATGCGAGCCTGACAAATGCGCGGCATGTCCCATGTCGCTTTCCCCGATTGCGACGCTGGTTCGCACCATGGTCTGATGCAGCCCTGCTGCACACGCCTTCACCCATCCACATTGCCCACATGTCCCGAGCCATGCCTGCCCTTGCGCCGTTTGCGCCCCGCCTGCTGGCGGACTTGAAGTCTTACAGTTTTGCCAAATTCGTGAAAGACATGGGGGCGGGGGCCACCGTCGGGATCGTGGCGCTGCCATTGGCCATGGCGTTTGCCATTGCCAGCGGCCTCAAGCCCGAAGCGGGCTTGTGGACGGCCATCATTGCAGGCTTCATCATTTCTGCGCTGGGTGGCTCGTCGGTGCAGATCGGCGGGCCTGCCGGGGCGTTCATCGTCATCGTGTACGGCATCGTCGAGCGGTACGGTATTGCCAACCTGCTGATTGCCACCGCCAGTGCGGGGGTGCTGCTGTTCCTGCTGGGCCTGTTCAAGCTGGGCACGCTGGTGCGCTATGTGCCGGTGAGTGTGGTCATTGGGTTCACCAATGGCATTGCCGTGCTGATTGCGCTGTCGCAGGTGCGCGACTGGCTGGGCCTGAGCATCGCCAAAATGCCTGGCGATTTTTTCAGCCAGATCCATGTGCTGGCCACCAACCTAAGCAGCTTCAATCTGTACGCCTTTGTGTTGGGCACCTTGTGCGTGCTGGGCCTGGCGGCCTGGCCCAGGTTGTTTGCAGTGGACTCGCGTTTTCGCAAAAAACTTGAAACGGTGGACACGGTCAGTGCGCTGAATGCCACGTCCCGCATCCCCGCCCCGGTGGTGGCGTTGGTCACGCTGTCTTTGCTGGCCTGGGGCTCGCACTTGCCGGTTGAAACCATTGGCACGCGGTTTGGTGGCATACCGCAGGGCGTGCCGGGTTTCCAGCTGCCTGATTTTTCATGGGAAACGGTGAAGCAATTGGTCACGCCCACGCTGACCATTGCGTTGCTGGGTGCCATCGAGTCGCTGCTGTGTGCCCGTGTGGCCGACCAGCTCAGCGAGTGCCCCAAACACGACCCCAACCAGGAACTGATGGCCCAGGGCGTGGCCAACTTCGTGGTGCCCTTTTTCGGTGGCATGCCCGCCACCGGCACCATTGCACGCACCGTGACCAACATCCGCGCAGGCGCCGTGTCGCCAGTGGCGGGCATGGTCCATGCCTTCACGCTGGCATTGGTGGTGCTGGCCGCCGCGCCGCTGGCGGCACACATCCCACTGGCCGTGCTGGCTGGCGTGCTGTTGTTCGTGGCCTGGAACATGGGCGAGTGGAGCGAGTTTTTGCGCCTGCGCCAGTTCAGCAACCACTACCGCCTGATGCTGATGTCCACGTTTCTGGTCACCATCGTGTTCGACCTGACGGTGGCAGTTGAACTGGGCCTGGTGCTGGCCATTGTGCTGTTTGTGCGGCGGCAGGCTGCTATTTTTGTAGCTGAAGAGGTAGCACAGGTAAGCGGTGAGCTGCATTTTCGCATGTATGGATCGTTGTTTTTCGGTGCGATTGCCAAGCTGGACAAGCTGATTGCCGCCGTTGAAGCGGGCCCACAAGGTGTGGCCGTGCAGCTCGACCTGAGCATGCTGGTGGCCCTGGACACCACGGGCCTGGACGCGATGGAGCAATTGCTGAAGGCCATTCAGAAAAAAGAGGGTAGCCTGTCGGCCTACTACTTGCAGCCGCAACCACGGTCTTTGATGGAGCGAACGGGGTTCATTCAGCACTTGCACCGGTGTTCTTGACGATCCACTCTCTAAAATGGACGGTTGCCGCCAGAGCTGCTTTGACCGCAGCGCTTCACCCGGCTTGCGTATTTGGTTGACAGCGCTCGATTTGGCCCCATAACACCCACAACAATGGCCCGACTGACGCTGGCAACACCCCCCGGTTTTTTAACTTAGATGGAGTGTTCCCATGTCTCAACTGTTCAGCCCGGATGCCCTTGTGGTGCCTTTCGAGCAACTTCGCATGACCGATGTCGAATCGGTCGGCGGAAAAAATGCCAGCCTGGGTGAAATGATTTCACAACTGCCCACGGGCGTGCGTGTGCCCACGGGCTTCGCCACCACGGCCCATGCGTTCCGCCAGTTCCTGGCATTCGACGGCCTGACCGACCGCATCAACGCCAAGCTAGATGCGCTCGACACCGAAGACGTGCGTGCCCTGGCCCAGGTGGGTGCCGAGATCCGCGCCATGGTCGAGGCCCAGCCTTTCCCGGCCGACCTGGAAGCCGCCATCCGCGAAGCGTTCATCACCCTGAGCGCAGGCAATGCGGCCGCCAGCTTTGCCGTGCGCTCGTCGGCCACCGCCGAAGACCTGCCCGACGCCTCGTTTGCCGGCCAGCAAGAAACGTTTCTGAATGTGGTGGGCATTGAAGAAGTGCTGCACAAAATGAAAGAGGTGTTTGCCAGCCTCTACAACGACCGCGCCATCAGCTACCGCGTGCACAAGGGCTTTGCCCACGCCGACGTGGCCCTGAGCGCTGGCGTGCAGCGCATGGTGCGCTCCGACCTGGGTGCCGCCGGTGTCATGTTCACCATCGACACCGAAAGCGGCTTTGAAGACGTGGTGTTCATCACCAGCAGCTACGGCCTTGGCGAAACCGTGGTGCAGGGCGCTGTCAACCCTGACGAGTTTTACGTGCACAAGCCCATGCTGAAAGCAGGCAAGCGCGCCACCATCCGCCGCAACCTGGGCTCCAAACTCATCCAAATGACCTTCTGCACGGCGGAAGAAAAAGCTGCAGACGGCCCGCTGAAGGGCAAACTGGTCAAAACGGTGGACGTGCCGGTCGAGCAGCGCAACCGCTTTTCCCTGAGCGATGCCGATGTCGAGCAACTGGCGCATTACGCGCTGGTGATCGAGCAGCACTATGGCCGCCCCATGGACATCGAGTGGGGCAAAGACGGCACCGACGGCCAGCTGTACATCCTCCAAGCCCGCCCCGAAACAGTCAAAAGCCAGGCAGGCAACCAGGTGGAACACCGCTACAAGCTCAAGGGCACGAGCACGGTGCTGGCACACGGCCGCGCCATCGGGCAAAAAATCGGCACCGGCCCTGTGCGCCTGGTGCACAACATTTCCGAGATGGACAAGGTGCAACCCGGTGACGTCTTGGTCACTGACATGACTGACCCCAACTGGGAACCAGTCATGAAGCGCGCCAGTGCCATCGTCACCAACCGCGGTGGCCGCACCTGCCACGCCGCCATCATTGCGCGTGAACTGGGCATCCCTGCTGTGGTGGGCTGTGGCAACGCCACCGACCACCTGAGCGACGGCATGCTGGTGACCGTCAGCTGCGCCGAGGGCGACACCGGCCACATCTACGACGGCCTGCTGGAAACCGAGGTGACCGAGGTGCGCCGGGGCGAGATGCCCGAGATCGACGTGAAGATCATGATGAACGTGGGTAACCCCCAGCTGGCGTTCGACTTCTGCCAGATTCCCAACGGCGGCGTGGGCCTGGCGCGGTTGGAGTTCATCATCAACAACAACATCGGTGTGCACCCCAAAGCCATTCTGGAGTACCCCAACATCGATGCCGACCTGAAAAAGGCCGTTGAATCGGTGGCACGTGGCCACGCGTCACCGCGCGCGTTCTACGTGGACAAGGTCGCCGAAGGCGTGGCCACCATCGCTGCGGCGTTCTGGCCCAAGCCCGTCATCGTTCGCCTGAGTGACTTCAAGAGCAACGAGTACCGCAAGCTCATGGGCGGCAGCCGCTACGAGCCCGATGAAGAAAACCCCATGCTCGGCTTCCGTGGCGCGGCGCGCTACATCAGCGAAGACTTCCGCGAAGCCTTTGCCATGGAGTGCGAGGCGCTCACCCGCGTGCGCAACGACATGGGCCTGACCAACGTGCAGGTCATGGTGCCGTTCGTGCGCACCCTGGGCCAGGCCAAAAAGGTCACCGAAATGCTGGCTGAAAAGGGCCTGGCACGCGGCCAGAACGACTTGAAGGTCATCATGATGTGCGAGGTGCCCAGCAACGCCGTGCTGGCAGAACAGTTCCTGGAATACTTCGACGGCTTCAGCATTGGCTCCAACGACCTGACCCAGCTCACCCTGGGCCTGGACCGCGACTCGGGCCTGGAGTTGCTGGCGCACGACTTTGACGAGCGCGACCCCGCCGTCAAGGCCCTGCTGCAACGTGCCATCGGTGCGTGCAAAGCGGCGGGCAAGTACGTGGGCATTTGCGGCCAAGGCCCCAGCGACCACCCCGATCTGGCCCAGTGGCTGCAGGCCGAGGGCATCAGCTCCATCTCCCTCAACCCCGATTCGGTGGTCGATACCTGGAAATTGTTGGCTGAATAAGTGCTTGTCGCTTATATACGTTAAACAGTTTGCTATCAATATGGCCCTTTGGGGCCATTTTCAATGGGGCAACGCTTCAGCGCGAAGGTGCCGCGGCGTCAAACGCGGTGTGCCAGCTGTCCACACGTTGGCGGTTGACCCAGAAGTCTCTGCGCCCCAGGCGGCTGGCCGAGCGGATGTGGATCAGGCCGCTGGCATCGTCGCGCAGCAGTTCCACGTCGTCCACAAACCTCAGCCAGCGTGTGGACGCTTCGGCACGCAGGTAGCCGTCTTGGGTCTGCACCACAGCAACGCCTGGCGTGGCGCTGACAAGTGCACACAGCCGCAGCCAGGCTGCCGCCATGGGCTCGCCGGTGGCCGGGCGAAAGGGCTCAACTGTGGCGTAGGCGTGTTGTGGGTGGTCTGGGTACAGGTTTGCCTGGCTGCTGGCGCTGTTGGGGGTGGGCGACGGCGGAGCCAACCGCCCGTTCACCGCACCCAATGTGGCGTTCGGCTGCCCGCGCAACAGGCCCAGTTGCGAACTTGCCAAAACAAGAGCTATCAGGCCAATCAGCGCAAGCGCTGAAAGGCAAAAAAGCTTGTGAAATTTCATGTCTCAGCGCCGACGGCTGCCACCCATCAGACTGCCCAGTACGCTCCGCAGGATTTCGCGGCCCACCTGGGTGCCGATGGTGCG
This sequence comes from bacterium, assembly GCA_030824555.1. GTDB lineage: Bacteria > Pseudomonadota > Gammaproteobacteria > Burkholderiales > Burkholderiaceae_C > UBA2334. Next base: position 38,161 of record JAVBXK010000014.1, read on the forward strand.
CACGGCCGACTTCACCATCGTCTGTGCCAGGCCGTCGCGCTGGCCGCCGCGCGGGCCGGTGCTGCCAAACAGCACGTCTTTCATGCCGTCCATGAAGCCACCGCCCGCGTCAGCGGGCGCAGCGCCTCCGGTGGCACCACCTGCTCCAGCGGTGGGCAACCCGGCCCCACGCCCGGCGGTGTTGCCACCGGCTGGCACCGTGCCACCATTGGCAACCGGTTTGCCTTTGATCAGCTCGTAGGCCGACTCGCGGTCCAGCGCCTGTTCATACACACCCGCCACCAGCGAGTTGGTCAGCAGGGCTTTGCGCTGTTCGGGCGTGATGGGCCCCAACTGGCCCGACGGGGGCAGCACGTACGCGCGTTCGGTCACAGCAGGGCGGCCTTTGTCGTCCAGGAAACTCACCAGTGCCTCGCCAACGGCCAGTTCGGTGATGGCCGCTTCGATGTCCAACCCCGGCTTCTGGCGCATGGTTTGCGCCGTGGCTTTCACGGCTTTCTGGTCGCGCGGGGTGAAGGCGCGCAGCGCGTGCTGCACGCGGTTGCCCAGCTGGGCCAGCACGCTGTCGGGAATGTCCAGCGAGTTCTGTGTGACGAAGTACACCCCCACGCCTTTGGAGCGCACCAGCCGCACCACCAGCTCGATGCGCTCGATCAGCGCCTTGGGGGCGTCGGCAAACAGCAGGTGGGCCTCGTCGAAAAAGAACACCAGTTTGGGTTTGTCCAGGTCGCCCACCTCGGGCAGGGTTTCGAACAGCTCGCTCAGCATCCACAGCAGGAAGGTGGAGTACAGCTTGGGCGAGTTCATCAGCTTGTCGGCCGCCAGGATGTTGATCATGCCCAGCCCACCGTCGGTTTGCATGAAGTCGGCGATGTTCAGCATGGGCTCGCCGAAGAACACGTCGCCACCTTGCTCCTCCACCTGCATCAGCGCGCGCTGGATGGCCCCGATGCTGGCGGCGCTGATGTTGCCGTATTCGGTGGTGAAGTCTTTTGCGTTGTCGCCCACGTGCTGGCACATGGCGCGCAGGTCTTTCATGTCGAGCAGCAGCATGCCCCGGTCGTCGGCCACCTTGAACACCAGTTGCAACACGCCAGCCTGGGTGTCGTTCAGGTTGAGCATGCGGCTGAGCAGCAAGGGCCCCAGGTCGCTCACGGTGGCGCGCACGGGGTGGCCTTGCTGGCCAAACACGTCCCACAGCGTGACCGGGAAGGCCTTGGATTCGGGGACGTCCAGCTTGCGCTCGGCCAGTATCTTGGCCAGTTTGTCGCCCACCTTGCCGGGTTGCGACACACCGGTCAGGTCGCCCTTGATGTCGGCCATGAACACGGGCACGCCCTTGCGCGAAAACTGTTCGGCCAGCGCCTGCAGCGTGACGGTTTTGCCCGTGCCCGTGGCGCCGGTGATGAGCCCGTGGCGGTTGGCCTTGTCGAGTTGCAGCACGCATTCTTCGGTGGCATTGCGGGCGATGATCAGCGGTTCGGTCATGTTGGCCTCAAAAAGTACAATGTCAGGTTAATTTTTCGGGGTCGCAACGCACGGCTGTGACGCGCACAGGCTGCGTCTGTGCGGCGCGACACCCCACCAGCGTATCTCAAACTCAAGAGGCTTTTCATGGCAGGTCATTCCAAATGGGCCAACATTCAGCACCGCAAGGGCCGTCAGGACGAAAAGCGCGGCAAGTTGTGGACGCGAGCGATCCGCGAAATTACGGTGGCCGCCCGCACTGGCGGCGGTGATCTGAGCGCCAACCCCCGTTTGCGCCTGGCCATCGAAAAGGCCAAAGCCGTCAACCTGCCCGCTGACCGCATCAAGTACAACATCGACAAGGCCACGGGCAACCAGGAAGGCGTGCAGTACGAAGAAATTCGCTACGAAGGCTACGGCATCGGTGGCGTGGCCGTCATTTTGGACACCATGACCGACAACCGCGTGCGCACCGTGGCCGAAGTGCGCCACGCATTCAGCAAACACGGTGGCAACCTGGGCACCGAAGGCTCGGTGGCGTTCCAGTTCAAGCATTGCGGCCAGCTGGTGTTTGCCCCCGGCGTGAGCGAAGACAATGTGATGGAAGTGGCCCTGGAAGCCGGTGCCGACGATGTCATCACCGATGACGAAGGTGCCATCGAGGTGCTGACCTCGCCCCACGACTTCGAAGCCGTGAAAAATGCGCTGGAAGCCGCCGGTTTGGTGCCCGAAATGGCCGAGGTGACCATGCGTGCCGACAACACCATCGACTTGAGCGGCGAAGACGCCGCCCGCATGCAAAAGCTGCTGGACATCCTGGAAGACCTGGACGACGTGCAAGACGTGTTCCACAACGCCGCGCTGGCACTGTGAACGCAGTGGGCGGCGTGGCCCGCCCCGGCGGCACTGCCTGCCCCGAATAACCTGAAATCAACACTTTGAAGCGGACCGCCGGAGAAGGCGGTCTTTTTTGCACATGAGCCCAGCACAACACCCCCAACTCAACACGCCCACCCTGAACGTCCTGGTGGTCGGCAACGGTGGCCGCGAACATGCCCTGGCCTGGAAGCTGCACCAAAGCCCTTCCGTGGCACAGGTGTACGTGGCACCGGGCAACGGTGGCACGGCGCGCGACCAGCGGCTGGTCAGTTTGCCGCAGCTGTCGGCTACCGACGTGGTGGGCGTGCGCACCTGGGCGCAGGCCAACGGCATCGGGCTGGTGGTGGTGGGGCCAGAGGCCCCGCTGGCCGCTGGTCTGGTCGATGAACTGCGTGCCCACGGCGTGCCCGTGTTCGGGCCCACGCAAGCGGCCGCGCAGCTGGAAAGCTCCAAGGCTTTTTCCAAGGCCTTCATGGCCCGCCACGGTATCCCCACCGCCGCCTACGACACCTTCACCGACGCCGCCCTGGCGCATGCCTACATTGACAAAATGGGCGCGCCCATCGTCGTCAAGGCCGACGGCCTGGCGGCTGGCAAAGGCGTGGTGGTGGCCATGTCGCTGGCTGAAGCCCACGAGGCTGTGGACTTCATGTTGGAAGGCAACAAGTTCGGCGTGCAGCACAACGCAGGCGGTGCGCGCGTGGTCATCGAAGAATTTCTGCAAGGCGAAGAGGCCAGCTTCATCGTAGTGTGTGACGGCAAAACCGTGCTGCCCCTGGCCACCTCGCAAGACCACAAGCGCCTGCTCGATGCAGACCAGGGCCCCAACACCGGTGGCATGGGCGCGTACTCGCCCGCACCCGTGGTCACGCCCGCCGTGCACGACAAGGCCATGAACGAGGTCATCCTGCCCACCATGGCAGGCATGGCGGCCGATGGCATCCCGTACACCGGTTTCCTGTACGCGGGCCTGATGATCACGCCCGACGGTGCAGTCAAAACGCTCGAATTCAACTGCCGCATGGGCGACCCCGAAACCCAGCCCATCATGATGCGCCTGCAGTCCGACCTGGCCGCCGTGTTGCTGGCCGCTGCCAACCAGCAGCTGGCCGGTACCGAGCTGAGCTGGGACAGCCGCTGCGCCCTGGGCGTGGTGCTGGCCGCTGACGGCTACCCGCTCACTCCGCGCAAGGGCGATGTCATCACCGCGCTGCCGGTCGACACGGCCGATGCCGTGGTGTTCCACGCCGGTACCACGCTGGTGGGTGACGAGTTGCAAACATCCGGTGGCCGCGTGCTGTGCGCCACGGCACTGGGCGATGGCGTGAAGGCCGCGCAAGAGCGTGCCTATGCGCTGGTTGACCAAGTGGCGTTTGCGGGCATGCAGTTTCGCAAAGATATTGGCTACCGCGCGCTTTGATTCATTGAACAGTTTGCTATTTATTTGCAGAACGGGCATTGCACGAACATGAGCACCCCTTCATCACACGCACAGCCGCTGGTGGCCAGCCAGCAGGCGCAAACGGTTCGCGCCTACCTGACCGATCTGCAAACCCGCATCACCACCGCCATTGCAGCGCTGGACGGCACCGCGTTTTTGGAAGACGCGTGGACCAAGCCTGCTGGCGAGCGGCTGCAGGGCAGTGGCATCACCCGCATCCTGGAAGGCGGGCCGGTGTTCGAGCGGGCAGGCTGCGGGTTTTCGCACGTCAGCGGGCCACAGTTGCCGCCATCGGCCACGCAGCACCGCCCTGAACTGGCGGGTGCCCCGTTCGAGGCCATGGGCGTGTCGCTGGTGTTTCACCCGCGCAACCCGTATGTGCCCACGGTGCACATGAATGTGCGCATGATTGCCGCCACGCCCGTCGGCGGTGGTGAACCGGTCTGCTGGTTCGGCGGTGGCATGGACCTCACGCCCTACTATGGCTTTGAAGAAGATGCGCAGCACTTCCATACCGTGTGCCGCGACGCATTGGCCCCCTTCGGTGCCGACAAATACCCCCGCTTCAAAGCCTGGTGTGACGACTATTTCTGCCTGAAGCACCGCAACGAGCAACGTGGCGTGGGCGGCGTGTTTTTCGACGACTTCTCTGAACTGGGCTTTGAAGACAGCTTTGCCATGCTGCGTGCGGTGGGCGATGCTTTTCTGACGGCGTACCTGCCCATCGTCGAGCGCCGCCAGGCGCTGCCACATGGCGAGCGCGAGCGCGAGTTCCAGCTGTACCGCCGTGGGCGCTATGTCGAGTTCAACCTGGTGTGGGACCGTGGCACGCACTTTGGCCTGCAATCGGGTGGGCGCACCGAGTCCATTCTGTTGTCGATGCCGCCGCTGGTCAGTTGGGCCTATGCCCGCACGCCCGAAACCGGTACGCCCGAGCACCGCCTGTACACCGACTTTCTGGTGCGCAAGGATTGGGTCTGACACAGGTGCAGTCTGGGCCACGTTTTGGGCTGTACGGGGGCGCGTTCGACCCGCCGCACCTGGGCCACGTGGCCATGGCGCAAGCGTTCATGGCCCAGTGTGCGTTGAGCCGCCTGTTCGTCGTGCCCACAGGTCAGGCGTGGCACAAACCGTCACGGCTGAGTGCACCGGCGCACCGCCTGGCCATGAGCCGTTTGGCATTCGACGGCCTCGATCGCACCACGGTCACGGACATAGAACTGGCCCTTGACGGCCCCAGCTACACCATCGACACCCTCACCAAACTGGCACTGCAATACCCCGATGCCAAGTGGTTTCTGCTGATAGGCCAGGACCAGTGGGCGGCCTTCCACACATGGCACCGTTGGGGTGACATTGCGAACAGGGTTACCATTGTTGTAGCTGACAGGCTAAATGCAACAAGCGGTGAAGTCGGTTTCAGATCTGAAAACACCTCCCCTGCCGTCAGCGGGCTGCCAGTGCCCGTGCCCCTTGAATGGCAGCCTGTGGGTGTCAGTTCAACCGAGGTTCGCAGCCTGTTCGCACACCACCCCACACCGGGGCCAGACACTTCCCATTTGCTACCACACCCGGTCGCAAGCTATATTTCGCAACACCAGCTTTACAACAACACACCCGTATGAGTGATACCAAGCCCCGCAAGACCGATGTTCAAAAACTCCAGCGCGCCATCGTCGATGGTCTGGAGGATGTGAAGGGGCAAGACATCGTGGTGTTCAACACCGAACACCTGTCACCACTGTTCGAGCGGGTGATCATTGCCAGCGGCACGTCCAACCGGCAAACCAAGGCCTTGGCCAGCAGCATCAGCGATGCGGTGCGCGAAGCCGGTTTCCCCAAGCCCCGCGTGGAAGGCGAAGAAAACGGTGAATGGATCATTGTCGATTGCGGTGCGGCCGTTGCCCACGTGATGCAGCCTTCCATTCGTCAGTACTACCACCTGGAAGAAATCTGGGGCGGCAAGACGGTCAACATGAAGCAGGCTGCACCTGCCAAGGCTGCTGCGCCGTCAGAGCCCGCAGCCAAGGTGGCACCAGGCAAGGGCAGCAAGGCGGTCAAGGCTGACAAGGTCGTGGCCGACGCGCCTGCCAAAGCCAAGAAAGCATCGAAAGCTGCCGAGGTGGACGCCGAAGTCACGGCTAAACCCAAAGCGAAAGCCAAAACGACAGCTGCTGCGACCAAGACCGTTGCCACCAAAGCCGCCGCAGGTAAATCCGCAGCAAAACCTGCAGCCAAAACCGCTGTCAAGGCCGCAGAGGCACCGGTGGCCAAACCAGTCACCAAATCAGCGGGTAAGCCTGCTGCCAAGCTCGCCAGCAAAACGGTGGGTAAGGCAGCGCCTGCAAAGGCTGCCCCAGCCAAAACGGCAGCACGCAAGACCACTTCTGACACCAAGGCTGCACCCGTTGCCAAGGTCAAGACGCTGGTGGTGGGCAAACCTGCTGCCAAAAAAGTGGCTGGCAAGGCACCCGCCCGCAAAGTGGCCACACGCAAGAAGGCCAGTTAAGGTCGGCTGACACGGTCTGCCGCAATGAAGCTGATGATCGTGGCGGTGGGCCAGCGCATGCCCGACTGGGCGCAGACGGCCTACGACGACTACGCCAAGCGCTTCCCGCCCGACAGCAAGGTCGAGATCAAGACGGTCAAGACCGAACCACGGGGTTCCAAAACCCTGGCCACGCTGTTGCAGGCCGAGCGCACGCGCATCGAAGCCGCCATCCAGTCAGGCACGGGCCGTGGTGCCCGTGTGGTGGTGCTGGACGAGCGGGGCAACAACCTCACCACGGTGGCGCTCGCGCAGCAGCTCAAAGCCTGGCAGTTGCAGGGTGACGACGTGGCGTTTGTCATCGGTGGCCCCGATGGGCTCGACCCCGATTTCAAAGCGCAGGCCGCGCAGCGCATACGCCTGTCGGACATGACGCTGCCGCACGCCATGGCGCGCGTGCTGCTCATCGAGCAAATCTACCGGGCGTGGTCTGTCAACCACAACCACCCCTACCACCGCGAGTGAACACGCATGCTGCCATTTCCATATCCATCCGACATGTTGTTGCTTCGCCTTGCCGTGCCAAAGCACTGTCTGCGGCTTCGCGCCGAATGCCGTATCGATCTGAAAACGGCATGAGCCCGTCTCCCACGTCAGCCGGGGTCACCAAAGTGGCACCCATGGTGTACCTGGCCTCGCAAAGCCCGCGCCGCCTGCAGCTGCTGACGCAATGGGGCGTGACCTGCGAGCTGCTGCTGCCCGATGCGGCGGAAGACGCCGAAGCCCTTGAAGCGGTGCACCCCGGCGAGGCCCCGCGCCGCTACGTGCAGCGCGTCACGCACCTGAAGCTGCTGGCAGCCCTGCAGCGCTTGCAGGCCCGGGGTTTGCCCCCGGCACCCGTGCTGTGCGCCGACACCACTGTGGCCTTGGGGTCGGCCATTCTGGGCAAACCCGCCACCGCCGACGATGCGCGCCTCATGCTGGCGCAGCTGTCGGGGCGCACGCACCGCGTGTTCACGGCCGTGGCCGTGGGTGTGTTTCAAAAAGAAGAGCGTAAACCTGTTGTGTATCAAGAGGTGAGTGCCTCAAACGTTACATTTTCTGATTTGAGTGCCGATGTGATCGACCGCTACGTCGCCACTGGCGAGCCCATGGGCAAGGCCGGTGCCTATGGCATACAGGGTTTGGCTGCGTTGTGGACCAGGCGGATCAGCGGCAGCTATACCGGCATCATGGGTTTGCCCGCATTTGAAACCGCCAACGTGCTGCGTCAGGCGGGGTTGGTCCTGCCCTGAGAGGCTGAGGTGGCCCACCCCTGGCCGTCAGTCCCACTGTTCTGTCACATCGGCTCACACCGTCACATTGAAAGACACCCGAATGGGCCAAGAGATTCTGATCAACTGGGCGCCCCACGAAACCCGCGTGGCCGTGGTGGAGCAGGGCGCCGTGCAAGAGGTGCACATCGAGCGCACGCTGGAGCGCGGGCTGGTGGGCAACATTTACCTGGGCAAGGTGTCGCGCGTGCTGCCGGGCATGCAGTCGGCGTTCATCGACATCGGGCTGGACCGCGCCGCTTTCCTGCACGTGGCCGACCTGATGCCCAACATCCATGCCAAACACGCCACGGGGCGTGAAACCGGTAAAGACGGCGCTACGCCTGCCAGCAAGGCTGGCAAGGTAGGCAAAACAGCCGAGTTGCTGCAACCCGATCCGGTGCTGCCTATCGAGAAGCAGATTTTCGAGGGGCAGGCGCTGATGGTGCAGGTGCTGAAAGACCCCATCGGGACCAAAGGCGCACGCTTGTCGGCACAGATCAGCATTGCCGGGCGCATGCTGGTGTTCTTGCCGCAGGACACGCACGTGGGCGTGTCGCAAAAAATACCGCCTGACCAGCGCGAAGCCTTGCGCAAACGCCTGCTGGCGCTCACATCCGATCTGGGTGGTGGGTTCATTTTGCGCACCAATGCCGAAGACACGTCGGATGCCGAGTTGGCCGAAGACATTGCCTACCTGCGCAAAACGTGGCAACGCATCAAAGAATCGGCCACGCGCCTGCCCCCCACCAGCCTGATTCACCAGGACTTGAACCTGATGCGCCGCGTGCTGCGAGATTTGGTGTGCGCTGACACGCAAACCATCCGCATCGACTCGCGCGAACAGTTTGGTGAGTTGCAACGCTTCGCCAGCGAATTCATGCCAGACACCGGGGCCAAGCTGGCGCTGTACACGGGCGAGCGGCCGCTGTTCGATTTGCACAACGTGGACGAGGAAATCAGCCGCGCTCTGGGGCGGCGGGTGGACATGAAATCAGGCGGCTACCTCATCATCGACCAGACCGAGGCGCTCACCACCGTTGATGTGAACACTGGTGGCTACGTGGGTGCCCGCAACTTCGACGACACCATTTTCAAGACCAACCTGGAAGCCGCACAGGTGATTGCCCGCCAGCTGCGGCTGCGCAACCTGGGCGGCATCATCATCGTTGACTTCATTGACATGACGCGTGCAGACCACAGCGAAGCCGTGCTGACCGAGTTCCGCAAACAACTGGCCCGCGACCGCGTGAAAACCATGGCGGGTGGTTTCTCGGCGTTGGGGCTGCTGGAAATGACGCGCAAGCGCACCCGCGAATCGCTGGCGCACCTGCTGAGCGAACCCTGCCCGTCATGCCAGGGCCGGGGGGCCGTGAAAACCGCACGCAGCCTGTGCTACGACATCCTGCGCGAAATATTGCGCGAGGCCCGGGCGTTCAATCCGCGTGAATTTCGGGTGGTGGCATCACCGCAGGTGGTCGAGCTGTTTCTGGACGAAGAAAGCGCGCACCTCGCTGGCCTGAGCGACTTCATTGGCAAACCCATTTCGCTGCAAAGCGACGGGGCTATGACGCAGGAGCAGTACGACATCGTGCTGCTCTGACGGCCAAGGCCCCCCGCTCCGCGCTCAGGTTTGTGCCGACCCGGTGTGCGCCCCAGTGTGCAAACCCTGGAGCATGCGGTTGCTGCTAAGGCGTTTTGGGTGGCACCTCGGGCCTTGGTTCGGACGCCATTGGCTGGTGGTGCAAGCGGGCATACAAGCCGTCGACTGCCATCAGCTCGGCATGTGTGCCCTGTTCACTGATTTCCCCGTCGGCCAGCACGATCACCCTGTCGGCGTGTTCGATGGTGGTCAGGCGGTGGGCAATCACGATGGTGGTGCGGCCCGCCATCAGGCGCGTCAGGGCATCTTGCACTAGGCGTTCGGACTCGTTGTCAAGCGCCGAGGTGGCTTCGTCCAGTATCAATATGGGCGCGTTCTTGTAGATGGCCCGTGCAATGGCCAAGCGCTGGCGCTGGCCGCCTGACAGCTCGGTGGCGTTGTGGCCCACGGTGGCTTCTATGCCCTTGGGCAGGCGGCTGACCAGCTCACCCAAGTTGGCCGATGTCAGTGCTTGCAACACGCGTGCCGGGTCAATGGCGGCACCCAGTGCCACGTTGGCTGCCAACGTGTCGTTCAGCATCACCACATCCTGGCTCACCATTGCGAATTGTTTGCGCAAGGCGGTCAGGTTCCAGTCGGGCAGGGGCGTGCCATCCAGTTCGATGCTGCCGCCGTCCAGGTCCACAAACCGTGGCAGCAGGTTGACCATCGTGGTCTTGCCCGAGCCCGACGGGCCGACCAGCGCCACCACCTCGCCTGGCGCAATGTCCAGGTTCAGGCCTTTCAGCGCGGCGGTGGCGCTGCCGGGGTAGCGCACGGTCACGTTGCGCAACGCAATGTGGCCTTGCACGGTGTCGGGCGCGTGCGTGCCGCCGGGTTGCTCGGGGGCCTGGTCAATCAGGTCAAGGCCGCGCTCCAGCGCCGCCACGCCACGCGTGATCGGCCCTGCGATCTCGGCCAGGTGCTTGATGGGGGCAATCAGCATCAGCATGGCCGTCACAAACGACACAAAGCTGCCCACCGTCACGCCACTGGCACTGCTTTGCCACAGCGCGGTGGCAATCACGGCCGACAGCGCGCCAGCTGCCAGCATCTGCGTGAGGGGTGTCATGGCTGCCGATGCCACGGTCGATTTCAGCGCCAGCCTTTTCAGCCCTTGACTCAGTTTGTCAAACCGCTCGGTTTGCGCAGCCTGCGCGCCGTGCAGGCGGATCAGGCGGTGTGCCAGCACGTTTTCTTCCACCACGTAAGCCAGCTCGTCGGTCGCTTTCTGGCTGGATTGTGTGAGCTTGTACAACCGCGCCGACAGCACCCGCATCACCAGAATCAGCGCCGGGAAAATGATCATCACGATCAGTGTGAGCTTCCAGTTCAGGAAAAACAGATAGCCCAGCAATGCCAGCAGCGTCAGGCTGTCTTTGGTGAGCGTGAGAAACGCCCCCACCAGCATCGACGACCCGGTTTGCACCTCGTAAACCAAGGTGTTGGACAGGCCGCTGGCAGTCTGGTGCCTGAACAGCTTCAGGTCAGCCGTGTTCAGGCATTCGAACATGTGCTGGCGCATTTCTTTCAGGCCGGTGGCAGCGGTATAGCTCAGCGCGTACTGCGCCACAAAACCCGCCAAGCCCCTGACACCGAACAGCCCCATCAGCGATGCCGGCACAGCCCAAAGTGGAATGGCACCCGACGCAAAGCCTTCGTCCAGCAAGGCTTTCAGCAACGCGGGAATCAAAGGTTCGGTCAGTGCACCGATCAGCGTGGCTGCTGCAGCCACCATGACGCCCTTGCGTGCGGGCTTAAAATACGGCCAAAGTCGCTTCAGGCGCTGGATCAGCGGTGGGGGAGTGCCCATAGGTGTCGGAAGTCAGGATGCAAAGAGGCAATTGGGGGGGGCACCAGGCAGCGCAAGCTTTGTTACGCTTTTCAGTCTGACGGTCGGGAAACATCCCAACCACCTCCGTTATTATCAATGGCTGACCGCCCAACTGGGCTCAGCCCCCGGTTTTCCGTCCAAATCCAACAGTCCATGCCAATGTCGCTTTCCAGGCGCGCCCTTGTAGGTGCCACGGTCTTGTTGCCGCTGTCTGCCGCCCACGCCCAGTTCCGGGTCGAGGTGTCTGGCGTGGGACTCACGCAAATTCCATTCGCCATTTCGCCATTCAAAGGTGCCGATGTTGCCCCGGTCGACCTGGGCAGCATCGTCAAGGCTGATCTGGAGCGCAGCGGCCAGTTCCGCCAGACCGTGCCCGTGGTGGGCGTGCTGCTCGACGAAACCTCCCGCCCTGACCTTGCACCCTGGCGCGAACGCTCGGCCGACGTGCTGCTGGCAGGCAGTGTCACCCGTTTGGCCGATGGCCGGTTTGATGTCCGGTTCCGCCTGTGGGACGTGGTCCGCCTGAAAGACTTGGGCGGCATGAGCCTGCCCGTGCGCCCCGCTGATTTGCGCTTGGCAGCACACCGTATGGCGGACTACATTTACGAAAAGCTGACTGGCGAAAAAGGCATTTTTTCCACACGCATTGCCTATGTCACCAAAAATGCAGGCAAACACAGCCTGTGGGTGGCCGATGCCGACGGCGAGGGCGGCCAGGTCGCGCTCAGCAGCCCCGAACCGATCATTTCCCCCGCGTGGGCACCTGTGGGGGGGCAGTTGGCGTATGTGTCGTTCGAGTCACGCAAGCCCGTCATCTACTCCCACGAAATTGCCACCGGCCGCCGCCGCCTGATGGCCAATTTCAAAGGCTCCAACAGCGCGCCAGCGTGGTCGCCAGACGGCCGCACGATGCTGGCCACCCTCACGCTGGACGGCAGCTCGCAGATTTACAGCATTGACGTGGGCACGGGTTCACACACCCGCATGACGCAGTCCGGCTTCATCGACACGGAGCCTGTGTGGGAAGCCAGCGGCCAAACGGTGTACTTCGTCAGCGACCGTGGCGGTGCCCCTCAAATCTACAAAATGGGTGCGCGTGGCGGCAACGCCGAACGCGTGACCTTTGCCGGCAACTACAACACCTCGCCAGCCATCAGCCCCGATGGCAAATGGCTGGCTTTCGTGTCCCGCATCGGTGGCGCGTTCAAGCTGCAGGTCATGGACCTGGCTGCCGGCACCGTGACCAGCGTGACCGACACCACGGCCGACGAAAGTCCCAGCTTCGCCCCCAATGGCAAACTGATCATGTATGCCACCAAGTTGCAGGGCCGCGAGGCACTCATGACCACGACGCTCGACGGTCGCATCAAAACCCGCCTGTCAGCCGCCCAAGGCGACATCCGTGAGCCCGATTGGGGTCCATTTGTAGCCTGAATGCGGTATGCCGCTTTTCTGTATTCATTTCTTAGCTATTGTTTTTAATCATGTTCCAACACACATTCAACGCTTCGTTTCCCCGTTTGGCCGGTTTGACGGCTGCTGCCGTTTTGCTGGCTGCGTTGGTGGGCTGCGGCTCCAGCGTCAAACTTGACGACGTTCCCGTGTCCGACCGTACTGGCTCAGCCGTGGGCGCCGCCGACGGTTCCGGTACCGGCACAGCGGGTGCTCAAGGCACTTCAGGCAAGGTCACCTCGGTGGTGGTGGACGAAAAAGGCATTGCCGAACCACCGGCATCCGTGGCCCGCGTCATCTATTTCGACTACGACAGCTACCTGGTGCGCCCTGAATTTGCTGCCACGCTGGAGGCACACGCCAAGTTCCTGAAGGCCGATGGCGGTCGCAAGGTGGTGTTGCAAGGCCACACCGACGAACGCGGTGGCCGCGAATACAACCTGGCACTGGGCCAGAAGCGTGCCGAGGCCGTGCGCCGCTCGCTGGCTGTCATGGGCGTGAGCGACGCACAGCAGGAAGCCGTGAGTTTTGGCAAAGAAAAACCAGCCGTGCAAGGTACTGACGAGGCTGCGTTCGCAAAAAATCGCCGCGTTGAACTGAGCTACCGCTGAGCAGGCCATGTGCGCAAAAACAGTGCTGTTTGGAGCCCGTTCGTTGTTTGACCTGGTGTCATCCAGGGCGTGTCGGGCTGGTTTGCTGACACTGGCCCTGTTACCAGCACTGGCGCAGGCCCAATTTTTCGGTGACGATGAGGCGCGCAAGGCCATCATCGACCTGCGCGATCGGGTCGAGGCCAACCGCAAACAGTCAGAAGCGCAGCTGGCACGCATCACACAAGATTTTTCACGCCTGAGCGATGAATCCGCTGCGCCCACGCGGCGCAGCCTGCTTGAGCTGTCCAACCAAATCGAAGGACTTCGCCAGGAAATGGCCCGCCAGCGTGGGCTGTCCGAGCAGTTGGCGCGTGATGTGTCCGAACTGCAACGCCAGCAAAAAGACGCACTCGTGTCCATGGACGAGCGCTTGCGTCAAATTGAGCCCGCCAAAATCAGCCTGGACGGCCAGGAGTTTCGCGTGCGCGCTGAAGAGCGCGCCGAGTTCGAGCAAGCCATGGACCTCGTGCGCAAAGGCACGTTTGACGGTGCCGTGACCGCTTTCAATGCGTTCCTGAAAAAACACCCCAACAGCGGTTACCTGCCGTCTGCGCTGTTCTGGCTGGGCAACTCCCAGTACGCAGCCAGTGCCTACAAAGAAGCCATCGATGCTTACCGCCGTTTGAGCCAGGTGGCGCCCGATCATGCGCGGGTGCCTGAAGCCCGGTTGGCCATTGCCAACTGCCAGTCCGAATTGAAAGACACCAAGTCTGCACGCAAGACGCTGGAAGACCTCATCAAGTCGCACCCCCAGTCTGAAGCCGCCGCCACCGCACGTGACCGTTTGTCCCGCATGCGCTGAGGCGTGCGTTGAGTTTTTTGTTGCCATGACCCTGACTGACCTGTCGAGCCTGTATGCCAACGTGCTGTGGGCCGTGTTTGCTGTTGCCCTGTGTTTCGGCTGGGTGGCGCAAAAAACGCACTTTTGCACCATGGGTGCTATCAGCGACGTGGTGAACATGGGTGATTGGACGCGCATGCGAATGTGGGTTCTGGCCGTGGCGGTGGCCATCATCGGGTTTCATGGCATGGCCTGGCTGGGCTGGATTGACGCCAGCAAAACCTTCTACACCAACGCCAGGGTCATCTGGCTGTCGGCCTTGGTGGGCGGGGCGCTGTTCGGTGTGGGTATGGTGCTGGCGTCCGGTTGCGGCAGCAAAACGCTGGTGCGCATGGGCGCTGGCAGTCTGAAAGCTGTCGTGGTGTTTGCTGTGATGGGCATTGCAGCGTTTGCCACGCTGCGCGGCGTGACCGCCGTGCTGCGCGTGAACACGGTTGACAAAGTCGCCTTTGACATATCTGGTGGCAGCAGCCTGCCCGGTGCTGTAGCCCGTGCGATGGACATGCCCGGCGCAGCAACCTGGGTTGCCATGGCATTCGCCTTGGCCATGCTGGTGTGGGTGTTCTGGTCCGCTGATTTCCGCAATGTCAACAACGTACTGGCCGGTGTCGGCATCGGTGGCAGTGTGGTGGCCATGTGGTGGGTCACCGGGCACCTCGCGTTCGTGCCCGAGCACCCCGAAACACTGGATGCGGTGTTTCTCGCCACCAACAGTGGCCAGATGGAGTCGCTCACGTTCACCGCCCCCATGGCCTATGCCATCGACTGGCTCATCTATTTCAGCGACAAAGCCAAACTGCTGACCACGGGTGTGGTCTCGGTAGCGGGCGTGGCGCTGGGTTCATTTGTATACGCGATGGTTACCCGGTCATTCAAGTGGGAAGGTTTTCGCAGCACGCAAGACACCGCTTTGCACATCGTGGGTGCTGTGCTGATGGGCATCGGGGGCGTGACGGCCATGGGCTGTACGGTGGGGCAAGGCCTGTCGGGCTTGTCCACCCTGAGCCTGACCAGCATGCTGGCGGTGGCAGGGATTGTTTTGGGCGCGCTGGCAGGATTGCGTTTTCAGTTGTGGCTGGTGATGCGTGATTGAGCCCGATTTCGAGCGCCGTTTCGGTGGCTTGCGCCGTTTGTACGGGGCAGCCGGTGCGCAGCGGTTTTTCGATGCGCATGTGATCGTTGTCGGTATCGGCGGTGTCGGGTCCTGGGCAGCCGAGGCATTGGCCAGATCGGGCGTGGGCAGGTTGACCCTTGTCGACATGGATCACATTGCCGAATCGAACATCAATCGCCAGGCCCACGCACTCAGCAGCACCTTGGGCCAGGCCAAAATCGAAGCGATGCGCGAACGCATCCAACTCATCAACCCGGCCTGTGCGGTCGGCACGGTCGACGATTTCGTCACACCCGACAACCTGAACGACCTGTTTCAGCCGTGGACGCCGAGTGCCGCTCAGGCAGTGGCCGTGCTAGATGCGTGCGACCAGGTCCGCGCCAAAGTGGCCATGGCCGCATGGTCGTTGCGCCACGGCTGTTGTCATGTGGCCGTTGGTGCCGCCGGTGGCAAACGCAAAGCACAAGCGGTGGAGGTGGACGATTTGTCCGCCGTCACGCACGACCCCCTGTTGGCCAAGGTTCGCTACCAGCTGCGCAAATTCCACGGTGCCGCCCAAACCGGGCGCATGCGCGTCAACACCGTGTTCAGCCGCGAGCCCGTGCTGGCGCCAGCCCAAGCGTGCGATGCAGAGGCCGGTGGACAGACCGACGGCAGCCTGAATTGCCATGGTTACGGTTCGTCCGTTACCGTCACCTGTACATTTGGCATGGTGGCCGCTGGGCAGGTCATGAACATGCTCGCGGTTTGACCACCGCGACGGCGTCGTCGACGCGTTGAATGGAAATTTGAAGTGCTCGACAAAAGCGTAAAAATTACGCTATAATTTGAGGCTTCACAGATGCACTAAATTGTTTTTGTGACGTGGGACGTTAGCTCAGTTGGTAGAGCAGCGGACTTTTAATCCGTTTGTCGTGGGTTCGACCCCCGCACGTCCCACCAGTATTCTCAAGCCCATGCGCTTGGTTCAAAAGGCCTCCAGCTCGGAGGCCTTTTGCTTTTCTGGTCGAGGTCTGTTGTCATCACGCCCGCCGTCGTTTGATCCGAAACAGCCGTACCTGTGTGTGGCGCGGCCAGAGGGTGGGTGTTTGCAGTCCCCGTGGGACGAAGGAATGCAGTTGCGCGGTCATTTCAGCAGTTCAACGCTGCTCAGTCTGTTGGCGTCATGGGTGCCGGTCGATGCGAAGGCCTCGCGGCAGGACATCGCAGAGCGGCTGGGCATGTGGTTGAACGTGGCCGACGCCATCACGCTTCACGCGGCACACCAATCTATTCGGACACCCACTGCCACAGCGCCCGTTCCCGCCGATGCTCAGCTGGAAGACGCATGTCAGCAGGTGCATGCTGCGCTGGCCGCGACCCTGGTGTCGATGCCGCTGCCCGATGGGGCCGCTGCGCCCGATGCGTCGTTTGCCCCTTACCATCAGCGTTATCTTGATTTGCAGCGGCACATGGCGTTGCGCATCGAGGCCCTGCGCGAGCAGGTGAGGCAGGCGCTGACGCACGCATCGCCCAGGCTGGCGCAACTCGCCGCCTTGGATGTGGTCATGGACCAGGCACTGGGTGCACGCGAACACAAGTTGCTGGCATCTGTGCCTGCACTGCTTGAGCTGCGTTTTGCGCAGCTGTGCCAGCCTCCATCTTCAGAAGGAAAGCCATCCCCTGTGGGCGTTGCTGCGCATGGGCCCGGTCTGTTCGTCCAAGACATGCGAGCCGTTTTGCTGGCCGAGCTGGATGTGCGCATGCAACCAGTGCAGGGCTTGGTCGAAGCATTCAACAGTGAACTCAAAGTAATTCAATGAACAGAGCAATGCTGGCAACCTTGTTTGCCGTGGGCCTGATGGCCGTGACCTGGGTGGGCCTGGGGTTTGTGGGGTCGAGCGGTTTAGCCCTGCTGATGACGGCGGTCATAGGTGCGGTCTATGCGCTGGGCGCATGGGAGGTCTGGCGCTTTCGCGGCATGACTGTTGCCTTGGCCGCTTCGCTGGCCGATGTGCGCCAGCCTGTGAACGGACTGGACGTCTGGATCGGTGGGTTGCCGCCGTCCTTGCAGCACGCCGTGCGCACGCGTATCGAGGGCGAGCGCACGGCGCTGCCTGGCCTGGCGCTCACCCCCTACCTGGTGGGGCTGCTGGTGATGCTGGGCATGCTGGGCACGTTTTTGGGTATGGTGGTCACGTTCAAGGGCGCGGTGTTTGCGCTGGAAGGCTCTACCGACCTGCAAACCATCCGCGCGGCGCTGGCCGAGCCCATCAAGGGGCTGGGGCTGTCGTTCGGTACATCGGTGGCGGGTGTGGCCACGTCGGCGCTGCTGGGGATGATGTCAGCCGTTTGCAGGCGCGAGCGCATGGGCGTGGTGCGTCAGCTTGACGCGCGGATCGCCACTGTCTTCAAACCCTTCACGCTCGCACACCAGCGCAGCGAGACCTACCAGGCACTCCAGCTGCAGGCGCGTGTGCTGCCCGATGTGGTCGACAAGCTGCAGACCATCGTGCTGCAGATGGAAAGCCGAAGCCAGCACATGAACGAGCAGCTGCTGGCCCGCCAGGCGCAGTTTCACACCGAGGTGGCCGTTGCCTACACGGGCCTGGCCCGCTCGGTTGAGCAGGCACTGACCGACAGCCTGTCTGCCAGTGCTCGCATCGCCGGGGAAAGCCTGCAACCCGTTGTCGAGAGCGCGATGACCCGCATGGCAGCCGATGCCCAAACCTTGCACCTGCAGCTGCGCGGGGTGGCAGAATCGCATCTGAATGGCCTGGCCGCACAGTTCGGCACCACGGCCAGGCAGGTGTCCGACACCTGGGCAGCCGCGCTTGAGCAGCAAACCCAGGCACACGAGACGCTGCTCAGTCGCCTGGACGGCTCGCTGGCTGGCTTCAACGCCAGCTTTGACCAGCATGCCGATGCCTGGCTGGCGGACGCGGCGCAGGCGGCAAGTCAGTCGCAACAGGCGCAGCTGGCCGCTGACCAGGCCCGGCAAGCCGCGTGGTCAGCGTCGATGGCTGGCGTGGTGGAGTCGTTGCAACGTGCCTGGCAGCAAGCCGGTGAACAGACCCTGGCCCAGCAGCAAACCATTTGCCAGACGCTGGCGCGCACCGCCGCCGACATGGCTGCACACACCAGCCAGCAAGCCGGTCAACGGATAGACCAGGTGACCAGGCTGCTGCAAAGTTCGGAAGACTTGGTGCGGTCACGCGTGGAGGCCGAGGCACGCTGGCTGCAACAGCACGACGACCGCATGGCGCAGCAGAGTACCCTCTGGCAAACCACTTTGGCCGAGCTGCGTGACGACGAAGCCTTGCGCGGCCAGGCCGCCTTGGACCGCCTGGGCGAACTGCAGACTGCACTGGCCAGCCAGTTGGCCACCTTGGGTGCCGCGCTGGAGACGCCCATGACGCGCCTGATGCAAACCGCTGCCGAAGTGCCGCAAGCTGCCGCAGGCGTGATCGCCGAGCTGAGGCAGGAAATGACCCGGCTCACCGAGCGTGACAACCTGGCATTCGACGAGCGGCGCGACATCATGGCCCAGATCGGAACGCTGCTGCAGAGCCTGAACCACGCTTCGGGTGAACAACGTGCGGCGGTCGAATCGCTGGTGGCCTCCGCCACCAAGGTGCTGGCGCAGGCGGGCGAGCAGTTTGCTGCCACGCTGGGTGCACAGGTTGACAAGGCCGACGACATGGCCGCACACGTCAACGCCACCGCAGTTGAACTGGCCAGCCTGGGCGATGCCTTCAACCACGGCGTGCAGCTGTTCAGCACCACGAACGAGAAGCTGGTTGAAGGGTTGCAGCGCATCGAAGGCACCATGAAACAGGCCACGGCGCGCAGCGACGAGCAACTGGCTTACTACGTGGCGCAGGCGCGCGAGGTGATTGACCTCAGCATCACGTCGCAGCAAGGCATCATGGAAGACTTGCGGCGCATGCACGCCACGTCGGCGGTCAGAGAAGCGGGAGCCGTCGCGTGACCGACGCCGATCAGCTGGACGACGGCCTCGAACAGACTGCCCCCGTCTGGGCGGTGTTTGGCGACCTGATGGCGGGCCTGTTGGGTGCCTTCGTGCTGATCCTGATCGGTGTGCTGGTGGTCCAGATGGAGTTGATGACCAGCCTGGAAACCGAAGTGGCCAAACGCCGTGAAGAAGAACAGCGGCGCATGGCGCTTGAAAAGGCGTTGGCCATCCCGCTGCAGTCGGGCAGGGTGACGCTGAACAACGGGCGCATCGGCATCAGCGGCAGCGTGTTGTTCCCGGTCAACTCCGACCAGCTGCGTCCCGATGGCCGCGTGTTGCTGAAAAGCCTGGTGCCGCCATTGCGCGTGTACCTGGGCGAACGCGACGAGATGCTGATGGTCAGCGGCTTTACCGACGACAAGCCCATACAAGGCGGCAACCGGCGCTTTGACGACAACCTGGAACTGTCCGCTCAACGTGCCCTGACGGTCACCCGTGCACTGGTGGAAGAGGGCATGCCGCCTTCCCGCGTGTTCAGCGCGGCATTCGGTGCCGAGCAGCCGGTGGCCTCGAACGCAGACGAAAAAGGCCGTGCCCTGAACCGCCGTGTGGAAATGGCGCCGGTACCCAAGGCGGCCCATGCCGCAGCACCTGCCCGTGACTGACCCGGTTGAAGCGGTTCAGGTGCAGCCGGTTGCTGCCGACATGCAGGCAGCGCTGGCGTTGCAGGCCGAGCTGGCTGCCTTGCGGGCCGATGGCGCGCACCGGTTGGACCCTGTGCGGTTTTGCTACCTGGAGAGCTTGTCGGCTCGCCTGAGTGTGGCTTCATCTGCCGTCAGCCGCATCCTGACTGCCCGGTTGAGCCGTGCCGTGGCAGATTACCGGGCCCGCCTGGGACCTGTGCCTGCTGCGGTGGAAGCGCCCCCGTCGACTGGGCCGGTGCGTCCGTTTGCATCGGTGTACGCACAGCGCCGAGCCGTTGCCGCAGGGGGGCGGCCAGTTTCCGCCGCAGGGCGCTCGGCGGGGGAAGCGCCTTTGTCACCTTTGGCCGCACTGAACCGCTACATCAACCAGGCCGCACGCCATGGCGTGCGCAGTGACGCCGTGCATGTGAAAGACCTGGTGAATGCAGGTGACGAGGGTGCAGCGGGGATGAAGGGGATGGCGGCTACGTTGGCCGGTGCGTCCCTGGACGCCGACAGCGCCAACCGGGGCGAGCTGAAAAGTGCCCGCCGCTTCAGCGAAACGTGGTCCAAATTGCAATCTGAAAGTCAGGTGGAGCAAGCCCTGCAGCGCAGCCCCGAAAACGCGGGGCCGTTCAATCCCCACATGCTGATGGTCCGCTCGCTGGCCCTCATGCGCGACCTGTCGCCCGACTACCTGCACCGCTTCATGCAGCATGCCGACACGCTGCTGTGGCTGGACCAGGCCAGTGCACGGCACAACCCCATTCCCAACAAGACCAAACCCGCCAAGCCTGTTCGGGCACGCAAGTGAGGGCGGGCTGTACCCGTTGACACCATGAACAACCGTGACCTCAAACGCCTGCTGACGTGGATGCTGAAGCCGGTGATCGGCCTGTTGGCGTTGGTTCTCGTGTTCGAAGAGTGGTTGTGGGATGCCCTGAAGGCACAACTGCACCGGCTCAGCCGTTTGCCCGCAGTTCACCGTTTGGAGGCCTGGCTCGGTGCGTTGCCGCCCTGGGCCAGTTTGCTGGTGCTGGCTGTGCCCGCCTTGGTGCTGCTGCCATTCAAGCTGGGGGCCTTGTGGGCGCTGGCGCATGGCCATGCACTGCTGGGGGTGTTGACCCTGGTGGCAGCCAAACTGACCGGTACCGCGCTGGCCGCTTACCTGTTCGACCTGGTTCGGGACAACGCGCGCAAGTTGGCCTGGTTCGATGCGGTTTACAACGCCGTCATGGCCCTGCTGGGGCGTGCCAAAGCGTGGCTGGCATCACAACCTGTCTATTGCAAGGTGCGTTCACAGGTGGCCAATTTCAAAGCACGTTGGCAGGCGTTTCGCCTCCGGCAGGCCGCCCGGCGGTCGGTGTGGCGCAGGCGGGTGTCATTGGCCCGTCTGCGGCTGACCAAATGGCTGTCAGGGCGCAGGTCCTGAATGCCCTCAACCCCGACGCCAAATTTCCCGAGGGTGCAGTCGCTTTTGGGGGCGGTCCGGCGAAAGGCGTGTCCTCATCCTGGCTGAGCCAGGCCCCCTAAGGACGTGCAATTGTTCTTGGGGTGGTCAGACGACCGATGGGCACTGTCAGACCAGCGGCACGGTCAGCTGATCGATCACCGGGCGGGTATCGGGGCGCACGCCGCGCCACCACTCGAAGGCCTCGGCGGCTTGCTCGACCAGCATGCCCACGCCGTCGGCCAAGTGGGTCACACCAGCTTGTTGCGCCAGCTTCAGGAACGGCGTCATTCCTTTGCCATAGGCCAGTTCGTATGCCAGGCAGCCGGGGGCAAACGCGGTCACGGGCACGGGGGGCAGCTCGGCATGCAAGCTGGCAGACGTGGCGTTGAACACCAGGTCAAATGCCCCGCTCACGTCGGCGTAGCCGCAGGCGCTGACGGGGCTGGCAGGTGACTGGGCCAACACCTCGGCCACCAGGGCCTGGGCTGTCGCAACCGTGCGGTTGGCGATGACCAGCTCGGCGGGCTGCTCCGCCAGGAACGGCATCACCATGCCGCGCGTGGCACCGCCCGCCCCTAGGATGAGCACCCGCTTGCCCGCCAGGGGCACGCCCAGGTTGTGCGTCACGTCGCGGGTCAGGCCGATGCCGTCAAAGTTTTCAGCCAGGATGCGGTCACCGTCAAATTTCAGCGCGTTCACGGCTCCGGCCATGCGGGCGCGGTCAGACGGTTCGGTGGCGCAGGCAAACGCGTCCATCTTGAATGGCACGGTCACGTTCATGCCGCGCCCACCTGCCTGGCGAAAGGCCGCCACGTCCTGAGCAAACGCGCCCGGTGTGCCCAGCACGGCGGTGTAGACCATGTCTTGCCCGGTGGTCTGCGCGAACAGGCCGTGGATCAGCGGTGATTTGGTGTGGTTGATGGGGTTGCCGATGACGGCATAGCGGTCAGTCATGTGTGCTCCGAAGGAAAAGCGCAGGTTCGAATTTAAATATATACAATAAAAAGGCTGCTAACGCTTATTCTGAAAGCGCTGGCAGCTATTGAAATAAATGACATCAGTCGGCCTGAGCTGGCGGTGTGGCCGTGTCATTGGGTGGCGTGTGCAGCAACGCGTCCAGGGCGTACAGGTCGGCAATGGGCGTCACCTGGTGTGCCCAATGTGCGGGTATGGCGGTGGGGGGTAGCAGGGCAAACACATGCATGCCAGCGGCCACACCTGCTTGAACGCCGGGCAGGCTGTCTTCCACCACGGCGCAGTGCTGCGGGGGCACAGCCAGCGCCTGCGCCGCGTGCAGAAACAGGCCCGGCGCGGGCTTGAAGCTGCCCACGTTGTAGGCGCTGTGCACACGGTCGCCCATCAAACCGGCCAGTCCGCTGAGTGCCAGCGTGAGGGTGACTTTTTCGGGTGGTCCGTTGGTGGCCACGCAGTAGGGCACGGTCAGCCGGTTCAGCAACTGCAACGCACCGGGCATGGGGTTCAGGCCCTCGCGGAAGCGAGCCGCCATGAGCGTGCGGATGTGCTGCTGCAGATGGCCGATGAACGTCTCGTCGGTAGGGGCCAGTTCGGCCGCAAACCACGCGGCCACATCGGCCATGCGCACGCCACGGAAACGCTCGTGCGCCTCGTGGCGCGTCATGACCAGCCCATGTGCGGTGGCCACCTGGTGAATGATGTCCAGCCCTGGCACTTCGCTGTCGATCAGCGTGCCATCGGCATCGAAAATGATGGCGGCGAACGGGTGTGTGCGGTCGGCAGTCGTGCCTGTTTTGGAGTTGCCAGTCATGTGTCCGTTGGGTTCAGGCGCCTTCAGGCTGCCTTGCGGCGCGCGGCCGGTTTTTCCAGCGAGTCGGTCAGCTTGCGTGCCAGCTCGATCACGCGGTCGGGGTCGGCACCCAGTGTGGCCATCAGGAATTCGATGATTTCGGACCGTGGGTTGGCCAGCGTGGGCTCGATCATCATCACGGCGGCTGACAGCGCCAGCGCGTTTTCGCGGCTGCTGGCGTTGGGCAGCAGTTGTTCCAGCGCGTTCAAGGCTTCGACTGGTGCCACGGCGGTGATGCGTGCCTGTGCTTTCAGCAGTTTGATCCAGTCGGTTTGTGCGTTGACACCTGTTTTGCTGTTGTCTGGCAACTGTGCCAGCAGGCGTGCCAGGCGCAGGCTGCGGCGTTCGAACGAGCCGATGGACACCATGCCCGCGAGCACGATGCGGCACACGCCTTCGGCAAACCCGCCCTTGGCAATGTCGGGCAGCACCGCCGTGCGCGCGGCTTCCAGCTCTTTCAGGGCGCGTTCGTGGGCCACGTCGGCATCGGGTGTGTCGGGTGGGAACAGCGCGCCCAGGCCTTCTGCGCCATACAGCTGGCGCGCCAGTTGCACACTCTGTTCATTGCGCTGGTCGCGAAACTTGTCCAGCTCTTGCGTGATGCGGGCCGCCATTTGCTTTTCAACCGCGCGCAACGGGTGATCGGCTTCAATGGGTGTCCGGTGGGTGCGGGCCCATTCCGCCCCCTGACGGATGAAGGGGGCCAGCGGCATCTGGTCGGACAGCAGTTGCCGCTGCAGACGCAGCGGGTTCTGTTTGCCCAGTGCATCGGCCACCGGGCGGTAAGCCGTCATCTGCACCCACGGGCGTATCCACTTTTTATACAGGTCTGCATTCATCTCCGACACCTTGCTGAGGGTGGAAAACAGCGCCTCTTCCTCGCGCCCTTCGGGGTTCAGCGCCTTGATGTCGTCCATGGTGCGGTGCTCGTAGTGCACGGTGTAGGCACCGGGTTCCAGCTCGTCCCACCTGAGTTCGGCCAGGCCGGCTTTGTCGCGCAGCTTCATTTCGTACAGGCCGGGCGGCAGACTTTCGATGATGTCGAGCGAGGACACCAGCTGATCGTGCTCCTTGCGGGCAATTTCGCCGCCCACAAAAATGCCTAAGTGCCCCACGCTTTCGTGCAGCACGTACACGATGGTGCGCCCGGCGGCGGCAATGGCCCGCTCGTCGCCCCAGGTGTCGATGATCCAGTCCAGCGCCTGTGGCGGCGGGGTGATGTTGTCGCCCCACGATGCAAACACCACCACCGGCGCGGTGATGTTGCGCAGGTCGATGGTGCGGTCACCTGCCTTCATGGTGCCGCGCGCCAGGCGGTTGCCCACGAACAGGTTTTCCACAATCGCTTCGATTTCACTGCCGGTCATGCGGAAAAAACCACCCCACCAGCGTTCAAACTCCAGAAAACGCTCGGCCTCGGTGTCCACCTTCGACCACAGGTTGTAGTACTTGTTCCAGAAGGTGTTGGCGGGGTTGAGCTTTTCGAAGTTGTCGACCAGGTGCGCACCGTCGAAACGGTCGGCCCCCATGTCGGACGTGAGCGATGCCAGCCACGACCCGCCCAGCGATGCACCCGCGTAGCGCATGGGGTTGAGCTGCGAGCTGCCCGCCCAATACGACAACGGTGCACCCATCACCATCAGCGGCCCGAACAGTTCGGGGCGCACCGAGTTGAGTGCCATCATGGCCCAGCCCGCCTGGCAGTTGCCAATGACCACGGGTTTGGCCGCCTTGGGGTGCCTTTCGATCACGGCCTCCAGGAACAAGGCCTCGGCATCCATCACCGTGAACAGCGTTTGACCTTCTTCGGGTTCGGGACGGAACGTGACGAAGTACACCGTGTGACCCGCATTCATGGCCATGCCCACTTCAGAGTCCATCTTGAAGCCGCCGATGCCAGGGCCGTGGCCTGCGCGGGGGTCCACCACCACCACCGGACGTGCCTGCAGGTTGACCGGCATGCTGGCGGGTGGCACCAAGCGCAGCAGCGCGTAGTTGCAGGGTGGGGCAAGGGTTTTGCCGTCCAACACCACCTCGTGCTCGAACTTCAGCAGTGGTGGCGTGCCCTGGTCCAGGTGCTCGATGTAGTTGTTGCCACGGTTGAGCAGCGTGTCCCAGAACAGGAAGGTGCGCTGCCAGGCATCGGTCACGTAGGCACCCACGTCCCCCAGGCCCGCGTCGGGTGCCACCGGCGAGGGTGCTGCGGTGGTCGGCCTGGCTGTAGCAGCGGTGTTGGCGGATTTCGCGGCAACTGAGGGCGAGGTTTTTCGACGCGTGGCCATGTGAACTCTCCAGAAGGTCAGCTGCTGAACATACCACCGTTGACCCAGCCACCCCAACCGACGCCATAATCAAAAAGACACACAAAGCGCCACTTTGGCGCGCAGACATCGACGGGACATCGCCACATGGACATCCAAACCTTGCTAGACCAGCCCGGCAAATTGCCGACCGTGCCCAAAGTGACACAAAAGCTCATCGAGAGCTTCAGCGACGAAGACGCGTCCATCGACGACATCGCCCGCCAGCTGGCGGCCGACCCGGCGCTGACGGCCAAGCTGCTGCGCTTGGCCAATTCGGCGTACTTTCACGTGTCGCGCACCATTGGCACGGTGGACGATGCCTTGCGCATGCTGGGTTTCGTGATGGTGCGCAACCTGGTGCTGGGCAACGGCATGGTGACGGCGTTTCGCAACACGGCGGGGCTCGATCTGAAGCAGTTCTGGCGCCACAACCTCTACACCGCCTGTGGGGCGCGCTGGCTGGCCCGCAAGGGCCGTGGCAACGGCGACCTGGCGTTCACGCTGGGGCTGATGCATGGCATCGGGCAGTTGCAGATGCATGCCGTGGCGCCCGCCGCAGTGGCCCCGCTGGACCTCCAGATGAACGTGCTGGCCGCCGGGCGTGCCGAACTTGAAAAGGCCCAACTGGGTTTTCATTACGGCGACGTGTC
Source organism: bacterium (assembly GCA_030824555.1). Classification (GTDB taxonomy): domain Bacteria; phylum Pseudomonadota; class Gammaproteobacteria; order Burkholderiales; family Burkholderiaceae_C; genus UBA2334. Next base: position 64,154 of record JAVBXK010000014.1, read on the forward strand.
GGCCGAACTGGCCAAGCTCTGGAACTTTCCCAAACCACTGATTGAGGCGTTGCGCGACGTGCCACAGCCCCTGGCATCGGCCGAGTTTTCAGACGCGGCGGGCTGGGTTCATCTGGGTGCCTGGCGTGCACGCATCGAGGTGTTGGGGCTCAAGGCCGATGACCCGGCCTGTGCGTACCCGGCTGAAGTGGGCAAGCGCCTGGGCCTGGGCCCTGAATGGGCGGCGGCACCCGATGCATCCGCAACAGATGACGACGATGACGTCATGCCGCCGCTGAAGGTGCTGACTGAAGGCTTGGATGCCATGCTGAATTGATGGCGCAGGCTTGAAAAAATAAAGTTATCAAGCAGTGGTTTTATATAAATTAAAACAATATAATTCGCCGCAGAGTCAGGTGTGACCGCCAGCCGTTATCGCAGCTGAGATGATTTCACCGCTCGTGTCGCAGCCAGTGTGGGTCTGCGGCGGGTATCGATGTCAATCGACCCGGTTGTCCTGTGGTGCTGCAGGCTACCGGCAGTTTTTGCAGCACACACGCGGCCAGTTTCAATCCGGCTGTTCACTTTTCCTCTTTTTCTTGATTTCCGAAAACACTTTTTCCTCGGGCAAATACGTCGTCTCGCCCGCGACACACCTCACTGATTCGGGCCGCTTCGGTGCCTCGGTCGCCGTGTCCAGCGGTGAGGGCAAATCGTCCCACCACCGCATTTTCCGTTTTGACCAGTTGTTTGACTCACGCGAAGGCGCTCGCCTTTTCGCTGTCACGCAGGGCTGGTTGCAAACCTGCTCCCCACGCACGGCCATGTGCTGAGCGCGGAACAATAAACACACTTTTTTCGCGCGGAATCTTTTCTGATGCCGCGCATCACTCGGCCACCGTTTGTATTCACATCCGGTGTGCCACACTTGAAGGGCTCTCGCATGAGCAGCAAAATCTACGTGGGCAACTTGCCCTACTCCGTGACCGACGACACCCTGCGTCACAATTTTTCCGAATTCGGTAACGTCATGTCCGCCAAGGTCATGATGGACCGCGACAGCGGCCGCTCCAAAGGCTTCGCTTTCGTCGAAATGGGTTCAGCTGCCGAAGCTGAAACAGCGATCAACAGCATGAACGGCATGTCCGTTGGTGGCCGTTCGATCGTGGTGAACATTTCCCGTCCCAAAGAACCCGGCTCCGGTGGCGGCGGTTATGCCGACCGTGGCGCACGTCGCAGCTACTGATAGCCCCAACCCAGTTCACTGGGCACAAAAAAACCGGCACTCGATGCCGGTTTTTTTTCGTCTGACGCAGATCAGGCCGTGGCTGCGTGCGCCGCTTCGGCCTGTTCGATCAGTTCGCCCAGTTCCAGCCAGCGCAGTTCCAGTTCTTCCAGCTCGTCGCCCAGGGTTTTGAGGGTTTTGCCTGCGGTGGCCAGCTCGGCCGGGGGCAAGGGGCGGGTGAGGGCGTCTTCCAGCGTGGCCTTTTCGGTCTGGATGGCGTGCATGCGGGCATCCGCCTTTTCGAGCTCTTTGCGCCAGGCGCGGGTGGTGTCAGCCAATTGCTTGCGGCGCTCTGCGTCGAGCTTGCGCTGCTCGGCAGGGTTCAGCCGGGGGGCGTTGCCTGTGCTTGAGGCATTTTGATTGCTTTTTTGTGCTTCCCCGCTTGTGCTGATTGAAGAGTTTGCTCCTGAATCAGTGTTGTCAGTTTTCAGCTGCTCGCGCAAGCGCTTGGCTTCGTCCAGCAGGTAGCGTTGGTAGTCGTCCAGGTCGCCCTCGAACGGCTCTATGCCGCCACGCCCCACCAGCCAGAACTCGTCGCACACGGTGCGTAGCAGGGCCCGGTCGTGGCTGACCAGCAGCACTGTGCCTTCGAATTCGTTCAGCGCCATGGCCAGCGCTTCGCGGGTGGTCAGGTCCAGGTGGTTGGTGGGCTCGTCTAGCAGCAGCAGATTGGGGCGCTGCCACACGATCATGCACAGCACCAGCCGCGCCTTTTCGCCGCCGCTCATGGTGCCTACAGGCTGGGCCACCATGTCGCCGATGAAACGGAAATTGCCCAGGAAGTTGCGCAGCTCTTGCTCGCGGGCCTGGGGGCTCACCTCTTTGGCCAGCCGCACCATGTGTTGCAGCGGGTTGTCGTCGGGGCGCAGCACGTCCAGCTCCTGCTGGGCAAAGTAGCCGATGGAAAGGCCCTTGCCTTCGGTGATGCGCCCGGCCATGGGCGCCATTTCGCGGGCAATGGTTTTGACCAATGTTGACTTACCCTGGCCGTTGGCACCCAGAATGCCGATGCGTTGGCCCGCCATCACGCTGCGGCTGACGCCACGCAGGATGACTTTGTCACCCGGCGCAATGTCGGGCAGCAGCTCGCCGCGTGCCAGTTGTTCGGCCATCACGGTGGCGCTGTTGGCAAAGCCGCGCTCGTCCACCGGGGCTTC
>JAVBXK010000008.1 GCA_030824555.1 bacterium
GACCCCAACACGCCCAACAGCACATTGGCCGACATCCCACTGGCCCGCGACAGCGCAGGCACACCCACCATTCAGGTCAGCCTGCCCGTGGGCGTGGGGCTGGTTTCCGAGTCCACCAGCACGGGCACTGGTGGCACAGGCACACAGCCAACCCTGCGCGAGAAACTCATTGCCGCCTCCGACCCAAAAGTTGAAGGTGATGCCCCCATGCAAGAGATCATTGCCAACGGCATCGATCAATATGTGCCGTCGGTGGGCGATCAGAGTCAGGTGACGGTGCGCACCATCACGTTGACGGTAGCCCCTCCTCCTGGTGGCGGCACACCCATGCCTCCGAGTGCACCCATCGTCATTCGCGGTGCTACCGGCACCGGCGAAGACGATGCCACCAACCCGCAACGTGGCGAAGCCCTGGTCATTGACGCGCGCAACCTGCCACCGGGCACCGTGCTGGATTTGAGCCTGGTCGAATTCGCCATCATCATCGGCCCCACCACAGCAACAGGGGGAACGGGTCGCAACTATGTGATCGGTGACGGCAGCCGCCAGTTCATCGTGCTCGGCCCAGAGGACGATGTCATCCACGGCGGCGCGGGTGACGACACCGTGGGTTCCAAAGGCGGAGACGACCAGATCTTCGGTGACGAAGGCAACGATCTCGTGGTGGGCGGCATCGGCAACGACACGCTGCAAGGCGGGGACGGCAACGACATCTTGCAAGGCGGCGCATCGGATGCGGGTACGTGGAGCTTCAAGCTCAATGCGCAAGGCCAGCTGCAAGCCAGCTTCGTGCCCACCAGCACCGAACTGGCCGACAGCACGGGCTTCAGCGCCAGCGACAAGTGGACCACGCCCAGCGGCACGGGCTTGGTCACAGACGATCGCGTGGCCTGGGTGTACGACGACTACGCAACAGTCAAAGACGTGGCCTTGCTGGCCCAGGCGCTGGTAGGGCGGCTGCCTTCGCTGGCCGAGATGGGGTACTTCGGCGGGGGCACCTACAGCAGCGAGCAGCTGGGGGCCATGGCCCACGCCTACTTTGTGCGCTTCAGCGACGCCAGCACACCGGCGGGCCAAACACCGTTTGCGGCACAGCCCCTGTCAACCCAGGTGGCTGCAGTCATCAACCGGGTGTGGGGCAGCGGCAGCGCCACCACCGAGCTTGTCAACCTTGGGGTGAACCACCTCAATGAGGGCGGCTCGTGGACGGCAGTCTGGCTGGCCCTGGCGCGTTACAGCACGAATGCCAGCAAGATCACGGATACGCAGGGCAATGTGAGTCTGATCAGCAACCAGAAACTGGGTGACACGGGCTGGTCTGCCAACTCAGGCGCAGACAAGCTGTTCGGCGGTGCGGGCAACGATGTGCTGGTGGGTGGCAATGGCAACGATGAGATCGACGGTGGCACGGGCACTGACATGGCGGTGTGGCTGGGTGCGCTGGCTGACTACGAGGTGGCCATCACACCGAGCACGGCGCAGGGTGCACCAGCGGGCGTACACGATGCGCTGATCCGCCACAAGCTGACGGGCGAGGTAGACACCGTGCGCAACGTGGAGCTGTTCAAGATGGGCAACACGGTGTATGCGGTGCCGCCTGGGCATCCTCAGCCAGCTGACAACGTGTATGTCGAGCTGGGGGGCTACCTGCAGCCCGTGGTCGTCGGGCAGCTGGTGGGGGTGGGGTTCAACTCGGGGTGGGTGGGGTGACGCAGAACTATCGGGCTGGCGAGGCAGGGAAAGTAGCCCAATCTGCGGACCCGGCAGAACCATTCGATGCAGTCAGCCCTGCTCCCCCAGAACCCTGGCGTACAAAAACCGGATCATCACTGGCAACAGCATGGTACGCAGCGGCTCGGTCTGCCATGTTGAGGCAGGAGATAGTGCCCGCAGCCTGTGCAGCACCTGAACCCGTGCCTGCAAAACCGAGCAGTTTGAACGCGAACGAGGATCTTGAGGTGCCTGCTTACAGCTTGCACCCTCTTGACATGGAACTCATCCGCAAAGCTGCCGACAAGATGAACCTGTCAGTGGTGGAATACGCCAGATTGGCTCCTTACCTGTGCGCCAGGTTCATGCAAGAGGCCGGGTGGTGAAGCGCGTCGTCCTCCGTCCCGGCTCACTTGGTCTCGCTTTCCCTTTGGTGGGCTGAGCGCCTGCTGATGGGGTGTATGCAGCGCTCGCAAGCTGTGTGCTGCCTGTGGTCGATGCGCTGCAGGTGGGGGTGGCACTGAACTCGGGGAGGGTGGGTTAAACACCCTCGGCAGGCTTCCAATTGTTGCCCGTGCACAGCGCATTCATGTGCGCAGCAGGCTCAACCCGTTTCTTGAGCGAACGCTGGGCAAAAAACTGTCAGTTCTGACAATATCTTTTTCGGTCCGTCCTTTTCAGAATCGAACGCTCACTGATCCGTTCGCTGAAAACTGACCCATGCCCATCATCATTTCCCCCCATGACCTGGAAGCCGTCAAGGATGCGCACGACCTTGACAGCCTCAAGGAGCGCGCCCAAAAGGTTGTGGAGCAGCTGGGCTTCGAGGGGTTCATGTACGTCATGGCCTGGCGAGAAGACGCGCTGGCCACCGAACCCAAAACCGTGTTCCTGGGCACCTACGACCCAGACTACATGAAGGCCTACCAGGAGCGTCAGTGGTTCCGGGTTGACCCGGCCTCACTGCACATCCTCCGACACCACCTGCCCTTGGCCTGGAGAAAAGCTGATTTCGCCAGCCCCGAATCCCACCCCATTCTGGAAGCAGCTTTGCGCCATGGTGTCGGTGCCGGTGCCATTTTCCCGGTGGTGTCATCGAACGCGTCCATCGCCGGCATGGGCATTGCACGCGATGCAGACCCCGACACCGAGCACGAACGCACCTTGCAGATGCTGCCCTATGGTCAGTTGCTGGCCATTTACGTGCATGCGGCGGTCAGCCGCATCCTGAAGCACTTGACGCCCCCGGCCACCAAAGACCTCAGCCAACGCGAACGCGAATGCCTGCAGCTGGCCGCACAGGGCATGCGCGATGCCGAGATCGCACGCACGCTCAACATCACCACCCGAACGGTCATTTCTCACCTCAACAGCGCGCGCCACAAGCTGCAAGCAGACAACCGCGCCCAAATGATCGCCAGAGCCATGGCGCTGAAAGTCATTGGCCTTTGAGGCACCCCCTTGCCGGAGTGCCCACATGAGCTGCCCTGCACCACCGCCACCCCCGCTGCACACCTGCCAACCGGCAGCGCTTGAGCACCCGTTCATTCAGGGCTTCAACGTTCACCCACACGACTTCGCCCTGATTGCTGAAGCCGCCGCGCTGCACAAGCTCTCGGTACAGGCGTTTGCGCAACTGGCCACCTATTGCTACGCCCGGGACTGGGTGCAGACCTGCGCCCACGCCACACCAGACGAATGGCCACCCGCATGCGAGGTTTCATCCAGCCTTTGATATTTCAAATTGTGTAGCTGAAAACTCAATAAATAAAAGCGCCAAAACCCGTTTTTATTCATTATTTTCAGAGCCAGCTCGGCGTCTGAAACCCGCATTGAAACCACCCCCGCCCGAAGAAGACAACCATGACCCGTGCCAACACCCACACCCCCGACGTTCACACCGCCACGCTGTTCACTGCCGCAGACCCACAGGCCCTTGGCGGGCGCCATGAAGTGGCTTTTGTGCTGGACAACGTGGCCGACTGGCAAACCCTGGCCGAGGGCGTGGGCTCCGGGGTGGAAGTGGTGGTGCTGGACAGCCGGGGTGACGGGCTAGCGCAAATGGCCGACTGGCTGTCACAGAAAGCCCCCGGCAGTGTGGACGCCATTCATCTGCTGAGCCATGGGAGCAGCGGCACCATCAACCTGGGGACCGTGACGCTGAGCAGCGGCAACCTGGCCGAACACGCCAGTGCGCTGGCCCGGATTGGAGAGGCACTGACCGAAGAAGGCGACCTGCTGGTGTACGGCTGCAATGTGGCCGAAGGACAGGTGGGGGCGGAATTCATTGAGGAACTGGCACAAGCGACAGAGGCAGATGTGAGCGCGTCGGATGATGTAACTGGAAATAGTGCTTTAGGTGGAGATTGGGTTTTAGAAAAAAGCAGTGGAAGCGTTGAAAGTGAATACATTAATATTGAAAGTTATTCAACAACACTGGCTGGCTACAGCGGCACATTTAACTTCGATAGTGGATATGCCGCCATTAACAGCGGAGATGCCGCCAACTATAACGGCAGTGTTAATTCGGCGTCTATTACACAAGATGGAGTTACACTGGTCGGCTCTGCCAATTCTGGTGGAGTTTTTATCGCCAACGCAGATTTGGTTGATGATGGAAATCTAAAAGAGTTAGGCTTTGGTTCTACAGGCTCAGTAACTGATGCGATGATTAGTTTTTCAAATGATGAACTATTCGATATTTCAAGCTTGATCGTTTATAACTGGAGTGGGCAAGGCTCTTCGGCAACATATGATTTCAAGGGATACAACGGCAACACCCTTGTTGGCATAGTAACAACCAATTCTCTTCCCGATCCGTATAACGATTCAAATGGCAATACAAGTGCAGAAAGCAAGCAAACGATTGCCCTCAATTTCTCAAACATCACTAAAGTTTTAGTGGAATTGAATACAGGGGGGAATAACGGAAATTATGCTTTTTCATTAGATAATATTGTGGTCGCAAATGTTCGCCCAAATGTTGCTGACACCATCACCATCACTTCCGCGACCTACGACGCCAGCAGCAACCAACTGGTAGTGACAGGCACCGGCCTGACCGACGGCGGCGCAGTTGACGAAACCAAGCTGACCCTGACCGGGCAAGGTGGGGAGACTTACACACTGACCGAGACCGGCGGCATCACGGCCTCCAGCACGACACAATTCACCATCACCCTCAATGCCATCGACCAGCTCAATGTCGAGGGCTTGCTCAACAAGGACGGCACGAATTCAGCGGGTAGTACCCCTTACAACCTCGCGGGGGCCGCCGATTGGCATGGCACGGGAAACGCCGACTTGACCGGTAACGATGTCAACGTCATCAACGTTCAAACACCCTCTATCAGCAGCGCCACCTATAACGCCAGCACCGGTGTACTGACGGTGACGGGCAGCAATCTGGTCAAACAGTCGGGAGCGAACAACGATATTGACTTGACCAAGCTGACCATCACGGGGCAAGGCGGTAGTACGCAAGCTCTGACCGGTGCAGTTGAAATTGCCGATGCCACGACGTTTACGGTTACGTTGTCAGGAGGGGACAAGACGGCAGTTGATACGCTGTTGAACAACAATGGCACCACTTCAACGGGTGGCACCACCTATAACCTTGCTGCTGCCGATGACTGGAATGGGCCGATTACCGGCGGAAACATTGCAGACCTGACCGGGAATACCATTCCCGTATCGGGCCAGAGAGACACCACCAGCACCGTCACGGCCAGCGCCACACTGACCGAGCCCAGCACCTTTGCCACCACCGCCGTGGCCACGGGCTCGGCAGTGGGTCTGCTGGACTTCACCCTTGCCGATGCGGGCACGGCTGACAGCGTGGCCACCACGGTCACCAGCTTCACGGTGGATGTGTCGGGCACCACCACACAGGCCGAGCGCGGTGCCATGGTGTTCTTGCTCAACGGCCCCGATGCCACCAACGTACAAGGCACCTACGACTCGGGCACCGGCAAAATCACCTTCTCTGGCCTGAGCATTTCGGTGGCTGATGCGGCCAACGAAACCTACACCGTCAGCGCCTACTACAACGACAACACCGGCACCAACGACCTGGTGGAAGGCCACACCCTGATCTTGAGTGTGGACAGTGACAGCAACTTCACCACGGGCGCAGGCAGCTCCACCATGGCAGCCAGCCAGGCAGCGGTGACCAACGGGGCGGGTGCAGCCATCGACGTGACGGCCACCCAACTTGCGTATTCGCAAGGGCCATCCGGCACGGTGACCAGCGGCGTGGCGTTCGGCACCCAACCTGTGGTGCAGGCTGTGGATGCCCGGGGCAACGTGGACACCGGCTACACCGGCAACGTGGTATTGACAGAAAACGGCAGCGGCACCTTGGGTGGCACGGCCACGGTGGCCGCAACGGCAGGCGTGGCCACGTTCAGTGGGCTGAAGTACAACGCCGCATCGGATGCCGATGCCAACTTCACCCTGACGGCAGCCAGCGGTTCGCTGACCGATGCCACCATCAGCAACCTGAACCCTGACGTGGTGGCGACGAAGCTGATTTTTGGCACGCAGCCCGACCCCACGTCCATTGGCAGCGCTCAATCCACCACGTTCACCACGGCACCGGTGGTCAATGCCGTGGATGCTGACAACCTGGTTGACACGGACTACGCCACAGCCGTGGTGCTGGGCGTGACGGACCCCGCCGACAGCACGGTGGACGGCACCGTCAACAGCCTGACTGGCACTGGCGACACCGATGGCGCAGGCACCACCGTCACGCTGACACCCACCAGTGGCGTGGCCACGTTCACCGGGCTGGCGCTGCAGTACACGAATACAGGTGCTTCAGAGTCCATAGCACTGATGGCATCCTCAGGCAGCCTGACGGCGGCCAACAGCAGCACGATCACATCAGGCACCAACGCGGCACCCGTGCTGGACCTGAATGGTGCAAGCGGCGGCACGGGCAACACCGTGACCTTGGCCAACGCCGCCAACGGCTTGGCAGCAGCCAGCGCAGTGGTCAGCGACGTGGAGCTGGGTGCCCTCAATTCAGGAGCGGGCAACTGGAACGGCAGCACGTTGAGCGTGCAGCGCATCAAAGCCGGTGGCGCGGCAGATGGTTGTGCGCAAGATGTGTTCAGCTTCACATCCGGCGGCAGCTTCACTGCCACAGGCGGTGCCATGGCCCAAGGCAGCAATGCCAACGGCACACTGCTGAGCAGCCCCGGTGGCACCCAGTTTGCAACCTGGACCTACACCAGCGCCACGGGCAAGCTGGACATCAGCTTCGATGCCGATGCCAGCAGCGCCTTGGTGCAAGACGTGGTGCGCCACGTGGGTTACAGCAACGACAGGCCGTATGGCGATGCCACCATCCGCATGGGCCTGAACGATGGCACCAGCACCACGAATGCCGATGTGACGGTGACCAGCACCACCATCCACGTGGACCAGACCGCGCTGGATGCCGATGGCGATGCAGCCGACGGCTTCAACCTGAAAGAAGCCCTGGCTGTTGCAAAAGATGGCGACACCATCCTGATCCACGATGGCACGTACCGGGGGCAGTTCAACGTCACCAAGGCCGTGACCATCGATGCGCTGGGTGGGGCCAGTGGCAGCGTGACCATCGAGTCGCCCGACTCTGCCGATCTTCAGGGTGTAGACCCCTTCCAGTTGACCAACAACGGTCGCTGGCGCATGCCGGTTGTCAACGTTGACACGGATGGTGCAAGTGGCACTGTGACCATCAAGAACATCACCATTGACGGACGAGATCAGGCGGTGGTTGATGGGTTCAACGGCAACAAAGACTTTCTCGGTATTGCCATATTGGACAGCCATGCACTCATCGACAACGTCACCGTTAAAAATATCCGAAGTGATGTGAACCAAGGCGAATGGGGATTCAGCGAAAACTACGGCATTCTGGTTGAAGCGGGGAGTGCACTGAGTCAGGTGATGAATGTCACAGTAACGAATTCAACGATTTTCGATTACCAGAAGACAGGTCTCATTGCTTGGGGTCCCAAGCTCAACATGACCATCACGGACAACGAGATTACCGGTATGGGAATACTCGGTGAAAGTGGCCAAAATGGCATGCAGATAGGTTCCAGCAACGACGACCGCAAAGGCACCACGGCCACCATATCGGGCAACACCATCAGCAACCTGAGCTTCGTGAACAACGTATACGGTGCCACAGGCATCATGCTCCGGCAAACGGGAGACGCAAGCGTCACCAACAATGCAATATCCGGCCCTGCAAACGGGCTGGGCAATGTGGCAGGCATCTCGGTTTACCAAGGGCTTGCAGGCGTCAACATATCTGCTTCTGGCAATACGTTCACCGACACGGATTATGCAATTTTCAATGAATACGCCATTGGTGCATTCAATTTTGCAATTGGTGCAAACAACTTCAATAACTCGAAAATAGCGATTCTTGACAGTCACGCCCTTCCTGACGGCATCTGGAATAACACAGTATTTGCCAATACGGCCACTCAAATTCAAGTAAACAGCAGTGGCACGCCTGTTGGTGGTGCACTTAAATATTATTTGTTTGACGGAAATGATTCATTCACCGATACCGGCTCAGTGAATTCTGCTGTGTACGGAGGAGATGGGGCTGACACGATCACCACAGGCACCGCAGACGACACGCTTGTCGGTGGATTGGGCGCTGACACGCTGACAGGCGGTGGTGGCGAGGACGTATTCCTTTACGCATCCGAGGAAACCGCTACGGAAGAGAGTTATGTGATGTACACCGGCATCACAGACTTCGGTGTAGACACCATCGCCGACTTCGGTATAGGTGACGCCATCCAGGTAACTGGGCGGGCATCCGCAGGCGGCACCGTCACCACAGGGGCAGGTACCACCGTCGATGCCAACTCGGTGCAAGTCAGCAGCAGTGGCGGGGTGACCACCCTCTACATCGATTCGGACGCCACAGCCGATGGACCAGAGGTGGAGATACAGCTGACTGGCACCTACGTGCCCGGGAACTTTGTGCTGGATGGCGAGTACATCCGCTATCGCAGCGCAACCACCTTTGGCAGCCTGACGCTGAGCGATGACACCGGCATCAGCAACACCGACTTCATCACCAAGACAGCCAGCCAAACAATCAGCGGCACGCTGAGTGCGGTGCTGGCCGTAGGAGAAGTGGTTTGGGGCTCGCTGGATGGAGGCACAACCTGGACGGACATCACCAACAAAGTCAGTGGCACAACGTTGACGTGGAACGGCCTCACGCTGGCTGGCAGCAACACGTTCAAACTGAAGGTCACAGACAGTGCCAATGTGGATGGTGCGGTGACAAGCCAAGCATACGAACTTGACACGACTGCCCCGACCCAGACCTTCAGTGCCGTGTCATTCAGTCCCGACACTGGGGCCAGTTCGACCGATCTGATCACCAACGAAGCCAGTCAAACCATAGGTGCCACGTTGAGTGCGACGCTGTCTGGTTCTGAGAAGGTGTTTGGCTCTCTGGACAACGGCACAACCTGGGTGGACATCACTGCCATGGTCACCGGCACCGCACTGTCTTGGACCCCCGTCACCCTCACGGGCTCCAGCACCCTCAAACTCAAGGTGAGCGACGCAGCAGGCAACGACGGCACGGTGTCGTCCCAAGCGTATGTGCTCGACACGGCCGCCCCCCTCTTTGACGGCGCAGGCAGCACCCCGGCCGAAAATGCTGCCTCTGTGCTGCCCACTTCCAGCTTCGTGCTCAGCTTCGACGAAGCACTGGACGCAAGTTCGGACACCACCAAGGTCTACCTCAAAGACGTGGCCACCGACACCCTGGTGCCA
>JAVBXK010000050.1 GCA_030824555.1 bacterium
GTTGCGGCCTTCTATCTTGGCCAGCACCGTGGCGCCTGCGCCTGCGGTGATGCGGTTCAGGCGCACCAGCGGGGTGCGGCCTATCGAGAGGGAGTTGTCTGTGTAGATGTTTGACATGGGTGTGCCTTTCGGTTCAACGGGTATTCAAGGGGTCAATACGGTACAGCGTAGCCGCCTTCAGCCTTGCTGTGGTGGGTGCAAGGCAGCACACAGGCTGGGGGGCTTTCAAGCGGAAGCGGGTGCGCCCAGACGCAATGACAGGTTCTGCCCCAAGGTCTTCAGCACCTTGGCCTGGGGGCTGTCCGGGTTCAGGTCGATGTCGGCCGATGGGCCCATCACCGCGATGGCCAGCGCCAGGCGGCCAAACCCGTCGAACACCGGCACCGCCATGGCGCTGATGCCGGCAATCAGCTCCTCGTTCACCTGGCTCAGGCCCAGCTCGCGAATGCGGGCCAGTTCGGCGTCAAAGGTGGGGTCGCCCCAGGCATCGGGCTCGCCCTGGGCCACCAGTGCAGCCTGGATTTGCGCCGGGGGCATGAAGGCCGCAAACACTTTGCCCGTGCCGGTGTGCCGCAGCGATGCCGGGATGCCGTGGCGCATGGTGATGTTCACCGCGCGCGGCCCCTCTTCCACCCGCACGATGATGGGCCCCGCACCGCCCCACACCGCCGCCGACACGGTGCACCCCATGGCCAGCGCCAGCGCAGGCAGCTCGGCAATGGCCAGGCGCACAGGGTCTACCTGTTGCAAGCTGATCAGGCCCAACTGCACAGCCAATTGGCCCAGACCGTAGTGGCCGGACACCGGGTCTTGCTCGATGAGTCCCAGCTTGCCAAAGCTGACTAAATAGGGGTGCGCCTTGGCAGGCGTCATGTCGGCATCGCGCGCCAGGTCTTTCAAGGCCATGCGACGGCCCGAGCGGGCCAGGGCTTTGAGCAACTGCCCCCCGACTTCAACACTCTGGATGCCTCGCGAGGTGCGGGCGGGCGCATCAGGGCTGGTTTCGTCGTCTTCAGAAAAATGGGCCATGTTCATCAGTTGTTTGAGCGGTACCACCCGGATTGTCGTCTGGCGAGGCCGTGGCCAGACGACCTCACGTCTCTTCAGGCACCATCGCAATCGCCCCGCACGGGCACTCCTGGGCGCACATGCCGCAGCCTTTGCAGTAGTCGTACTTGAAGTCAAAGCGTTTGCCGGGGCCGAGTTTGGTCACGGCGTTGTCGGGGCACACGCCGTAGCAGTTGTCGCATTCAAAGCAGTTGCCGCACGACAGGCAGCGGCGCGCCTCGAACAGCGCGGTGCCTTCGTCCAGCCCGCCTTGCACCTCTTCGAAGGTGGACTGGCGTCGGATGATGTCCAGCATGGGCCGCATGGTTTTGGGCGCGTCGCTGTAGTACCAAGTGTTCAGTTTGTCGAAACTGGCCAGTTCGTGTTGTGGCGCGGGGGTGTAGGTGCTGCCAGCCAGCCAGGCGTCGATGTGGCGCGCGGCTTTTTTGCCGTGCCCGATGGCCACCGTGACGTTGCGCTCGGCGGGCACCATGTCGCCCCCGGCGAAGATGCCGGGGTGGCCTGTCATCATGTGGGCATCGACCTGCACCACGCCGTCTGCCACGCTCAAACCCGGCACGCCGTCAATCAGCGACAGGTCCACGTCCTGGCCCAGCGCCAGCACCACCGAGTCGGCTGCCAGCGTTTCAAACTCGCCCGTGGGTTGCGGAAAGCCTTTGTCGTCCAGCGCCATTTTTTCAACGGTGATGCTCGACTCGCCGGCCTGGCTGATGGTCGACAGCCATTTGATCAGCACGCCCTCTTGCAGCGCCTCTTCCACTTCAAAGGGGTGCGCAGGCATTTTGTCGCGCGTGCGGCGGTAGACGATGATGGCTTCGGTGGCGCCCAGGCGCTTGGCCGTGCGCGCCACGTCAATGGCAGTGTTGCCACCGCCGTACACCACCACTTTTCGCCCCAACATGGGTTTGTCTTCGCCTTCCATGCTGCGCAGCACCGACACGGCATCGAGCACCTTGGCCGAATCGCCCGCCGGGATGAACGCCCGCTTGGCGATGTGTGCGCCCACCGCCAGAAACACCGCGTCAAAGCCGCCCTGCTGGCGGGCTTCGAGCACGCTGGTGACTTTTGCGTTGTATTCGATGCGCACACCCAGGTTGACGATGCGTTGCACCTCGGCATCCAGCACGTCGCGGGGCAGGCGGTATTGCGGAATACCAAAGCGCATCATGCCGCCGGGCAGCGGCCCGGCTTCGCGCACCGTCACCTCATGGCCCAGCCGCGCCAGGTGATAGGCCGCTGACAGGCCAGATGGCCCCGCGCCCACCACCAGCACCCGCTTGCCCGTGGGTGGCGCAGCGGGGTCGAGCTGCCAGCCTTTGGCAATGGCCTGGTCGCCCAGGAAGCGCTCGACCGAGTTAATGCCCACCGGCGCATCCAGCTTGGCCCGGTTGCACGCGCCTTCGCAGGAGTGGTAACACACGCGGCCCATGACGGCGGGAAACGGGTTGTCTGCCACCAGCGTGCGCCACGCGGTTTCGTAGTGGCCCGATTCGGCGTGGAACAGCCAGCCCTGGATGTTCTCGCCCGCCGGGCATTGGTGGTTGCAGGGCGGCAGGCGATCCAGGTAAACCGGGCGCGTGTTGCGCCACGAGCCGGTGTGGTTGGCCAACGAACTGCCCACGTCCAGGGTGATGGCAAAGGGTTTTTGCATGGTCACTCCATTCTTTGAATCAAAAAGGCTTCTGCCGCTTTATCTTCATGCGCTGACAGCTACAACCAAAATAGCATTTCTGTCTGCTCGCGTTGCTCGGACTGCGTCACGCGGACAGCATTGATCAGTCCGATTACTCAATCCGCCTTGTCCATTCGGCTCTGCGCTGGCCACGTTCATCACGCCGCCTCATCCAGCTGCTGGTAGCGGCGGATGTTGCGGTCGGCCAATGCCTGCAAGCGGGCGATGGTGGCGGTATCGAGCGTGGGGCCGAACAGGTGGGCAAACCGCTTCTGTGGCCGCAAAAAGTCTTCCACGGGCACGCGGTGGCGGATTTTGGACGACCCGGTCAGCTCGCCCCGCTCGGCCTCGAACACCGGGAAAAACCCGCTTTCATGCGCCAGCCGGGCCAGCCGAATGGTGTCGTGCGAGGCCGCGCCCCAGCCCAGCGGGCACGGCACAAAAATGTGGATGTAACGCGCGCCGTGCATGCCCATGGCTTTGGTGACCTTGTATTCCAGGTCGCGCAGGTCGGCCACGGTGGCGGTGGCCACGTAGGGAATTTCGTGCGCCATGGCAATTTGCGGCAGGTACTTGCCCTGACCGAACACGTTGCCCGGATGCGGCCCCACTGACATGGTGGTGGCCGTGCGCGCAGCCGGTGGCGTGGCGCTGGAGCGCTGCACGCCCGTGTTCATGTAGGCCTCGTTGTCGTAGCAGATGTAGAGCACATCGTCGTTGCGCTCGAACATGCCTGACAGGCAACCAAACCCGATGTCGGTGGTGCCACCGTCGCCACCCTGGGCCACCACGCGCACGTCCGCTCGGCCTTTCACGCGCATGGCGGCGGCAATGCCCGTGGCCACGGCAGCGGTGTTGCCGAACAGCGAATGGATCCACGGTATTTGCCACGAGGTTTCGGGGTACGGCGTGGAAAACACCTCCAGGCAGCCCGTAGCGTTGGCTGCGATCAATTGGCCGTTGGTCGCTGCCATGGCCGCGTCGATGGCGTAGCGCGCGCCCAGCGCTTCGCCACAGCCCTGGCAGGCGCGGTGGCCCGAGTTGAGCGAGTTGTTGCGCTGCGCGCCCGCCTGCACGCTGCGCTGCTCGGCGCTCAGCAGGCGGTTGCCGACGGTGAAGGTGCCGGTCTGGTAGAACTTGACAGGTGTGTGTGCCATGGCGCGCCTCACCGGGTGGGGGACAAAGGAGCGGCAGTCGGGCCGCTGGCATCTGACAGGGGCGCAGAGGTGGCTGCCGGAACGGATGCGGCTGCAGGTGCGACGGCTGCCGTTGCACTTGCAGATGCGTTTGCAGTTGGCGGTGCCGCCATACCCATGTCACGCAAGATGCCTTCGGCCACCGGGCCGCTGCGGCGTTGCTGCTTTTCCCGCTCCAGCACGCGGTTGACCACGCCCCAGTCCAGGTCCAGAAAGGTCAGCAGCTCCAGCTGATCTGCCACGGCTTGCATCAGCAGCTTGTGCAGCGATGCCTTGGTGATGGCCCGCCCGCCCAAGCCCGCCACCACGGCGTACACCGGCTGGGGGCGGCTTTGCACGGCGCTGCGCACATCGCGCGACACGATGCCGCCAATGCCCACGGCAAAACATTTTTCAATCACCACGACGCGCTGGGCATGTCCCGTGACCGCGCGGATGGCCTCGATAGGGAAGGGCCTGAACGAGGTGATGCCCAGCACACCTATCTTCACGCCCTGTTCGCGCAGCTCGTCAACCGTGTCTTTGATGGTGCCCAGCACCGACCCCAGGGCGATGACGATGGTCTCGGCATCGTCGATGCGGTAAGGCCTGACCAGCCCGCCCGATTCGCGCCCGAACACCTGTTTGAATTCAGTCGCCAATTGCGGCAACAAGTCTAGCGCCTGCAACTGTTTGGCATGGGCCAGGTAGCGCACCTCGGTGAAGGCTTCCGGCCCCACCATGGCACCGATGGTGACGGGCTCGGCCGGGTCCAGCACCTGGCGTGGCACGTAGGGCGGCAGGTAGGCATCCACCTGTGCCTGTTCGGGCATGTCAACACGCTCGTAGGCGTGGGTCAATATGAAACCGTCCATGCACACCATGACCGGCAACGACAGTTCTTCGGCAATGCGAAACGCCTGTATGTGCAGGTCCAGCGCCTCTTGATTGGTTTCGGCAAAAATTTGAATCCACCCCGCATCGCGCATGGCCATGCTGTCGGTGTGATCGTTCCAGATGTTGATGGGCGCCCCGATGGCGCGGTTGGCCACCGTCATCACAATCGGCAGGCCCAGGCCGGACGCGTTGTAAACGGCCTCCGCCATGAACAGCAGCCCCTGGCTGGCCGTGGCTGTGTAGGCCCTGGCCCCGGCCGCCGAGGCACCGATGGCCACGCTGAGTGCGGCAAATTCAGACTCGACGTTGATGAACTCGCACGGCGTCAGATCGCCCGACTTCACCATTTCGCCCAGCCCTTCCACGATGTGCGTTTGCGGGGAAATGGGGTACGCGCAAATCACTTCCGGGCGGCTCAGCGCCACGGCACGCGCCACGGCGTGCGAGCCTTCGCATTGTTCAAGCATGGTGGGCCGCTGCCTTTCTTTCCTGTTCCATCACGATGTCGTAGGCCTCGGTGGCCGCAGCCTGGTTGCCCTGTGCCACCGCGCCTTTGAACTTCTGGGCAATGGCCGCGTGCACGGCCTGTAACGAGATGAGCGAGCCCAACGCCGCAAACGCACCCAGCAGCGGCACGTTGGGCACCGGGCGGCGCACGTGTTTAATGGCCAGTTCGGATGCGGGCACGGTCAGCAGGTGGTCGGACTGAAAGCCCTTCACAAACTCGCCCAGCCCCAGCTGCTCGAACGTCTGGGTGGTGTTGATGAGGATGTAGCCGTCTTTTTTCAGGCCACTGAACACATCCACCTGGTGCAGCAACGTCGCGTCCTGGATGATGATCGCGTCGGGTTGCATGATGGGCTCGCGCAGGCGGATTTCGCGGTCGTCCATGCGGCAAAACGCCACCACCGGGGCTCCTGTGCGCTCGGAGCCGAAGCTGGGAAACGCCTGCGCGTGCCGCCCCCCCAGAAAAGCCGCGATGGAGAGCATTTCAGCGCCGGTGACCACGCCCTGCCCGCCTCGTCCGTGAATACGTACCTGGAACATGCCATGCCTTTCAAGAAAGACGCCGCCATTGACTTGCCCGTTGCGCGGCAGGACCATGGGGCCTGGCCACTGTCGGAATCGGGCGCTGCAACGCTATCACGAGCCCGCGCTGACGGCCACCCCGTGCGGTCAAAGTGGCCACACCATCATGCTGCCCGCAGCAGAAAACATCCGTCAGGGTTTGTACCTAATGAAATGCATTTGACAAAAACAAACGCCATCTCGACAATCGCTTGACATTGATCAAACGCATTAGTCAATAGCGAATTCATCAACACACCCACACACCCCACACATGACCAGCACCAAAACCTTTGCCTCCGCCGCCGACCTTGAAGTGAAAAAGGTGAGTTTTGACAAACTGTCAGACCATGCCTACGCCTACACGGCCGAGGGCGACCCCAACACCGGCATCATCATTGGCGACGACGCGGTCATGGTCATCGACACACAGGCCACCCCAGTGATGGCGCAAGACGTGATCCGCCGCATCCGCGAGGTGACCGACAAGCCCATCAAATACGTGCTGATGAGCCACTACCACGCCGTGCGCGTGCTGGGTGCCAGTGCGTATGAGCCCGAGCAGATCATTGCCAGCCAGGACACCTACGACCTGATCGTGGAGCGTGGCGAGTTCGACAAGGCCAGCGAAATCGGTCGCTTCCCCCGCCTGTTCCAGAACGTGGAAAGTGTGCCCCCCGGCCTGACCTGGCCCACCATCACCTTCACCGGCAAGATGACCCTTTGGCTGGGCAAGCTGGAAGTGCAAATTTTGCAACTGGGCCGTGGCCACACCAAGGGCGACACCGTGGCCTGGCTGCCGCAAGAGAAGATTCTGTTCAGCGGCGACCTGGTGGAATTTGACGCCACCCCCTACGCGGGTGACGCCTACTTCAAAGACTGGCCACAAACGCTGGACAACATCGCGGCTTTGAACCCAGAAAAGCTGGTGCCCGGCCGTGGTGCCGCGCTGCAAACGCCTGAGCAGGTGCAAGCTGGCCTGGCCGGTACCCGTGCCTTCATTTCAGATCTGTACAGCAACGTGCAGGCCGGTGCCGAAAAAGGCGAAGACCTGCGCAAGGTGTACGAGCGCACGTTTGCCGCCATGCAACCGAAATACGGCGACTGGGTCATCTTCAACCACTGCATGCCGTTTGACGTGACCCGCGCCTACGACGAAGCCACGCAGTACCCCGACCCACGCATCTGGACGGCCGAGCGCGACGTGGCCATGTGGAAGGCGCTGGAAGGCTGAGCGGCTGGCAGGCCACCATGTCTGCTATCAAATTTCCAACTGAACCATCCATTCAAAAGTGCCACTACCGCTTCATATAAAAGCGGTAACAGCTATCAAATAACAGGAGACAAATCATGAAAATCGACCGCATTCACCACGTGGCCTACCGCTGCAACGACGCCAAGGAAACCGTGGAGTGGTACGTCAAGCACTTGAACATGGACTTCGTGCTGGCCATTGCCGAAGACCAGGTGCCCTCCACCAAAGCGCCCGATCCGTACATGCACCTGTTCCTGGATGCGGGCCAGGGCAACATCCTGGCCTTCTTCGAGCTGCCCGCCTGCGCCCCCATGGGCCGCGACCCCAACACCCCTGAATGGGTGCAACACATTGCCTTCAAGGTCGACAGCATGGCCACGCTCGAAGCCACCAAAGCCAAGCTGGAAGCCAGCGGCATTGAAGTGATTGGCCCCACCGACCACACCATCTTCAAAAGCATCTACTTCTTCGACCCCAACGGCCACCGCCTGGAGCTGGCTGCCGATGTGGGCACGCCCGAGATGTACAAAAAGCTCGACGAAGTGAAGTGGGACATGCTGGAAGAGTGGAGCAAAACCAAACGCGCCCCCAAGCACGCCGCCTGGATGCACGAAAAAGAGTTCACCGCGCTGGACTGATCCAGCCGCGCAGCCCCTGCGGCAGCCACAGCACATGCCCGACGGGCGTGCCCGCCCCTGCCGCCCTCGGCCAGCGCCCACTGCACCCGTTCAGGTGCACACCCACCCAACCCGATTCACGCGCCCACTGGGCGGCGTGAGCGCGGGTGAGCCACGCCCAAGGCGTCCACTCAGTGCCCAACCCGCGACAGCCCAGCCACCGCCACGCCCGGAGATCTGCCATGCAACAAACCTACACTTACCCCGAATTTGCCTACACCCAAAGCCCCGAACAGCAGGCGGGTGAAGTCAAGCGCCACCCCGTGGTCATCATCGGCGCTGGGCCCATTGGCCTGACGCAGGCGCTGGACTGCGCGGCACGCGGCTTGGCGTGCGTGGTGCTGGACGACAACAACACCGTCAGCATCGGCTCGCGGGCGGTGTGTTACGCCAAGCGCCCGCTTGAAATCTGGGACCGCCTGGGTGTGGGCCAGGGTTTTGCCGACCGGGGCATACAGTGGAAAGTGGGCAAGGTGTTCTTCCACAACGAACTGGCCTACCAGTTCGACCTGCTGCCCGAAAGCGACCACAAGCTGCCGGCCATGATCAACCTGCAGCAGTACTATTTGGAAGAGAAGCTGGTGGAGATGTGCGATGCCTCACCACTGGTGGACCTGCGCTGGAAGCACAAGCTGCTGAGTCTGGACCAAACCTCGAACACCGGCGACGACGTGGCCACGCTGACCGTGGAAACGCCGGATGGCGTGTTCAAGCTGCAGGCCGACTGGGTCATTGCCGCCGACGGCGCCAACAGCGACACCCGCCGCCTGACCGGGGCCGACTTCACCGGCCACTTCTTCCAGGACCGCTTCCTGATTGCCGACGTGGTCATGAAGGCCGACTTTCCGACCGAGCGCTGGTTCTGGTTCGACCCACCGTTTCACCGCAACCAGAGCGTGTTGCTGCACAAACAGTGCGACAACGTCTGGCGCATCGACTTCCAGCTGGGCTGGGACTGCGACCCCGCCGAAGAAAAGAAACCCGAAAAGGTCATTCCCCGCATCCAGGCCATGTTGGGCCCGGACGCCCAGTTCGAGCTGGAGTGGGTGTCGGTGTACCAGTTTGCGTGCCGCCGCATCGACAACTTCCGCCACGGCCGCGTGATTTTCATGGGCGACGCGGCGCACCAGGTGTCGCCCTTCGGCGCACGCGGCGCCAACACCGGCGTGCAGGACTGCGACAACCTCACCTGGAAGCTCAAAGCCGTGATCGACGGCGACGCGCCCTTGGCCCTGCTGGACACCTACCACGAAGAGCGCGCCTACGCGGCTGACGACAACCTGTTGAACAGCACCCGCTCCACCGACTTCATCACGCCCAAAAGCCGCACCTCGCTGCGCCTGCGCAACGCGGTGCTGGAGCTGGCGCGCACCGAGCCGTTTGCACGCCCGCTGGTCAACAGCGGCCGCCTGTCCACGCCCACGCCCTACGTCACGTCCAGCCTGAACACGCCTGACACCAGCGCTTTTGAAGGCACGATGACCCCCGGCACCAACTGCGCCGATGCGCCTGTTCAGGTGAATGGCCAGGCCGCCTGGCTGCTCAACCAGCTGGGCGACGGTTTTGTGCTGCTGAGCTTCGGCCCCGGTGCACAACCCGTGAGCGTGGGCAACATCACTGCCCGCGTGCTGGAAGTGGGCAAAGACATTCAAGACACGCAAGGCGTGCTGACCCAGCGTTACGATGGCCAACCCGGCACCGTGTACCTGATCCGCCCCGACCAGCACGTGGCAGCCCGCTGGCGCAACTTTGACGCGGCGCAAGCCACTGCCGCCCTGCGCCGCGCACTGGCCATGGCCTGATCCGGCGACACATTGATTCGCCGCCCCATACAACACACTGGTACCGAACGGAGCACACCGATGGCACTGAACAACCAACCCAACATCGTCAACCCAGACAGCTTTTATGAAGAGCTGATCCACGCCCAGCGCGACCTGACCGACGACCAGGCCGACACCCTGGTGGCCAAACTGGCCCTCATCCTGGCCAACCACGTGGGCGACCGCGCCGTGCTGGCCGAGGCCATTGCGCTGGCACGCCAGAATACGCTGGCGGCAGGCACCCCAGCCTGAGCGGCTGAGCCCCCACACACCCAGGCCCACCAGGCAACCCACACGCCCACCGACCACATGACACTGAACCACACGCACGACCCCGCCACCCGCAGCTGGCTGGCCAGCGCCAACGCAGCGGGCACCGACTTCCCCATCCAGAACCTGCCGTTCGGCATTTTCAAGCCCAAAGCGACTCCAGCGCTTGATTGGCGGGCAGGCATTGCTATCGGGAGCGATGTGCTCGACCTGCCCGCCCTGGCAGCCACCGGCCTGTTGCAAGGCCTGGCGCTGTCAACTGCGCAGGCCGGTGCGGCCGATGCCCTCAACCCATTGATGGCCATTGGGCCAGCGGCGTGGCAGGCATTGCGCCACGCTGTGTTTGCCTTGCTGAAGGCCGATGCGTCGGCCGCCGTGCAAACCCAGGTCAGCGCCTGCCTGCACGGCCAAGCGGACGTCGAGATGCGGCTGCCCGCCCGTGTGGGTGACTACACCGACTTCTACACCTCCATCCACCACGCCACCCACATCGGCAAGCTGTTCCGCCCTGACAACCCACTGATGCCCAACTACACCTGGGTGCCCATTGGTTACCACGGGCGCTCGTCCAGCCTGCAGGTGTCGGGCCACGGCCTCCGTCGCCCCAATGGTCAGACGATGCCACCCGGCGCCACCAGCCCGACGTTCGGCCCGTGCAAGCGGCTGGACTGGGAGGTGGAGCTGGGCGTGTTCGTCGGCACCGGCAACGCACTGGGCGAGCCCATTGCACTCGGCCAAGCCGAAGACCACGTGTTCGGCATCTGCTTGCTCAACGACTGGTCGGCACGCGACATCCAGGCCTGGGAGTACCAGCCGCTGGGGCCGTTTCTGGCCAAAAACTTCAGCACCACCCTGTCCCCCTGGGTGGTGACCATGGAAGCCCTGGCCCCCTACCGCGTGGCCATGGAACGCCCCGACAACAAATGGGACGACCTGCCCTACCTGGCCAGCGACGCCAACCGCCAGCAAGGTGCGCTCGACATCCAGCTGGACATCGGCATCGCCAGCGAAGCCATGCGCCAGCAAGGCCAAGCCACCCACGTGCTGTGCACCACCAGCTACCGCCACGCCTACTGGACGCTGGCCCAAATGGTGACGCACCACACCGTCAACGGCTGCAACCTGCAACCCGGCGATTTGCTGGGCACCGGCACGCTGTCTGGCCCTGAATCGACCCAGGCAGGCGCATTGATCGAGCTGACCCAAGGCGGCAAGTTGCCGGTGGCCATGCCCGACGGCAGCCAGCGCACCTTCCTGCTGGACGGCGATGAAGTGACGATGCGCGGCTGGTGTCAACGCGACGGCGCGGCCCGCATCGGGTTCGGCGATTGCCGCGCTACCGTGTTGCCTGCTATGTCAATCTGACATAACAGCTAATGTCGAACCCGCGCTTGCTTCGATGCTTGGCGGCACGCACACTATGCTCACCACAAAATATTGATACGCACACTGATGATGCGTATACTGATAGAATTTTTGAGCAAACACAGTGCGCACGCAGTCAAGCAACCGACAGCGACGCAAAATAGTTCATTTTCAAACGCTTAGACAACCCTTCACAGGGAAAACCCCAGCGATAGAAGGGGCTGCAATAGGTAACATATTGCATGTTCACGATCCATTCCAACCAAGGAGACAACGCATGAACCGATTCCTGAAGCAAACCGCCGTGGCCGCTGGCCTGCTGTGCACCGCCTGGGCCGCACAAGCCCAAACCGTGACACTCAAAGTGCACCACTTCCTGGGCCCACAGTCCATTCAGCACACCAAAATGATGGCCACCTGGTGCGACAACATTGCCAAGGACTCCAACAACCGCCTGAACTGCCAGATTTACCCCGCCATGCAGCTGGGTGGCTCGCCACCCCAGCTGTTTGATCAGGCCAAAGACGGCGTGGCCGACGTGGTGTGGACGGTGGCAGGCTACTCGGCCGGTCGTTTTGCCCGCTCGCAGGTGTTCGAGTTGCCCTTCATGATGACCAACGCCGGTGCCACCAGCCGCGCCGCATGGGACTTCGTGCAGAAATACGCCCAGGACGAATACAAAGACGTGAAACTGCTGGCCATCCACGTGCACGGCCCAGGGGTGTTCTTCACCAAGAACAAAGCCATCACCAAGATGGAAGACCTGAAGGGCCTGAAAGTGCGCGGCCCCACCGCCACGGTCACCAAAATGCTGGGCATGATGGGCGCCACCCCTGTGGGCATGCCCGTGCCACAGGTGCCTGAAGCGCTGTCCAAAGGCGTGATCGACGGTGCCGTCATTCCTTATGAAGTGGCCCCTGGCCTGAAGGTGCACGAGCTGACCAAGTTCGCATCCGAAACCCAGAAAGACTCCCCCGCCCTGTACACCACCGTGTTCGTGGTGCCCATGAACAAGGCCAAGTACGAGTCGCTGCCCGCAGACCTGAAGGCCGTCATTGACAAAAACTCGGGCCGCGAGTTGTCGGCATTCCTGGGCTCCACCCAGGAAGGCAATGACGTGCCCGGTCGCAAAGCGTTTGTCGATACCGCTGGTTACACCATCACCCAGATTGCCCCTGCCGAACTGGCACGCTGGAAGAAAGCCACCGATCCGCTGGACGATGCCTGGGTAGAGGACATGAACAAGCGCGGCCTGAACGGCAAAGCCATGCTGGACGATGCCAACGCGCTGGTGAAGCAATACACCAAGTGAGCCACGCCACTTGATGACATGCGAGGGCGGGGTTTTCCCCGCCCTTTTTTAACCCACCTCAACGTTCAAAGCCACTGCCCCCGGCTGACAACGTGCCGCATGCGGAGACAACCCCTTGGCTGAAGTTCTTGTAAGTGAAACAGGCAAACAGTACACAGGCTATGGCCTGGTGCTGGACAAGGCCTGCAAGGCCACGGCCTTCGTATCGGGCGTCACGCTGGTCATGCTGGCGCTGATGTCGCTGTGGAGCATCGTGGGCCGCTCGGTGTTCGACAAGCCGCTGATCGGCGACTACGAACTGGTGCAAATGCTGAGTGCGGTGGCCGTGGCGCTGGCCCTGCCGTATGCGCACTGGATCGGTGCGCACGTGATCGTGGACTTTTTCACGGCCAACGCCAAGCCCAAAACCAACGCCTTCTTTGACTTGGTCGCCAACCTGATCATGGCGTTCTTTTCGATCGTCATCGCATGGCGGTTGTGGGTCGGCATGCTGGACCTGAAGGCCAACTTTGACGCATCGATGATGCTGAACATCCCCACTTGGTGGAGCTACGTTCCTTTTGTGCCCGCATTCGTGTTGCTGGCCTTGACCGCGCTGTACGCAGCCAATGACAACCTGAGAAAGCTGCTGCCATGACCGGTATCGAATGGGGTGCCCTGATGTTCGGGGTGATGCTGCTGCTGCTGGCGGCACGGGTGCACATCGGTATGGCGATGTTGCTGGCAGGGTCCATCGGCTACGGGTTCGTGGCCGGCGTGGACCCGCTGCTCAATTACTTCAAAACTGCTGCCTACGCACGTTTTTCGGTGTACGACCTGTCTGTCGTGCCACTGTTCCTGTTGATGGGTCAGTTTGCCACCCATGGCGGCTTGTCGCGTGCGCTGTTCCAGGCGGGCAACGCGTTCATCGGGCACTGGCGTGGCGGCATGGCCATGGCCGGTGTGACCGCGTGTGCGGGCTTCGGTGCCATTTGCGGCTCGTCGCTGGCCACGGCGGCCACCATGGGCCAGGTGGCGTTGCCACAAATGAAGGCACACAACTATTCGGGCCGGTTTGCCACCGCCGCCATCGCGGCAGGCGGCACGCTGGGCATCTTGATTCCACCGTCTGTGCCGTTGGTCATCTACGCCATCCTGACCGAGCAGAACATTGCCAAGCTGTTTTTGGTGGCCTTCGTGCCGGGCATGCTTGCCGCACTGGGTTACATGCTGGTCATTGCCATCATTGCCCGCGTCAGCCCGGCTGATGCACCTGCTGGCGACCGTTACAGCTGGGGTCAGCGACTTCAAGCGCTGGTGGACACCTGGCCCGTGCTGCTGATTTTCCTGGTGGTGATCGGCGGCATTTACGGCGGGTTCTTCACCCCCACCGAAGCGGCGGCCATCGGCACCGTGGCCACCGCATTCGTGGCCTGGCGTTCGGGTGGTTTGCGTGGCCGGGGCTTCCTGCAGTGCATGTACGGCACGGCTGCGGCCACGGGCATGATCTTTTTGATTTTGCTGGGTGCCGACGTGTTGAACGTGTTCCTGGCGCTCACCCAGCTGAACACCGAACTGGCCAAATGGGTCATCGGCCTGAACATGTCACCGCTGATGGTGATGTTCATCATCATCTGCATTTACTTGGTGCTGGGTTGCATCATGGACAGCCTGTCGATGATTTTGCTGACCATCCCCATCTTCTTCCCCATCATCATGGGGCTGGACTTTTGGGGTCTGGCACCCGAGCCCAAGGCCATCTGGTTCGGCATGATCGTGCTGATGGTGGTTGAAATCGGCCTCATCACGCCCCCCGTGGGCATGAACGTGTTCATCATCAACAGCATGGCCAAAGACGTGCCGATGAAAGACACCTTCAAGTTCGTGATGCCCTTCCTGGCCTCCGACCTGCTGCGCATCACTGCCATCGTGTTCTTCCCCAGCATCGTGCTGTTCTCGTTGACATTGGTTTGACAACAACGGGCGTGGCACAGCACCTGAGGCTGTGCCACGCGCCGCCATGGCAGAAACCAAAACACAACAGAATCAATAGCAAAAAGCCGTTGTGAGACAAGCGACAACGGCTTTTTTTATCTGAAAATTAGGAGCACCTCCTCGTCACGCATCGCGCTCAGCGCTCAGGTGTCCCGCAGGCAGGCGCTGCAATTGCAGCCCCGCCAGTGACGCGTACAACGGCGCACTCAGCAGCCTCGAAATGCCGCTGGCCACCAGCGCACTGGCCATCAGGCTCAGCACCATGGCATGACCTGTGACCATTTCCATCACGATGATGAATGACGTGAGCGGAGCCTGCGTCACCGCCGCCAGAAACGCGGCCATGCCCAGGGCGATGAGGGTGGGGGTGTTGGCGTACTGGGTCAGCCCGGCCAGCTCGTGCCCCATGGCCCCGCCAATGGCGAGCGACGGTGCAAATATGCCCCCCGGCACACCCGACCAGGCGGTCAGCCAAGTGGCCATGAACTTCAGCAGAACGGTCAGCGGGTTGGCATCACCCTGCCCCTCCAGCAGCATGCGGGTGTGGGCATACCCACTGCCGAAGGTTTCGCCCTGCGTGGCCACGCCCATCACGGCCACCAGCAGGCCACACAGTGCGGCAAACCGCACCGGAAACCGGCCCCTCAGGCGGGTGAACCGGTCGTTGGACGTGCCCGCAATGGACACCACCAGCACCCGCGAAAACAAGCCCCCTGCCAGCCCACAGGCTACCGTGACCAGCAATGCAGGCCCCAGCAGCGCCCAGCCCAGGTCCTGCACCCGAATCACACCAAAATAGGTGGCGTTGCCGTAGGCAGATACGCCCATCAGCCCCCCCAGCACGATGGCCGCCAACAACAAGCCGTGGTGACGGTGTTCGGGGTGCTTGGACAGTTCTTCAATGGCAAACATCACCCCGCCCAACGGCGTGTTGAAGGCGGCGGCAATGCCGGCTGCGCCGCCAGCGGTCAGCAAGCCGTGGTCAGACACCTGGGCGCGTGCTGGCATCCAGCGCCTGGCGTGGTGCATCACCCCGGCAGCCACTTGCACCGAAGGACCCTCCCGGCCCAGCGACAAGCCTGCCAGCAAGCCCCAGGCAGCCAGGACCACCTTGGCCACACTCAGCCGCACCGACACAAACAGACCGCGCAACGCAGGTGGCGTGTTGGGCGATAGCGCGGCCATCACCTGCGGAATGCCCGAGCCCGCCGCACCCGGCACATACCGCCGCGTGAGTGCCACGATGGCGGCGGCAGACACGGGTGTCCACACCAGTGGCATCCAGGGCCAATGCGCGCGTTGCTCGAAAAACAGGGCCAACGCGTGTTCGGTCAGCCAGGTGAACAGCACCACCGAGCCTCCCGCCAAGGCGGCAAATGCCAGCACCACCCCGCGCCCGCCCCAGATGTGCCAGTCGTTCAGCTCTTGCTTGATGGCAGACAGGGCGTGTGGGTGCACGGTGGGCTCCTCGGTTGCAATAAAAAGAATAGGTGCAAATGTATTTGATACATTTGCACCTATGCATATGGGCGCTGGCAATTTTTGAGGTTTATGACAAAAAGGAGACACACATGGTGAACGTTGGCTTGGTTGGGTACGGCAAGGCTGGCATGGCGGTGGCAGACGTGCTGGCTGCCGACCCCCGCTACAACCTGCGTTGGGTGGCGCGCCGCCACCCCCACGCAGAAGGCGAAACAGTGACCGCAGGCGCACAGGCTGTACCCGTTGTGGGCTTGGCCGGTGGCGGTGTGGAAGCATGGCTGGACGCGCATCCCGTGGATGCGCTGGTGGACTTTTCCCAGCCCGATGCGGTGTTTCTGTACGGCGAGGCGCTGCGCCAGCGCGGTGTGGCACTGGTGAGCGCCATTTCGGCCTACAGCAACAAAGAACTGGACTACGTGCGCAGCCTGGGCGAGCACACCCGGGTGATGGCGTCGCCCAACATCACGCTGGGCATCAATTTTTTGATACTGGCGGCCAAGCTGCTGCGTAGCATTGCGCCATTTGCCGATGTCGAAATTCTGGAGCAGCACTTTCGCGAGAAGCCCGAGGTGTCTGGCACCGCCCGAAAAATTGCCCAGACCCTGGCACTGGACGAGGAGCGCATCACCTCATTGCGGCTGGGCGGCATCGTGGGGCACCACGAGGTGATTTTCGGTTTTCCCTATCAAACTGTGCGCTTGATTCACAGCGCCATCAAGCGCGAAGCGTTCGGCACGGGCGCTGCATTTGCATTGGCCGAGTTGCTCAACCAGCCGCCAGGTTTCTATACCTTCGATGATTTGCTGATGACCCGTGTGCGGCAAGGCTTGCAGGCAGCCTGATGTGTTGGTCGCATGCCATTGGCCTCATCACAGATCGGCCAACGGGGTTTGGGCTGTGCGGGGGTCCACAGCCAGGGTCGTGATCAGCGCTTGCAGGTCTTGCTCCAGCCGCTGCAAGGCATCGGGTGGCAGGGTCATCAGGGCCATGGGCAACACACCCATGGGGGGGCCAGGGGCATTGTCCAGTAGCGCCTGTCCTTCTGCCGTGAGGTTGAGCTGCAGTGCCCGGCGGTCGTGCTCAGCTTTCTGCGCCAGCACCAGGCCACGCGCCTGCAGCGTCTTGAGCATGTTGCTGGCAGTAGGCTGGCGCACATTCAGCGCGCGGGCCAGCTGCCCCACGCCAATGCCTGGTTGCCCTGCAATGACTGACAGTGCCCAGACCTGTGCGCCCCCCAATCCCACGGCCTGTTCCACCTTCTGGAAATGCGAGCGCACGGCCCCGAACACCATGCGAAATTGCAGCAACACCCGCATGGCTGCTTCGTGTTTGACATCGGGAGACGGCATGTTGTTTGGGTCAGAAGTACTGCTGTGCATAGGGTGTTGCCTGGGAAAGGCCGCGCAAGCCATTGATGACATCCGTGGGTTAGACTGCGTTCGGGTGCTGCACCAGACGGTGATGTGGCAGGTTCATGCGAAGGTCGGGCCGCCTCGCTGCTCTGGTACGCCTCATGAACCCAACTTTGATTCAAGTGATTGGTGCGGTGCTGTTCGCACTGGCCGTTCTCCACACCTTTTCTACCCAGTATTTTGAGCGACTTGCCCACAGCCAGCCCGGACATGCCGGTATGTGGCACTTGCTGGGGGAGGTGGAAGTGGTTTTTGGCTTCTGGGCCATGGTTTTGATGCTGTTCATGTTCAGCATCAATGGCAAACAAGACGCAACGACTTATCTGGACAGCAGGAATTTCACCGAGCCGCTGTTTGTGTTCGCGATCATGGTGATAGCAGGCACCCGCCCTATTCTCCAGTTCGTCGGCGACTTTGTTCGGTTCATGGCTCGGTACACGCCATTGCCACAAGGCATGGCACTGTATTTTCTGTTGCTGTCAGCCGTGCCGTTGTTGGGGTCATTCATCACGGAACCGGCGGCCATGACGTTGGCTGCGCTGATGCTGCGGGACACGCTTCTTTCTCGCGATGTCTCCAACAGGTTGAAGTACGCGACGCTGGGCGTGCTGTTTGTCAACATCTCGATCGGCGGCACGCTGACACCCTTTGCAGCACCCCCCGTGCTGATGGTGGCGGCAAAGTGGGACTGGGACATCTGGTTCATGGTTGCCAACTTCGGCTGGAAGGCAGCCATCGCGGTAGTGATCAACGCAGCGTGCGTGAGCTTGCTTTTCCGAAAAGAGTTGGGCCATGTGGCTGCCGAACAAAACAACAGCGCCCCGAGTGTGCCGCTTGCCGTTGTGCTGGTGCACTTGGTTTTCCTGACAGGGGTCGTGGTGTTTGGACACCATCCTGCCGTGTTTCTGGGCTTGTTCTTGTTCTTCTTGGGCTTCACGACCGCGTACCAACGCCATCAAAACCCGCTCATATTGCGGGAGGCGATGTTGGTTGCCTTCTTTTTGAGCGGGCTGGTTGTGCTGGGCGGCATGCAGCAATGGTGGCTTGAACCCGTTTTGATGAGCATGGATGCCAACGCCGTGTTTTTCGGTGCCACAGCACTCACCGCGATCACTGACAACGCCGCATTGACTTACCTTGGCTCCTTGGTGGAGGGCCTCAGCACAGAATTCAAAACGTCGCTGGTCGCTGGGGCCGTGACGGGCGGCGGATTGACCTTGATCGCCAATGCCCCCAACCCAGCGGGCGCGGCCATTCTGAAAGAGAAATTTTCCGACAACGCAATTCAGCCACTCGGTCTGTTGATTGCAGCACTGCCGCCAACGTTGATTGCCATACTGGCGTTCCAGTTGCTTTGAGCCCGACTCAGCACCACGCTTTTCGTTGGTGACGCAGCGCATCGCGGTCAATGCGGGTGTGCAGCAGCGCCACATCAGCGTGTGTCGCTCACATTCACCGCCAGCGCATGGATGCGCGGCGGGTAGGCCAAGGTGAAGTCCTGATGCAGCAACGCCAAGTTCGGGTTATAGGCAGGGTCGTTCAAGAGTTTGTTGCCATGGCGATGCAGCATGTGGCCGATTTCGCGTGCAAACCGCGCCTGTTTCTCAGGTGATTCTTCAGGCCCACGGCTGGCCGACTCATGGTGGTAAAGCTCGGCGTAGGGTGTCCACAGATTGCGGTAGCCCGCCTCGCCGATGCGCAGGCACAGGTCGGTGTCGTTGAAGGCAACGGCCAGGTTTTCGGCATCAAACCCGTTGACCTGCCAGAACACCGCCGTGCGGACAACGGCACAGGCTGCGGTGATGGCCGAGTAGTTCTGCACCAGTTGTGCCCGACTGAAGTAGCCCCCCTGGCTGCGCGTCAGTTTGTGATGGGCATGGCCAGCCACGCCGCCAATGCCCAGGATGACACCAGCGTGCTGCAGGGTGTCGTCCGGGTACCACAGGCGGCAACCAACCATGCCGATGTCTGGCCGCAGCGCCTGGCTGACCATTTCGTCCAGCCAATCCGGGCTGATGACCTCGATGTCGTTGTTCATCAGGCAAAGCAGCTCACCTTGGGCGATTCGCGCCGCAGCGTTGTTCAGGGCTGAATAATTGAAAGGCCCATCGTCGCGCAGCACCCTGATGCCCCGGTTGGCCGCCATGGTTCGCAGGTAGTCCAGCACCTGTGGGTCTTCGCTGCCGTTGTCAATCACCAGTATCTCGAAATGGGGATAGGTGGTTTTCGCGTAAATGCTTTCGAGGCATTGGCGCAAGAGCGCATAGCCATCGCGGGTGGGAATGATGATGCTGACCAGCGGCGGCTCGGCGGGCAAGGCATACCGCACACGCAAGGTGCCGCTGCCGGGGGCGGATTCCTCGACCCGGGCATCCATGTGCTGGCTGACCAGGTGTTCGCTCACCGCCTTGATGGCGGCTTGGAGGGCGTAGGGTTTTTCGCTGTGGCTGATGGCGGCACTGCCGGGAATGGCCCCCCAGTGATAAAGCACATGAGGTATGTGCCGCACCTTGTCCTGGCCGACGCGAGCGATGGCGCGCAGCACCAGGTCATAGTCCTCACTGCCCTCGTAGCCCAGGCGAAAGCTGCCCAGCTCGCGCATCAGGCGGGTGCGAAACACGCCGAAGTGATTGAAATAGTTGTACGACAGAAAGAGATCGGGATTCCAGTCCGGCTTGAAGAAGGGATCGAAGCGCCGCCCCTGTTCGTCTATTTTGTCCTCGTCGCTGTACAACAGTTCGGCATCGGGGCAGGCGCGAATGGCGCTGGCCACCATGTAGAGCGCGTGGGGGGTCAACACATCGTCGTGGTCAAGCAGGCAGACGAATTCGCCACTGGCGAGTGCCAGGGCGGAATTGGAGGCAGCCCCGATGTGCCCATTTTCCTTGCGCCACACCAGCTTGATGCGGGCATCTCTGGCGGCGTATTCCCGCAGGACGGCTTGCACCGTTGGGTCGGGGGAGGCATCGTCGGCGATGCAAAGTTCCCAGTGGGGGTAACACTGCTGAAGCACAGATTCAATCGCGCGCCTCAAAAACCGCTCAGGCGTGTTGTACACCGGCATGACGATGGAGAGCAGCGGCGGGCTGGCCCAGCTGGCAAGATCCTCGGCCATGGCCGCGTGCTGGGCCGCGTCCAGCGTGGCATACCGCTCAATCCACGCTTGGTATTCACTGACGGGTTCTGCCGGTGTGGCCGGTGCTGACGGCGCTGCCGGTTCGCTGGAGCTGGCCGAGGGGTTGCGCAACCTGGCCGCAACGTTGCGGCCCAAGGCCAGCACGGCCCGAAGCGGTCGAGTCAGGCGCCAGGAGCGTGATTGCTGCAGTGTGGTGATGGCCGCCTGCAGCTGGTCCACCAGACTTTGCAGGTTGCGGGCATGGGTGACGGAATCGGCAAACTGCTGCCCGAGATAACGATGTTCCTGGCGCAGCCGGGACAACATCGATTCCGTGCCGGTAAGCTGACGGTGCAATTGCGTCTGACGCAAGCGCGCCGCTTCCAGCTCGGCCCGCAAGGTGGCCATTTCCGCCCCATCGTCAGCAAGCTGAGCAATGGGGGAATCGGCTGTTTTTGGCGCTGAAAGCGCGGAGAATGGAGGCAGCGGCGGTTGTGTCATGCGAAGGGCCAAGTGCTTTGTCGGGGCAGCCAACCTGGCCAATCTGCGCTGTACCCTGTGTCGCCAAGTGTGTGCGGGGCCAGACAGCAATCTGTCTGCCTTCATCGGTAAATTATGACCCAAGCCCCCCCATCCAACCGTATCCCGCTTTTCAAGGTCTTCATGCCTGAAACGGTCATGCCCAGCCTGCAAGCGACCTTGTTCAGCGGCTATATCGGCGAGGGCCCGCGCACGGCGCAGTTTGAGCGCGAACTGGGCGAGTGGTTGGGTGTGCCGAGCGTGGTGGCGGTCAACAGTGGGACCGCTGCCTTGCACCTGGCCTTGCACCTGGCTGGCGTGGGGCCGGGCGATGAGGTCATCTCGACACCGCAGACCTGCGTCGCCACCCATTCGCCGATACTGAGCCTGGGGGCACGGGTGGTTTGGGCGGACATCGATCCGTGGACCGGCAACATTAGCGTCGAGGACGTGGCAAAGAAATGCACCGCAAGCACCAAGGCGATCATGGCGGTGCATTGGGGTGGCCTGCCCTGTGATTTGACAGAGCTGAAACAGGTCGCCCGGCAATGGAACATCCCCCTCATCGAAGATGCGGCCCACGCCCTGGGCTCTGACTACCAGGGGCGGCGCATTGGCTGTCATGCCGATTTCGTTTGCTTTTCTTTTCAGGCCATCAAAATGCTGACAACGGGCGATGGCGGCGCGCTGGTCTGTCTCGCTCCTGAGGATGATCGCCGCGCCCGCCGACTGCGCTGGTTCGGTCTTGAGCGCAACCCCGTCGGGCACGACGAATGCCGTTGGGAACAGGCCATCCACGAGCATGGGTACAAATTCCACATGAACGATATTGCGGCCACCATCGGCTGTGAGCAATTGCGTTATCTGGATGCCAACGTGGCCAGGCACCAGGCGCATGCGGCGATTTACGACGACGTTCTGCGCGGTTTTCGTCGCCTGCGCCCCTTGCGGCAAAGCAGTGACCGCCGCAGCGCGCATTGGCTGTACACCATCAGGGCGACCGAGCGTGCCGCTTTCATTGCCCACATGCACGCAGCAGGCATCGAGACCTCCCGGGTGCATGTGCGCAATGACCGTTACCCGATCTTTGCCGCGTCAGCTTGTGACGGACTGGCAGGGGTGGAGACCTTCGATGCCGAACAGGTCAGCATTCCCTGCGGTTGGTGGCTGAGCGATACCGACGTGAACACCATCGTCGCTGCCCTGCGGCAATTTGAAGAGGCCGCCGCATGATGCGCCGACTGCGTGCTTGGATCGCCCGCGCAGCACGCCGCCTGGGCGTGCTGCCAAGTGTGACCCCGTCACCGGTGGCTGTGCCCGTGACTGAGCCGCAACCTCCGACCAGCACGGCCGACCCACTGGACACCTATGCGCGCGGGGCCATCGGCACCCAGATCACGGTGGATATTTTCAAGGGAACGTGGTCGTCAAAACTGCCGCCCGAGTTGGGGGTGGTGTCTGGGGAGGCAGGCCTGTTTGACGACGAACGTGTGCATTGGATGATTCGCACTTTGGGCGGCATCGTGGGCTGGCAGGTGCTGGAGTTGGGGCCGCTGGAGGGCGGGCACAGCCACATGCTGCAAAAGGCAGGTGCCCAGCAGGTGCTGGCGATCGATGCCTGCGCCATGTCCTACCTCAAGTGCCTGATGGTCAAGGATTTGTGTCGGCTGACGCGGGTGGATTTTCGCTATGGCGACTTCATGACCTTTTTGCCGTCCGGCACGGCGGCTTACGACCTGATCGTGGCCAGCGGTGTGCTTTACCACCAGCGCGACCCCATCGCTTGCATCGCGCGCATGGCAGCGCGCGCCGACAAAGTATTCCTGTGGACGCACTATTACGCTGACGACATCGACAGCGCCCACCTGCGTTCGCAGAACTTTGTGCCAACCCAAGCGGCGGCGGGCAGCTTTCAATGCGAGCTGTTCCGCCTTGATTACGACACCTACTTGCCGGGCATCAAATACCGTGGCGGGGTGGACGATCACGTCCACTGGATGCGACGTGACGACATCCTGGCCTGTTTGCGACACCATGGCCTGAGCGAGATCGAAATCATGTTCGATCAGCAGGCACACGCATTCGGCCCCAACTTTGCCCTGTTGGCCAAACGGCCACCGCTGGCCGGGCCGGGGCTTGACGACAGTGCGGCCTACCGTACCGAGTTGCTGGCCAAGAGCGGCCCGGAGCCCTGGTGCATCGATGCATTGGCCATCCGGGACGGCTATCTGGAGGTGTCAGGTTGGGCCATCCCCCCGGCAGGCGTGATCGGGCGCATCGGTTTTGCGGTGGATGGACAGGCGGTGGCCCAGCTTGAGCGCGGCTTGCCCCGCGATGACGTGGGCGCGTTTTACTGGTTTTTCCCGGCTGCCCACCGTTCTGGCTTCTTCTTCCGTCATCCGCTGGCGGCACCCGCCGAAGCCCCGCTGCGCCTGCAATATGTCGATGCGCTGACGGGTCAGGTCATTGCGCCGCAACATGACTTTCACATCCGGCCGCAAGACTTGAACAGCACCAGCCCCCCAGTGGCCCCTCCCTTGAATCTGGTGCTGCGCACCCATACCGGCAACACCCTGGATCAATATTTCGTGGAAGGGTATGCCATCTACCGCACGGTCACCGCTGCTTACCTGGAAGCCACCGGGCAGGCACTGGGCACGGTGGGTCGGCTGGTGGATTTCGGCTGCGGCCCCGGCCGACTGACCCGCCATCTTGCGCGCGAGCCGGGTTTGCAGGTGCTGGCCGTCGATGTCGATCCCGAATGCGTGGCTTGGTGCCAAGCGCATCTCCCCGGCGTGACGGGCGCGATCAGCCCCCTGCGTCCGCCACTGTCTTTAGCGGCGGACAGCGTGGACTGCGTGCTGGCCATGAACGTCTTGCTCCATCTCGGTGAGCAAGACGGTCTCGATTGGCTGGCCGAGTGGCACCGGATCTGCAAACCAGGCGGCACGGCCATCGTGACGATTGCATCCGATCTGGCGCTGACCCGGGCGCGCATCAGCGAGCCTCACTACGAAAGCATCAAAGGGTATGACTTTCACGTTTTGAGTCGCAACCCTGACCTGGATGACGTCATTGCAGACACCGACTACTACAAAAACGTGCTCCATTCCCATGACCATGTGCGGAGGGTGTGGCCTACCGTGGGCTGGGAGGTGTTGCGAATTTTCCCGGGAAGCATCGGCAATCACCATGATCTGGTGATTTTGCGGCGAGGGCCATCGTGCCATTGATCAGGTTGAACTGAACCGCTGACGCAGTGGCTGCTGCGCCAGTGCCACCACCGTGTGTCAAACCCCGGCACTCAGCACCAGGCTATTCGCTGTTGCCGCAGCGCATCCCGGTCGATGCTGGCGCGCAGCAGCTCAACGTCGGCAGTGCACACCCCTTGCCGTGTGAAATGAGACTCCCAGCCATCCACCGTGCGCGCCACCTGGCGAATCAGTTCAACGGCACGTGGCCTTTTAATACCGAACTCGCTCAATTCCGTCAGCGCGTTGCCCAGGCTGGATTGCGCCCCGGCACTGCCCACCATCAGGGCCTGGTAACCCAGGTTCAGCAGGGTGGGCACCACGTCGTAGGCGGGGGTCAGCTCGTGGTAGCCATCGAATGTCAGGCGCAGGCTGTGGTTGCGCTCGTGGTCGTCGGTGTTGTCCATGAGGATGTTGAATACCATGCGCTTGAACAGCTCTTCGCGCTGGGCCACCTGCCGGTCGGGATGCGCCAGGCGCAGCAACACGGTGGCCAAGGCGCTGTAGCTCTCTGGCAGACGTGCCGCCCGCATTGCGGTGCGGGCAGACATGCAATGCAGCCGATACGGGCCTTGTCGGTCGAAGCGCTGAATGGTCAGCGCATGGCGCGCTTTGCCATGGCGCGGGGGAATGGGCAGCACCCCGGTGGCGGCCACATGGATGCCCGCCAGGGCAGCCAGGGTCATGGTCGCGTGCTCAACCAAGGGGGTGTCCACCGCATCGTCCAGTTCGGCGAATTTGACCACGCATGGCCCAACGTCGCTGTGCAGCAGGGCCTTGGGCCGGGCACCACCCAGGGTCACGCCGGGGTGGATCAAGCGCAGCATGTCTGCTGACACCGGGGCTTGGGCCTGCACACCATCTACAGCCAAGCTGAGGGCGGACAAGTCGCTCAACGCCGGGTAAGGCCCCAGACGGCGGGGGATGTAACGCTGCGCCGAGACCGAGACACCCAACGCGCCAAACCGGTCGTCACCGGCAAACAGCAGCATTTCCAGGATGGACAAGCGGGCCGGGCGGTCGATGTGGCGGATGATGCGCTCACCCCAACGGTCGGGCCGGGCATCGTCAAGGGCCCCAGGCGCACTGCCGCGCTCGCCCGCCGTGAAAACCTGACTGTGCAGCAGCGGCAGGTCTTCGCTGAGTGG
This sequence comes from bacterium, assembly GCA_030824555.1. Taxonomy (GTDB): domain Bacteria; phylum Pseudomonadota; class Gammaproteobacteria; order Burkholderiales; family Burkholderiaceae_C; genus UBA2334. The sequence continues at coordinate 25,484 of JAVBXK010000050.1, forward strand.
GAAGTGCCACCACTGCGCGTCATAGGTGAAGGTGGCACAGTCGGCCACCAGTGACGACAACCCCAACTCGCCCACCAACACGGGCTGGGCCGGGTTGACCAAGGCCCAGACGTACAGCTGGTTTTGCGGGACGTAGGTGGAGGGGTTGATACCAGCGGCGGTCATGTCGATGGCACCTCTGACGGCTGAAGCAATGCGGCCAATCCAGCTGCGACAGGGTTGCGCACTGGCGTTGCCACAGCCTGCCCGGACACCGCTGACTTGCGCCGTTTGGCGGTCACCTGGCTCACCTCGCGTTCCAGGGCCGCCCGGTCGTTGGGGGGGGAAATCAAATCCGCCAGACCGTGGTCGGGCTGGATGAGCCACATGCACATGACATACGAGGCCATGGCCACGGATGGATCGCCCCGCTCGATGCGGGCCATGGTGGGTTGGGACACCCCCAGCTTGCGAGCCCATTGCGCCTGCGTCTCGCCACGCCGCTTGCGTGCGATGGCGATGTGCCGAGCGAGTTGCCCAATCTGTTGCAGGACGGCCTGGGGGTAGTCTGCGGGAGGGGTGTTTTGCCTTGGCATCCATAGATGTTATTTGAATGCCAAATTTTTGCAAGTCTATGAATATTATCAAACCACTACGGGCCGAAAATGAGGCACCACAACGGCATCTTCGCCAACGGTGAGTGGATCAAAACACCAAACAGGTTCGCAAAATAATTCATAGATAGCTCAAAAATATGTAATTAACAAATATCTATGAATCAACCATGCACAACAACCGCTCAGCGCCACACCCTCAGCGGGTCGCTCAAGCCAAACCGCTCGCCCAGCAGGGCCGATGCGGTGGGCACCACGCCCGTGGCCAGTTGCAGGTGGCGGTCCAGGTGCCGCTCTGACGGGGCCAACAGCTGCTGGTACAGCCGCTTGCACAGTGCACGCGCTTCGTGGCCGCTCCAGGCGGTGGGCAGCAACTCGGCTGGCAGCTGCGGGTCGCGCAGCAGCAGGCGGCGGTAATCGTGAATGAGCAGGGTGCGCAGCAAAAAGGCGCAATCGTCACCCATGGAAGAAGGTGTGCCGCTGCGGTCGTGCCACTGGGCCAGGATGCGGGTGTAGGTCTGCACAAAACCCGCATAGTCTTGCGCCAGACGCTCCAGGTTCCAGGCGGCACCCACCATGTCGGCGTCGGTGCCCGACATCAGCAGCTTGGGGTTGGCTGCTACCAGCGGCAGCAGCTGGGGCATGAGCTCGGCCATGCCTTCCGCCTCAAGCGCCTCGAACACGGCGCCCAGGTCGGCACCCGGGTGCACGAAACTGTGCGTGCCCAGCTCGCCAAAACCGTGCCAGAACAGCGCGCGTTTGAGCTGCTCGCGCTGCCCAGTGGGCAAGCTGCCCACCAGCATGATGAGCCGCCAGCGGTGGTCCCATGGGGTGGCGGCGGCGGCGTAAATCTGCCGGGCGGCTTCTTCGAAGCGGCGCCTGCCGGTGGGCGTGAGCATGTAGTTGGAGCGGCGGCCGTGCACCTCGGTTTCCAGCCAGTCGTCTTGCGCCAGGCGGAACACGCTGGTGCGCACCAGCCGCTCGTTCAGGCCCAGCGGTTCCAGCAAAGTGATGAGGCTGCCCAGCCAGATGCGGCCACCCCGTGGCAGCACCGCATCACCAAACAGCGTGACGATGAGCGAGCTGGCCTGGCCCCGGCTTTGGTCACGGAAGGCATCGAGCCGCTCGCGCGTGGGGCAGGCCGTCAGCCCGGCTGCCCGCTTCTGGCTGGTGCACGCACTGCACGCCAATGGCGAGCCTGGGCCGCCATCGCACGATGGCCCGGTGGTGCAACCCGCTCCCGTAACCCCCGACGCAGACGAACTGCCCATGTGGCCCGCCTCAGCGCTCGTCAAAACTGACCACCAGCGCAGGCGTGGTGGCCTTGGCCTGGCAGCTCAGCACATAGCCTTGAGCGGTTTCGCCGGCGTCGAGCGCAAAGTTTTTCTCCATGCGCACGGTGCCTTCCAGCACTTTGCAGCGGCAGGTGCTGCACACGCCACCTTTGCAGGAAAACGGCAGGTCCAACCCGGCATTCAGCGCGGCGTCCAACACGTTGTCGGCCGAGCCCATGGGCACCTCGTGGAACTTGCCGTCGAGCAGCACGCGCAGCGCCACCAGCTTGCCCAGGGGCACGCCACTGGCTTTGGCATCGCTGTCGGCCTGCACCTTGGCGGCCATGTCGGCGCTGGTGGTGAAGCGCTCGGTGTACACGCGGCCTTCGGGCACGCCAGCGGTTTTCAGCGCCGCTTCGGTGGCGGTGATCATGGCCTCGGGGCCGCAGATGAACACCTCGTCCATGCTGGCGGCAGGCAACAGGGTGTCAACCAGTTGCTGCACTTTGGCCGCGTCGATGCGGCCTTCCAGCATGTCCACCTCTTGCGCCTGACGCGACAGGATGTGCACCATGGTGAACCGGTTGGCGTAGCGGTCTTTCAGGTCTTGTAAGGCTTCGTTGAACATGACGCTGGCCATGCGACGGTTGCCGTACACCAGGGTGAATTTGCTGTTCGGTTGCTCTTCCAGCGTGGTGGCGGCAATGCTCAAAATGGGCGTGATGCCCGAGCCAGCGGCAAACCCCACCCGGTGAATGGCGCGCTGCTTTTTGATGGTGAACTTGCCATCGGGTGGCATCACGGCCAGCGTGTCGCCCGCCTTCAGGTTGGCCGCTGCCCAGTTGGAAAACACACCGCCTTCAACCGGGCGGATGCCCACCTCCAACTCGCCATGCTGCGCCAGGCGGCTGCGTGGGCTGCTGATGGAATAGGTGCGACGCACGTCCTGACCGTTCACCTGCGCACGCAGCGTGAGGTACTGGCCGGGCTGAAACTGAAAGGCCTCGCGGGAGGCAGCGGGAATGTCAAACGTAATGGCCACAGAGCCGGCAGCCTCGGGGCTGACACGCTTGACGGACAGTTCATGAAAATGGGAGGACACGGGTTTTCTCCGGTGAAAGACAGGGGAAAGAGGCTGGGAGTTTTCTGGGCGTGACCGAGCAGCGGGCCAAAACGTGATCGATCAAGGCGCAAAGCAAGCCAAAAGCTTGAGCTATGGCGCGCATTTGCAACGCTGAGCGAGTGCGTTTTGGCGTGCTGAGCGGACATGACCAGAAGACTTCCAGCCTCTTAGTACGGCTTGAAGTAATCGAACGGCTCCTGGCAGCTCATGCACTTGTACAGGGCCTTGCAGGCGGTGGAGCCGAACGGCGAGGTTTCCACCGTCTGCGTCGAGCCGCATTGCGGACACGGCACCACGGGCTGGGGCTGACCGGCACCGGGCATGAAGCGCAACACGCGCTCCTGCGGCGTGGCACCCGCGCGGTGTACGCTGGACGCACACGCCGTCTGTGGCGGTGCAATGCCATAGGCACGCAGTTTGTCGCGGGCAGCAGGGCCAATCCAGTCTGTGGTCCACGCGGGGGACAGCTGCGTCACCACTTTGCCCACAATGCCATGCGCTGCCAGGGCAGCGGCCACATCATCGGCCATCTGGCCCATGGCGGGGCAGCCGCTGTAGGTGGGGGTGATGACCACCTCCACCCCGGCGTCACCCATTCGCACGTCGCGCAGGATGCCCAGCTCGCGCAGCGACACCACCGGAATCTCCGGGTCGGCCACCGCGTCGAGCACGGTCCACACATGCGCCAGCTCGGGACTGGCCGTGCCTGGGGTTGTCAGGGGCGCGGTCATGGTGACACGGGGTTGTGTGGCGGTCACCACTGCGCGCCGGGATGGGCGCGGGCCAGGCTTTGCATTTCGGCCAGCAAGAAGCCCAGGTGCTCGGAATGCACGCCAGCCTTGCCCTGTGTGACGTAGCCAGCTGCGGACGGCCGCTTGAGCGTGGCATCGGCCAGCGCGGCATCCACCAGCGCGTTCCAGTCGGCGGCAAGCTGCGTCCAGTCGATGTGGATACCGGCTGCAGATGCTTCGTCTTCAATAGCAGACAGTGTCCAAAACTCCTGCGTGTAGGGCATCAAATGCTCCAAAGCGGCTTGCACACGGGCATGCGACTCGTTGGTGCCGTCACCCAGCTTGACCAGCCAGTCGCGCGAGTGGCGCAAGTGGTAGCTGGCTTCCTTGAGCGACTTGGCGGCGATGGCGGCCAGGTTCTCGTCGGCTGCGCTTTGCAACTGCTGCCACAGCGGCACCATGAGCGCGCTGTACAGGAAGTTGCGAACGATGGTGTAGCCGTAGTCCATGTCGCTTTTGGCGTAACCCACCAGCGGGCTGCGGTGGGGCAGCTCCAGAAGGGTGTAGTTGCGGAAGTCGGGCACGTCGCGGAAGTAGGCCAGCGAGTCTTCGGTGGCTCCGTTGCCGACCATGCCAGCCACCTGGCTGTACAGCAGGCGGGCCTGGCCGATGAGGTCGAGGCTCATGTTGGCCAGTGCCAGGTCTTCTTCGATGATGGGGCCATGGCCACACCATTCGGCGTTGCGCTGGCCCAGCACCACGGCGTTGTCGGCCAGGTGCAAAAGGTAATTGATGGGTGCGTTCATTTACATGTGCCCCACTTCTTCAGGGATGTCATAGAACGTGGGGTGGCGGTAGATCTTGTCTGCTGCCGGGTCAAACAGCGCGCCTTTGTCGTCGGGGTTGCTGGCGGTGATGGCCACAGAAGGCACGACCCAGATGCTCACGCCTTCCTGGCGGCGGGTGTACACGTCGCGGGCCATGTCGAGTGCCTGGGGCGCATCGGCCGCGTGCAGGCTGCCGCAGTGCTTGTGCTCAAGGCCTTGCTTGCTGCGGACGAACACTTCCCAAAGGGGCCATTCCTTGAGGGCGGGTGCGGCGTTGGATGAGGTGGTCATGCTGCTTCCTTCATGTTGCGTTGTTGCTGTTTGCGGGCATGGGCCAGGGCTGCGTCGCGCACCCAGGCACCGTCGTTGTGTGCCTTGACACGGGTAGCCAGGCGCTCTTTGTTGCACGGTCCGTTGCCATTGACCGTGTTCCAGAACTCGGTCCAGTCGATCTGGCCGTAGTCGTAATGCTGGCGCGCTTCGTTCCACTTCAGGTCGGGGTCGGGCAGCGTGATGCCCAGCACCTTGGCCTGCGGCACGGTGGCGTCGATGAACTTCTGGCGCAGGTCGTCGTTGGAAATGCGCTTGATACCCCAGCGCATGCCCTGCACGCTGTTGGGGCTGTCGGCATCGGGCGGCCCGAACATGGCCAGGCACTTCCACCAGTAGCGGTTGACGGCGTCCTGCACCATGTCTTTCTGCGCCTGGTTGCCCTTCATCATGACCAGCAAAGCCTCATAGCCTTGGCGTTGGTGGAAGCTTTCTTCCTTGCACACGCGCACCATGGCACGGGCGTAGGGGCCGTAGCTGCAGCGGCACAGTGGGATCTGGTTCATGATGGCCGCACCGTCGACCAGCCACCCGATCACACCGACATCGGCCCAGTTGAGCGTGGGGTAGTTGAAGATGGAGCTGTACTTGGCTTTGCCACTGTGCAGCGCATCGAGCAGGTCGCCACGGGCCACGCCCAGGGTTTCTGCCGCGCTGTACAGGTACAGACCGTGGCCGCCTTCGTCTTGCACCTTGGCAATCAGGATGGCTTTGCGCTTGAGGCTGGGGGCGCGGCTGATCCAGTTACCCTCGGGCAGCATGCCCACGATTTCGGAGTGCGCGTGCTGGCTGATCTGGCGCACCAGGGTTTTGCGGTAGGCCTCGGGCATCCAGTCTTGCGGCTCGATGCGGCCGTCGGCGTCGATGCGGGCATCGAACCTGGCCATCAGCTCCGGCGGCTCGGTGCTGGCAACAGGCTTGACCTGTTTCAGCACCGCGTCGTCAGGCACGTTGAACGATTGGGTGTACATGTGTCGTGGCTCCTGGTTATCTGGGTGGTGGGGTGAGGTGGAGGGGGTGAAGACGGGTCAGAGACGCTCGGTCTCTTAAACCTGGCTGGGGCGGTTGTCCCACACGCGGCGGGCCTTGCCCGTCTGCGTGCGCGGCAAAGTGCCGAAATCCATCACCTCGATCCGGGTGGAAATGCCGATGATGGTTTTGATGCGGTGTTGCAGCTCTTTGGACAGCTGGGCGATGTCGGCTGGCGACAGACTGGCGCCGGCATCGGGCTGCAGTTCGCAGCGCACTTCAACGTTGTCAAGGTGGCCGTCGCGGCTGAGCACGATCTGGTAGGTGCCCGACAGCCGCTTGTCGCGCAGCACCTGTTCTTCAATTTGCGTGGGGAACACGTTCACGCCACGGATGATCAGCATGTCGTCCGAGCGGCCCACGATGCGGCCCATGCGCCTGAAGGCCCGGCTGGTGGGCGGCAGCAAGCGTGTGAGGTCGCGCGTGCGGTAGCGGATGATGGGCATGGCCTCTTTGGACAGCGAGGTGAACACCAGTTCGCCCTCTTCGCCATCGGCTACCGGCTCGCCGGTTTCGGGATCGATGATTTCGGGGTAGAAGTGGTCTTCCCAGATCACGGGGCCGTCTTTGCTTTCGATGCACTCGCTGGCCACGCCGGGGCCCATCACCTCTGACAGGCCGTAAATGTCCACGGCGTCCAGGCCCAGGCCGCGCTCAATCTGCGCGCGCATGCCTTCGCCCCAGGGCTCGGCGCCGAAGATGCCGACTTTGAGCGAAATGTCTTCAGGCGACACCCCTTGACGGGCAAACTCTTCGGCAATCACCAGCGAGTACGACGGCGTGACCATGATGATGTCGGGCTTGAAGTCCATGATCAGCTGGACCTGCTTTTCCGTCTGCCCGCCCGACATGGGGATCACTGTGCAGCCCGCCCGCTCGGCACCATAGTGCGCACCCAAGCCGCCGGTGAACAGGCCGTAGCCGTAGGCAACGTGACAGATGTCACCAGGCCGGCCGCCGGCCCCACGGATGGAGCGCGCCACCAGGTTGGCCCAGGTGTCGATGTCTTTGAGCGTGTAGCCCACCACGGTGGGTTTGCCGGTGGTGCCCGACGAGGCGTGCACCCGCGCCACCTGGGTGCGGGGCACGGCAAACATGCCAAAGGGGTAGTTGTCGCGCAGGTCGGCCTTGGTGGTGAACGGGAACTTGGCGATGTCGGCCAGCGTGTTCAGGTCGCTGGGGTGCACACCCTTGTCGTCGAATTTCTTGCGATAGTGCGGCACGTTGTCGTAGGCGTGCTGCAGGCTCCACTTCAGGCGTTGCAGTTGCAGCGCGGCCACTTCGTCGCGGCTGGCGGTCTCGATGGGGTCAAGGTCGCCGGGTTGGGGTTGTTTGACGGGCATGGGCGTTGTCTCCGGTTTTTGTGTGTGCAGGGCTGGCGGCGTGCGTGGCCTGATGAGGTGCGTCGTGTGGGGGCGCGTGATGTGTTGTGGGCTATGTGTGCGCTGGTGGTGTTTGGGGTAGCTGGACGGCAACGTCGAACATCAGGGGTCAAGCGTGACGGTCAGGTGGCGGCATCAGCCAGCATGCAGGCCTGCCAACACCTCGCCGCTGATGCGGGCGCTTTTGCCTCGGAACAGCGCCACCGTTTTGCCACCACGGATGCGCACCGTGGTGTCGTACACACCGGTGCGCCGCGACAGCGAACGTTCCACGCATTCGGCTTCCAGCACGTCGCCTTCTTTGGCGGGTGCCAGAAAGTCGATGCTGCAGGCCGAGGCCACGGTGTTCTGGTTGTAGCTGTTGCAGGCATAGGCAAACGCGCTGTCGGCCAGTGTGAAGATGAGCCCGCCGTGGCAGATGTGGTGACCATTGACCATGTCGGCCCGCACAGGCATGGCAATGGTGGCCTTGCCCGGCGACACCGACACGATGGCCATGCCCAGCGCCTGGGTGGCGTTGTCACGCGACCACATGGCCTGGGCCACGCTGTCGGCCAGTTGCTGGGCATCGGCAGCAGTGGCTGCCTGGGTAGGGATGGTTTGCGTCATTTTTACAAGCTTTTTTGGCACTTTGCGCTTTATTCAAAAGCGTGAAATGCTATGAATAACTGAGTTCGACCTAGCCATGCATCTGGCTGCGCATGGCTGCGGGCCTGGCGTGGGCATCGGCTGTGGTGCGGGTTCGCGCAGCATCAACCCTGGTTGAACCGGGCCGGGCGCTTTTCAAGGAAGGCAGACACGCCCTCCACGTAGTCGGCGCTGTGGCCCAGCTCGCGCATCATCAAAGCCTCGTAAGACAGGTGCTGCTCCAGCGTGGCGGTGTGGGCGGCCAGCATGGCCTGGCGGGTGCGCACCATGGCGCGGGTGGGCAGGGCAGCCAGCTGGACGGCCAGGGCATCGACGGTGGTGTCGAGCGCGTCGTTGGCCACACATTCCCAAATCAGACCCCACTCGGCCGCTTTGGCTGCGGGCAGTTTCTGCGCGGTCAGGGCCAGGCCCATGGCGCGGGCCAGCCCCAAGCGCTGCGGCACGGCCCACGATGCGCCGGTGTCGGGTATCAGCCCGATTTTGGAAAACGGCAGCATGAACGAAGCGGCCTCGGCAGCCACCACCATGTCGCATGCCAGCGCCAAGCTGCAACCCGCGCCGGCTGCCACGCCCTGCACGCGGGCGATGGTGGGCACGCGCAGGTTCGTCAGGCGCATCACCAGGGGTTTGAAGTTGCGCTCGACCACGTCGCCGATGTCTGGCGGGGGCTCACCGGGGGTGAACACCATGTCGGGGTCGGCCAGGTCCTGGCCTGCACAGAAACCACGCCCCGCACCGGTGACCACCAGCACGCGCACGTCGGCGCAGTCGCCACTGCCAGCCTGCAAAGCGTCGAGCGCGTGGCGCAGGTCGGCATGCATGTCGCCGGTGAAGGCGTTCATTTTGTCGGGGCGGTTGAGCGTGAGGCGGGCGATGCCGGACGCCGAATCGACCGAAAATTCAATGCTTTTATAGCCCATACCGCTTGTCTCCATTCATTTGTCAGCTACACATTGCACTGCATGCGACTCGCCTGCGTTCGTCAGGCCTGATGCGCCGCAGTACCCGTGCGTACCGGGCCCTCGGCACGCTGCACACACAGGCCTCAGGCCTGCTTCACAACGCTTTCAAACGTGATACCGCCGCTGCACCACGCGGAAGCGGTTGGCCACGAAGGCCGAGTCGGCATAGCTGGCGTTGGCCGCCGGGTTGCCGCCGGTACCGTGGTAGTCGGAATAGGCTGCTGACTGGTTCACGAACACCGCGCCCGTCAGGTTGATGGACAGGGCCACTTTGCTGCGGCAGGTGGCAGCGGTCATGGCATTCACCACGGCATCGTCGGTGCTGTACACGCCGACCGTCAGCGCGCCGTGGGTGTTGACCATGCGCTCGGACAGCGCAATGGCCGCAGCCGTGTCGGGCACGCTGACCACGAAGCTGATGGGACCGAAGCGCTCTTCCATGTAGGCCGCTTCGTCGGCCATGTCGCAGGCCAGCAGCACGGGGGTTTGAACTTTGGCAGCGGGAAAGTCGGGGTTGCTCAGGGACTTGGATGCCAGCAGCACCGTGCCCAATTTGCCGCTGTTGGCCAGCGCAATGCGGTCAGCCGTGTCACCCGACTGGATGGCACCCAACACGGCGCAAGCCACTTCAGGCTTGGACAGGAAGCGGTCTATGGCCGCAGCCAGATCGGCGCACACCTGCTCATGGGTCTTGTGACCTTCGTCTGTGGCAATGCCACCGGCAGGCACCAGGATGACCTGCGTGGTGGTGCACATCTGCCCCGAGTACAGCGACAGGGTGAACGCCAGGTTGCCCAACATGGCCTTGTAAGCGTGGGTGGAGTCGATGACGATGTGGTTCACGCCCGCCAGCTCGGCATACACCTGCGCCTGGCGGCAGTTGTTGATCAGCCACTGGCCGAACGCATTGCCACCCGTGAAGTCAACCGACTTGACGGCCGGGTGCGTGGCCAGGCCTTGGGTGACTTCACGCTGGGCGGTCACGCACAGGGTGACTAGGTTGGGGTCCAACCCCTGTTCGGCCAGCACGGCACGGATGGTGCGCACCGTCATGGCGGCGGGCAGCACGGCATTGCCATGAGGCTTGACGATGACGGCATTGCCCGTGGCCAGCGCGGCAAACAGGCCGGGGTAGGTGTTCCAGGTGGGGAAGGTGCCGCAACCAATGACCAACGCCACGCCACGGCCCACCACTTCGTAATGCTTTGTCATGACGATGGGCGGGTTTTTGCCCTGCGGCTTTTCCCAGGTGGTTTCCGCTGGTACGAAGCTTTGCTCGCGCCAGGCGTAGGCCACCGCTTCCAGCCCACGGTCTTGCGCGTGGGGGCCGCCGGCCTGGAAAGCCATCATCCAGCCCTGCCCCGTGGTCAACATGACGGCATGGGCAATCTCGAAGCTTTGCTGGTTCAGACGGGTGAGCGCCTCCAGACACACGCCGGTGCGCCCAGCCGCGCCCAAGGCTTGCCAGCCCACCATGGCTTGCTGGCCCGCTTGCACCAAGGTATCTGCAGCGCAAACGGGGTAGCGCACGTTCAGCGCCACGCCGTAGGGTGACACCTCGGGGCTCAGCCAGCCTTGCTGACCGGGTTGGTCCAGCACGAAATCCGCATCGAAACATGACTCACATTTTTGTTTGCTGTCGGCATGTGCTGTTTCACCATACACCTTGGGACTGGGCATTTCATTGAAAGCAGACCAGTAGCCACGGGTGGCTATGGCCTGCATGGCGCCGTCAAGCAAGGCACGGTGTTGGTCAAACAAAGCAAGTGACATCGAAACTCCAGGGCAAAGCATTCACATTCAGTGGTAGCCAAGTTCTGTCAGTGCTTGACCACCTCATTACGACACAAATAAGTGTTGTTTACTGAAATTAATGTATTACTTTGATGGGTGCAGCACAATACCCTACCGACGCATGATGTCTAGGTGTTTTCACTGATCTGCACACGGTTTGTCGCACGAAGGCGCACTCACCCCTCCCGCACGAGGGCAGCCGAACTCTTTACGCCCAGGAGACGACCACAGGTTGATGCACCGTCAATGGCACGTTACGCAGCGGAGTTTGAGACGCCACTCGCTCTTCGGGCTGGCGTTCCTGATAGCGCTGGGTGTCGTTGACCTCTTGACCATATACGGCTTGCAGGTGCCGCACTTCACCTTTTGAATCCGCCCAGCATCGACTGGACGTGGTATCAGATGACTATCGCAGCGGATGCTGCGACTCGCCTACATGAAGCGCCTGTGAAGGCCCATGGCAGCCATGCACCCAATGGACCGAAAGGGTGTCAGAGTCCGGTCGCTTGTGGCAACAGCGCTTTGGCAGCATCGACACGGATGCGCATGTCCACCGACGGATCGTTCATGACCGACAGCAAGAACGCGCGCGGGTCTTCCACAAAATGGGGGGCTCCGGCCTCGGAGCCGACAGACTCGGCTTGCTCGGCGAGCGGGGCTATCGATGCGGTTTCGCTATCAGCAGTAAGCAATGCCAAGGCGCGTTCAAATGCCAGCGCCGAAGCGGGCACCGTGCGAGACAACAAATCGGCTTGGGCATCGGGGCTGGGTTGGCGCTCCAGCCAGGGTTCTGCTTCAAAAATCCGGGCCAGATCGGGGGACACGAATGCAGACCAATGCCCCGAAACGGACTGCTCAGCCGGGACCGACGGCAGGTTGGACTCGCTCAGCCCGAGCGGCTCACCGATGGATGGCACGCACCTGACGCAGGCAGGCCCCACGTCTGCCAGGTGGCGCGCGACTAACAGCTCAAGGAAACGGCGTGCTGCATGCACAGACACCGCTTCGGCCAATGAAAACCACAGTTGGTACCCATCCACACCATCGACAGCGATGGCGGGGGGAGGTAACGACAATGCCGATTGCACCCCCTCCCACGCGCGCAACAAGGGGTCCCACTGGGCCGGCCGCCCCAGTCCCAACACCAGACACCGGGTTGAAACATGGGTGGGTGACATGTGCAACGGTGCCACCCCGCCATTCGAGGCGACTTCAAACCCGAACAGGCGGTGTTGTTCTGCTTGCAACCGAATGGACATTTTCAACCTCAAAGCGAAACAAGCGAAGGCATCAACTTGCGGCAAATATCAGTCCCGATGAACGTGCCAAAGGGATGAGGGCAAGAAGACAACTGCAGCCTCAAAGCAAAAAGCCCGCATAAGCGGGCTTTTTGAAAGTCAAGCAAGTGACTGTGTTGGTTGCGCGGGCAAGATTTGAACTTGCGACCTTTGGGTTATGAGCCCAACGAGCTACCAGGCTGCTCCACCGCGCGTCAAGAGGGTTATTGTATCACGCTGCGGCGTTATCTGCGGTGTCGGCAGATTTTTCTTCTGCACGGTCCACCAGCTCAACCAAGGCCATGGGTGCGTTGTCACCCACGCGGAAGCCCATTTTCAAAATGCGGGTGTAACCACCTGGACGGGCTTTGAAACGGGGGCCAAGTTCATTGAACAGCTTTACAACCACATCGCGGTCGCGCAAGCGGTCGAATGCCAAGCGGCGGTTGGCCAAAGTGGGCTCTTTGGCAAGCGTGATCATGGGCTCAACCACACGGCGCAGCTCTTTGGCTTTCGGCACTGTGGTTTTGATGACTTCGTGGGTGAGCAGCGAGTTCATCATGTTACGCAGCATCGCGAGGCGGTGCGAGCTGGTGCGATTGAGTTTGCGAAGACCGTGTCCGTGACGCATTTTAAATTTCCTTGAGTTTTATGCCGCTGGCCGTATCAGGTACCCGCGGGTGAGGGATAACCCCTCATGCGTGAATCAATGTTTATCGAGGCCAACAGGTGGCCAATTTTCCAACTTCATACCCAAAGTCAGCCCACGGGAAGCCAGCACTTCCTTGATTTCGTTGAGTGACTTGCGACCCAGGTTAGGGGTCTTGAGCAATTCGTTTTCAGTGCGCTGGATCAGATCGCCAATGTAGTAGATGTTTTCGGCCTTCAGGCAGTTCGCAGAACGAACCGTGAGTTCCAACTCATCCACAGGGCGCAGCAGAATCGGGTCAAACTGCTGAGAAGCACGTTGAGCTGGCGCATCGAATGCACTCAGTTCAACACCTTCCAACTGTGCAAACACTGCCAGTTGTTCAACCAAAATTTTAGCGGAAGCGCGAACAGCTTCCTCAGGACCCACAGCACCGTTGGTTTCGATGTCCAGCACCAACTTGTCCAAGTCAGTACGTTGTTCGACGCGTGCGCTTTCAACTGTGTAGCTGACGCGACGCACTGGGGAGAAAGACGCATCCAACACAATGCGACCGATGGAACGCAATTGGTCGTCATGACGGCGCACGTTCCCGGAAACATAACCACGGCCTTTTTCGACCTTGATCTGCATGTCCAACTTGGTGCCTGGTGACAACGTCGCAATGACATGGCCAGGATTGACAATTTCAACGTCGTGAGGCGTCTGGATATCAGACGCCGTGACCAAGCCTTCACCGTCTTTACGCAAGCTCAAGGTCACTTCATCGCGGTTGTGGAGCTTGAACACCACACCCTTGAGGTTCAACAAGATGTTGACCACATCTTCCTGGACGCCGTCAATAGATGAGTACTCGTGCAACACGCCTGCAATCGTCACTTCGGTCGGCGCGTGCCCAACCATTGACGACAGCAAAACGCGGCGGAGCGCATTGCCCAGCGTGTGACCATAGCCACGCTCGAAGGGTTCCAAAGACACCTTGGCCCTGTTCGGGGCAAGTTGTTCCACGCTGATTGACTTGGGCTTCAACAAATTTGTAAGCATTTAACTTCCCTCATTGCCCTCAGCTCGTTACACCGATAAGGCAGCCGAAGCAGATCCTGGGTGTCACAGACACCCAGGCTCGAATTAACGTGAATACAGTTCGACGATCAACGATTCGTTGATGTCAGAGGCAAACTCGTCGCGGTCAGGCGCTTTCTTGAAGGTGCCTTCGCACTTGTCGGCAGCCACTTCAACCCATGCGGGGAAACCGATCTGCTTGGCGAGTTCCAACGCTTCGGCGATGCGCGCCTGTTTGCGTGACTTCTCACGGATCGCGATCACATCACCTGCCTTAACCAAGTAAGAAGGAATGTTTACCGAATTGCCATTGACCGTGATGGCTTTGTGCGACACCAGCTGGCGCGCTTCGGCACGTGTTGACGCGAAACCCATGCGGAATGCCACGTTGTCGAGACGTGACTCCAACAGTGACAACAGGTTCGCACCTGTGTTGCCACGGCGACGGTCTGCTTCTTCGAAGTAACGGCGGAACTGACGCTCCAGAATGCCGTACATGCGTTTGACTTTTTGCTTTTCGCGCAGTTGCAGACCAAAGTCGGAAGTGCGGGCACCGGAAGTGCGACCGTGCTGACCTGGCTTCGAATCAAATTTGGCTTTGTCGCTGATGGAACGGCGTGCGCTCTTCAACAGCAGATCGGTGCCTTCACGGCGGGACAGTTTTGCCTTTGGGCCAAGATAACGTGCCACGTTGGATTCCTTTAAGTCTTCTGTGCGTCAAACGCACAGGAGCCACGGTGCAATACCGTGGCGGTGGTCTTGATGAACAGACGCCCGCAGGCGTCAATTGAAATCAGATGCGACGACGCTTCTGAGGGCGACAGCCGTTGTGCGGCACCGGTGTCACATCGGAAATGGAAACAATGCGAATGCCCAGTGCACCCAATGCGCGCACAGAGCTCTCCCGACCGGGACCGGGACCTTTGATCTCGACGTCAAGGTTTTTGATGCCTTGCTCGATGGCTGCACGACCAGCCACTTCAGATGCGACCTGTGCGGCGAAAGGCGTCGACTTGCGTGAGCCCTTGAAACCCTGGCCACCAGAAGACGCCCAAGACAACGCATTGCCTTGACGGTCGGTGATGGTGATGATCGTGTTGTTGAACGAAGCGTGAACGTGTGCAATGCCGTCGGCAATGTTCTTGCGGACTTTCTTGCGGACGCGTGCGGCTGCGGAACTGGATGGTGACTTTGCCATGACTAACTTTCAGTAGCTTATTTTTTCAGAGCCAATGCAGCCTTGCGTGGACCCTTGCGTGTACGCGCATTGGTTTTGGTACGCTGGCCACGCAGTGGCAAACCACGGCGATGACGAAACCCGCGATAGCAACCAATGTCCATCAAACGCTTGATGTTCATGGTCGTTTCGCGGCGAAGATCACCCTCGATCGTGAACAAGCCGACTTGGTCGCGAACCTTTTCCAAATCCGCGTCAGAAAAGTCTTTGATCTTTTTGCTGTAGGCGATACCTGCGGCGTCACAGATCTGACGTGCACGTGTACGACCGACGCCGAAAATGGCAGTCAAGCCAATCTCTGCGTGCTTGTGGGGAGGGATGTTGATACCTGCAATACGAGCCATGATGGTCCTCTGATTCTCAGCCTTGGCGCTGTTTGTGACGTGGGTCTGTGCAAATGACACGCACGACACCCTTACGCCGAATGATCTTACAGTTGCGGCACATTTTTTTGACCGAAGCCGAAACTCTCATAGTTTTCTCCTAAAAATCAATTTCTACTGGATGAATCTGGACATCGTCTGAATTCATCTCAAGTTGTCCGGGTAACTCAACCCTTGAAATTCGCCTTTTTCAGCAACGACTCGTATTGCTGAGACATCATGTAGTTCTGCACCTGAGCCATGAAATCCATGGTGACCACTACGATGATCAACAAAGACGTGCCGCCAAAGTAGAAAGGCACGTTGTACTTCAGGATCAGAAACTCGGGCAGCAAACACACCAGCGTGATGTAAATCGCACCAGCAAACGTCAAACGCGACAGAATTTTGTCAATGTGACGCGCAGTCTGATCGCCTGGGCGGATACCAGGAATGAAGGCACCACTTTTCTTGAGGTTGTCTGCAGTTTCACGACTGTTGAATACCAACGCTGTATAAAAAAAGCAGAAAAACACAATGGCGGCACCGTACAACGCCACATAAATAGGCTGCCCTGGCGTCAGGGCCGCAGAAATGTCTTTCAACCACCGCAGCGAATCACCAGTACTGAACCAACCCACAACCGTTGCGGGCAACAAGATGATCGAAGACGCAAAGATGGCAGGAATCACACCAGCCATGTTCAGCTTCAATGGAAGATGAGACGACTGCCCACCGTAAACCTTATTGCCAACCTGACGACGCGCATAATTGACGAGAATCTTGCGTTGACCGCGCTCAACAAACACCACGAAGTAGGTTACCAGTACAACCAGAATGCTGATGAAAATAGCAGCCAACGGATGCATGGAGCCCGTACGAACCAACTCAAACAACCCCCCCAGCGCGCTGGGCAGTCCAGCTGCAATGCTGCCGAAGATCAAAATCGATATGCCGTTACCCAACCCACGCTCTGTGATCTGCTCACCCAACCACATGAGGAACAACGTACCGGCAGTCAGCGTCACAACAGTCGTCAGGCGGAACATGAAGCCTGGTTCAATCACCAAGCCCTGCGTACCCTCCAACGCCAACGCAATACCCAGCGACTGGAACAGTGCCAATGCAACTGTGCCGTATCGCGTGAACTGCGTGATCTTCCGACGCCCAGCTTCGCCTTCCTTTTTCATCTGCTCCAGTGCAGGTACCACGTAGGAGCCCAACTGCATGATGATCGAGGCGGAGATGTAAGGCATGATCCCCAACGCAAACACAGCGAAGCGAGACAAGGCACCGCCGGAAAACATATTGAATAAACTCAATATGCCACCTTCTTGCGACTTGAACAGCTGGGCAAGTTGCTCTGGATCGATGCCTGGCACTGGAATGTGTGCACCGATACGGTACACCACCAACGCCAACATCAGAAAGACAAGACGACGACGCAAATCGCCGTATTTGTCAGACTTCGCAATGGACGGACTGGATGTGGCCACGTTTAAACCTGCGTGAACGCTCAGGCGACCGAGCCGCCTGCGGCTTCGATTGCAACCTTGGCTGCAGCGGTCGCGCCGATGTCTTTCAGGTTCACAGCAGATGTCAAGACACCTGTGTTCACCACTTTGACCCTGCGAACCAACTGAGACACCAAGCCTGCTTGCTTGAGCGCAAGCAAATCGATGTCAGGTGCATTCAGCGCAGCCAAATCGGTCAATGTGACTTCGCCCACGAAGGGTTTCTGCTGAGACTTGAAGCCGCGCTTGGGCAAACGACGCTGCATAGGCATCTGACCGCCCTCGAAGCCAACCTTGTGGTAGCCACCCGCACGGGACTTTTGCCCCTTGTGGCCGCGACCAGCGGTTTTACCCAGACCTGAGCCGATACCACGACCAACACGACGTTTGGCGTGTTTGGCACCGGCACCGGGTTTGATGGTGTTGAGTTCCATTTTTTACCTGCTTACAGTACAGCGACCAGATAGCTGATCTTGTTGATCATGCCGCGGACTGCAGGGGTATCCTGCAGCTCGCTGACACTGTTGACTTTGCGCAAACCCAGGCCACGGACTGTGGCACGGTGCGACTCTTTGCAACCGATGGGGCTGCGCACCAACTTGATTTTGACGGTGGTAGGTGTGGTCATCGTTGTGGTCCTCAGCTCAGGATCTCTTCAACCGACTTGCCACGCTTTGCAGCGACGTTGGCAGGTGTTGTGGAGTTTTTCAACGCGTCCAGCGTGGCGCGAACGAGGTTGTAAGGGTTGCTGGAACCATGGCTTTTGGCCACGACATCCGTGATGCCCAACACTTCGAAGACAGCGCGCATGGGGCCGCCAGCAATGATGCCGGTACCCTTGGCGGCCGGCAGCATCATCACATTGGACGCACCGTGCTCACCAAACACATTGTGGTGAATAGAGCCGTTTTTCAACGACACCTTGATCATGTTGCGGCGGGCCTGCTCCATGGCCTTCTGAACAGCAACTGGCACTTCACGTGCTTTGCCTTTGCCCATACCGACTTTGCCATCACCATCGCCAACAACGGTCAATGCGGCAAAACCCAAAATGCGACCGCCCTTGACCACCTTGGTCACGCGGTTGATCGCGATCATCTTTTCGCGCAGACCGTCATCCGGTGCATCACCCTGCGCTTTAGCCTGGAACTTAGCCATATCGAGTATTCCTTGGATCAGAACTGGAGACCGGCTTCCCGGGCTGCGTCAGCGAGGGCTTTCACACGGCCGTGGTAGGCAAAGCCTGCACGGTCAAATGCGACTTTTTCGATGCCAGCGGCTTTTGCTTTTTCAGCAATGCGCTTGCCAATCACTTCCGCAGCAGCTTTATTGCCACCCTTGCCTGCGGAACCGATTTGTGCACGAACTTCGGACTCCACGGTCGAAGCTGCAGCCAGCACCTTGGTGCCATCGCCAGAGATGACGTTGGCATAGATGTGCAAGTTGGTGCGGTTTACCGTCAGACGGACGGCGGACTGCTGTGCAATGCGCAGCCGTGTCTGACGCGCACGACGGAGACGTTGCTCTTTTTTGGTCAACATGATCCCAGTCCTTATTTCTTCTTGGTTTCTTTGATCGCGACTTTTTCGTCCGCGTAGCGGATACCCTTGCCTTTGTAGGGCTCAGGTGGACGAACAGCACGAACTTCAGCAGCAATCTGACCCACACGTTGACGGTCAGCACCTTTGATCAGTACTTCCGTTGGCGTGGGAGTCGCTACGGTGATGCCTGCAGGCATGGCCATGATCACTGGGTGTGAATAACCCACCGTGAGATTCAGCTTGTCACCTTGTGCCTGAGCCTTGTAACCCACGCCAATCAGTGTCAGCTTGCGCTCGAAGCCCTTGCTCACGCCAACAACCATGTTGTTCACGGCCTGGCGAATGGTGCCAGACAGTGCATTGGCATCACGCGATTCGTCAGCTGGCACGAAGGACAGCGAACCGTTGTTGTTTTCCACCTTGACCAGCGCGTTCTGCGCCACTTCAAGCGTGCCCAGGGCGCCCTTGACCGTGATGGTCTCGGCGCGCACAGCGACATCCACACCTTGTGGGACGGCAATTGCCAGTTTTCCTACACGAGACATTCAGTTTTCTCCTCAATGCCCTGCGTCAGGCGACATAACAAAGGACTTCACCACCGACGCCTTCGGCGCGAGCCTTGCGATCGGTCATGACGCCACGGGGGGTCGTTACGATGGCAACGCCCAAGCCATTCATGACTTGAGGGATGGCATCACGGCCTTTGTACACGCGCAGGCCAGGGCGGCTGACGCGCTCAATGCGCTCGATAACGGCACGACCAGCGTAGTACTTGAGCTCTATCTCGAGCTCAGACTTGCCATCGGCAGAGTTGATTTTGAAGCTGTCGATGTAGCCTTCGTCTTTCAACACTTTGGCGATGGCCACTTTGACTTTGGATGACGGCAGCGACACGGTGGCTTTTTGAACCATCTGCGCGTTGCGGATGCGCGTCAACATGTCGGCGATAGGATCACTCATGCTCATTTGGGGTTCTCCTATTGCTTACCAGCTGGCTTTGGTCATGCCAGGAATCTCGCCTGCGAAAGCCAGTTCACGGACTTTTGCGCGGGCCAGACCAAATTGACGGAACGTGCCACGTGGACGACCCGTGATCGCGCAGCGGTTGCGCTGGCGAGTGGGGTTGGCATTGCGAGGCAACTTTTGCAACCCAAGACGAGCCGCGTCGCGTTCTTCGTCGCTCAGCTTGGCATTCTTGGAAGCCGCTTTGAGTTCGGCGTATTTTTTCGAGAACTTTGCCGCGAGTTGCTCTCGCTTGAGTTCACGCTGGAGAAGAGCTTGTTTAGCCACACGCCACCTCAGTTCTTGAAGGGAAAACGGAAACCAGCCAACAGAGCCTTGCACTCTTCGTCGTTTTTGGCGGTTGTCGTGATGCTGATGTTCAGGCCACGCAGCGCATCCACCTTGTCGTATTCGATTTCGGGGAAGATGATCTGCTCTTTGACGCCGACGTTGTAGTTGCCGCGACCATCGAAAGAACGGCCGGAGATACCACGGAAGTCACGCACACGGGGCAATGCCACGGTCACGAAACGATCCAGGAATTCGTACATCTGGGCGCCACGCAGGGTCACCATACAACCGATGGCCTGGCCTTCGCGGATCTTGAAACCCGCGATGGCTTTGCGAGCTTTGGTCACCACAGGCTTTTGGCCCGCGATTTTGGTCAGATCGCCCACGGCGTTGTCCATGACCTTCTTGTCAGCAACCGCTTCGCTCACACCCATGTTCAGGGTGATCTTGGTGATGCGGGGCACTTCCATCACGGACTTGTACCCAAACTTTTCCATCAGCGCAGGGGCGACGGTCGAGCGGAATTGTTCTTGCAAACGTGCCATGTTCATGCCACCTTGATTTCTTCACCAGAGGACTTGAAGACGCGAACCTTCTTGCCATCGGCGAGTTGCTTGATGCCCACGCGATCAGCCTTGCCGGTAGCGGCATTGAAGACGGCCACGTTGGACTGGTGAATAGGCATGGTCTTGTCAATGATGCCGCCTGCAACACCCTTCATTGGGTTGGGCTTGGCATGCTTCTTGACCATATTGATGCCTTCGACAAGCACGCGGACCTCATCGGTACGCTGCAGCACAACGCCGCGCTTGCCTTTGTCACGGCCGGTGATGACGATGACTTCGTCGCCTTTAACGATTTTGTTCATGGCTTGACCTCAAAGAACTTCAGGAGCCAGAGACACGATCTTCATGAACTTCTCGTTACGCAGTTCACGCGTCACGGGGCCGAAGATGCGGGTGCCGATTGGCTCCAGCTTTGCATTGAGCAACACGGCGGCGTTGCCATCGAATTTAATCAGTGCACCATCGCCACGACGGATGCCTTTGGCAGTGCGGACAACCACAGCACTGTAGACCTCGCCTTTTTTCACGCGGCCACGTGGAGCAGCTTCTTTGATGCTCACTTTGATGATGTCGCCCACACTGGCGTAACGGCGCTTGGAGCCACCGAGCACCTTGATGCACATCACGGACTTTGCGCCCGTGTTGTCAGCAACATCGAGTCGAGATTGCGTTTGGATCATTTGGATTAAGTCCCAACTTGAATCCCCCCTTCCACCATGGCCGGGAGCGATCAGTCTTGGTCCCGTCGTAACCGGCCTGCCACAAAATGCAGCAAACCTGTTGTCGTTGGGTAGAACCCCGCCCAAGAAAAGCGGAGCCGCAAATTATGGCATGCATACCTTTTCTGCGTCAACACCTTTTTTCAGATTTCTGCCTGATTTTCGCCACCAAGGCCTTTGCCCAAGCAAAACCAGTCCCCGAACAGCAGCTCGTACACCCCCGCATCAGTGCACATGCCATACCGATTCACCTGAACGGCCGTGGTTCGTTACCATTTGCGGCCCCATCCCTTTCATCAAAGTCCACATGCCCTCGACCGCATCTCCACACAGCCCAGCCCATTTGATTTCGTTCATTGGCGGAGGCAACATGGCCAGCGCCATCATCGGTGGGTTGGTCCGACAAGGCTGGCCCAACCAGCAGATTGAGGTGGTGGAGCCCTGGGACGAGCAACGCGCCCGCTTGGCACAGCAGTTCGGCATTCAAGCCCAGGCCAGCCCCTGCGCACGTTTGGCCGACAGTCGCCTGGTGGTGTGGGCGGTCAAACCTCAGACATTCAAGGAGGCGACAGAAAGTTGCCGCCATGTGTTGGCCGATGCGTTGCACCTGAGCGTGGCAGCTGGCATCCGCAGCGACAGCATTGGCGCTTGGCTAGGCTCCGAAAGGGTGGTGCGCGCCATGCCCAACACGCCTGCACTGGTGGGCCAGGGCATGACAGGGCTGTTTGGCCGCTCGGCCGTGACCCCAGCTGACCGCGCGTTGGTTGACAACGTGCTGGCCCCCACGGGCACATTGATGTGGATGGAAGCCGAAGCCCAACTGGACGCGGTGACGGCGCTGTCGGGCTCGGGGCCAGCGTACGTGTTTTATTTCATCGAAGCCATGACCCAGGCCGGTGCCGATCTGGGGCTGTCCCGCACCGATGCACACAAACTGGCCGTGGCCACATTTGTGGGCGCATCGGCGCTGGCCCAGGCCTCGGACGAGCCGCCTGAATTGCTGCGCCAGCGCGTCACCTCCAAAGGGGGCACCACCTACGCCGCCCTGACTCACATGGAAAACAACCGTGTGAAAGACCTGTTCATTCAAGCGATGCAAGCTGCCGCTGCACGCGCCAAAGAGCTGGGTGACGAATTCGGCGCCTGAAGCCGACACAGCACGCAACGGCTTCAGGCGGTCAGGGCAAAGGCCACTGCCACGCCGGCAAACAAGGTGGCACCCAGCCAATGGTTCAACCTGAACGCCTTGAAGCACGCGTCACGCTGGCGGTGCCGAATCAGGCTGAAGTGCCATCCCACCTGGATGCACCCCAACACACTGGCGGCTAAATACATAGCGAAGTTTTTAATATCAACAAGCGCCAGTGCCCAAAAAAGTATAAAAAATGCATAAAAACCCATCACCGCAGGCACGTCCCAGTGCCCCAGCGTGATGGCCGAGGTTTTCATGCCCAGCTTCAGGTCGTCGTCGCGGTCAACCATGGCGTACTCGGTATCGAAAGCCAACACCCAGAACAAATTGCCCAGCATCAGCCACCAAGCCGTTGGCGGTATTGCGCGCCAGGCCTCGACCACACCCGCCAACGGCGCATCGCTCGTCCACAGTGACAGCGCAGCCCCACCTTGCACCGCCGTGAACGCCATCGGTATGCCGAAACTGAAGGCCACGCCCAGCACGGCCTGCGGCATGGCGACCACCCGCTTCGCATACGGGTAAGCCAGCGTCACGCCCAGTGCAGGCACGGCCCAGGCCACGGTGGCTGCGTTGGTTGTCAGCACCAGTGCCAGTGCCAGCAGGGCCAATACCGCGCCCACGGCCAACGCCTCTTTCACCGACACAGCACCACTGGTCACTGGCCGCTGGGCGGTGCGCTTGACATGCCGATCGAACCTGCGGTCGGCCACGTCGTTGATGCAACACCCGGCGCTGCGCATCAGGACCGTGCCCAGCACGAACACGGCCAGCAAATGCCAGCCGGGCCAGCCACCTGCGGCCACCCACAAGGCTGTCAGCGTAGGCCACAGCAGCAGCAGCCAGCCCGCAGGCCGATTCCAGCGGATCAGGTCCAGGTACAGGGCAAAGCGCTCGCGCCAACCCGCCGTGGACGGTGGCGCCACCGAAGACGTGTGGCCGCCGGATGGGCCAGGTACCTGGTTACCGACGTTTGAACGGTGTGAATGGGAAGATCGAGTGGAACGGGTCATGGCAATACAAACATACGGGCACCCACCCCCACAGGGAATGGGCAACCGCCCTCAGGACAAACGCTGCACCCCAGGCAGCTCGCAGGCGTACACCGCGTTGCGCAGGGCAGCGATGGCTTCGTAACGCGTGAAGCTGCGCCGCCAGGCCAACACCACGCGGCGCGAGGGTACCTCGCCCGCAAAGGGCAGGTAACGCAGGTGCGTGAACTCCAGGTTGGTCATGGTCGCTGCAGCTTGTTCAAAAGCTGGCGTGCGCGGCATCAAGGCCGCGCTGGGCACGCTGAGGCGGGGCACCAGCGTGACCCCCATACCTGCGGCCACCATGTGCTTGATGGTTTCCAGCGACGACCCCTCGAAACTCTTGCGGATGCCCTCGGCATCGTTCGAATAGCGGGCGAACTCCGGGCAAACTTCCAGCACATGGTCACGGAAACAGTGGCCGTTGCCCAGCAACAGCATGGTTTCCTGCTTGATTTCATCGGCTGTGATGTGCTCGCGCGCCGCCAGCGGGTGCGCCGCTGGCACGGCCGCCACAAACGGCTCGTCGTACAACGGGGCGATGGCCAGGTTGGTGTCTGGGAACGGCTCGGCCAGGATGGCGCAATCGATTTCGCCCAGACGGAGTTGCTCCAGCAACCGCACCGTGAAATTTTCCTGCAGCATCAGCGGCATCTGGGGCGTGCGGGCAATCACCTGGCGCACCAAGTCTGGCAACAGGTAGGGCCCGATGGTGTAGATCACGCCCAGCCTCAGCGGCCCCGCCAGCGGGTCTTTGCCGCGCTTGGCAATTTCGCGGATGGCCGCAGCCTGCTCCAGCACCGTTTGCGCCTGACGCACCACCTCGTCTCCGAGCGGGGTGACCGTGACCTCGTTGGCGTTGCGCTCGAAGATTTTCAGATCCAGCTCTTCTTCCAGCTTTTTGATGGCCACCGACAACGTGGGCTGAGACACGTGGCAGGCATCCGCCGCACGGCCGAAATGCCGTTCCCGTGCAACGGCAACGATGTACTTCAGTTCTGTGAGGGTCATGACCTGTCCTGTGGTGCGTCAACACGCCGCATGGCGAATTGGCCCGATTGTGCATGGCGCGCGCGAACGGACACAACCGGTAACGTCCACTGGATTTGCACGCTGCAAAACGCAACCGACCCACCTACACTGTGCGGGCTGCAAGGGTTTGGGGTCAGCCCTGCGGCTGCCGAGGGTTGCACCCGGTTGGCCCTGCCCTGTTCACCATCAAGTCGCCATGCATCAACTCAGACATTTCAAATTGCTGTGCACCATCGCTGTGGCACTGACCGCTGGCACCAGTCTGGTCGGCTGCAAAACCCTGCCTGCAGGCGACGGTTACACATGGGTCGATTGCGCAACCGAGGGCCAGTTGTGCCGAACCGGCGGCCCGACCCAAGTGCGCTACGGTGCACGTGGGCGCTACGAGTACCGCAGCACGAACGGCCCCATCTGGTGCGGCAACGACAGCTTTCGCGACCCAGCGCCTGGCCTGCTCAAGCACTGCCAAGTGCAGTCCTATGCGGGCACGGGTGGTGCCTATTCCGTTGGGCGACCCATGCCTTCGCGCCCCGTTCAATGGGAACACTGCGCCCGCGAAGACGGCGTGTGTTACGCACCGCAAGGCGCGACGGTGCGCTTTGGTGCCAATGAACGTTATGCCTATGTGCGCAACGTGAACGGCCCGGTGTCGTGCAGCAAACGTGCGTTCGGCGACCCCATCAACGGCATCCACAAGTCTTGCGACTACAGCGTCCCTGGGCGCTGACCCCAACCTGCTGTGTGCATGGCCGGGCGGCTCATGCCTTGAGAAAATCAGACCGGCTGCCCAGCCACCGGTCCATGTGCGCATGGGCTGCCTCGGGGTAATCGGCCAGCATGCGTGGCGCGACAGCACGGGCCCATTCAAGCAGGTCTTCATCGGCGCTCAGGTCGGCAAAGCGCAACAGGGCATCGCCCGACTGGCGGGCACCCAGAAACTCACCCGGGCCACGCAGGGCGAGGTCGATGCGGGCAATTTCAAACCCGTCTGCCGTGCGGGCCATGGCCTTCAGTCGCTCGCGCCCGGTGGGGCTGAGGGGCGCGCTGTACAGCAGCACGCACGCTGACGCCGCCGCACCGCGCCCCACCCGTCCCCGCAACTGGTGCAGTTGCGACAGGCCAAAGCGCTCGGCATGTTCGATCACCATCAGGCTGGCATTGGGCACGTCCACCCCCACCTCGATGACCGTGGTGCTGACCAGCACGCCCGTTTCGCCACGTGTGAACGCGTCCATCACCAGCTGTTTCTCGGCCGTGGGCAAACGGGAGTGCAGCAGAGCCACGTTCACGCCCGGCAGCGCTTCAGCCAGCTCGGCATGGGTGGCCGTGACGTTGCGCAAGGCACGCACTTCGCTGTCCATCGCACGCGCCTGGGTGCCCCCACGGCGTGGCTGATCAGCAGATCGTTGCGAGGCCCCGGCCGCACCTTCGGGCTCGACCTGCTCGTCAATCAGCGGACACACCCAATACACCTGCCGACCGCTGGCGACCTGTGCGGCAATGCGGGCAATGACCTCGTCACGCCGCTCGTCGGACACCACTTTGGTGACGATGGGCGTGCGGCCCGGCGGCAATTCGTCCAGCGTGGACACGTCCAGGTCGGCGTAGTAGCTCATGGCCAGCGTCCGGGGGATGGGGGTAGCCGTCATCATCAGCAGGTGCGGCTCCTGCACATCGGGCGACACCGCAAGGGCCTCTGCCCCTGCATCGGGGCCCGCCAGCTTGTCGCGCAACGCCAGGCGCTGCGCCACGCCAAAGCGGTGCTGCTCGTCGATGATGGCCAGGCCCAGCCGGGCAAACTGAACTTGCGACTGGATGAGCGCGTGCGTGCCCACCACCAGCCCAGCCTGTCCGCTGGCAATGCGCGCCAGCATCTCGGTGCGTTCTTTCTTTTTCTGGCTGCCCGTCAGCCACGCCACCGTTTGCCCACGGGGCGCTAGCAACGGGGCCAGCCAGCCCACCAGTTTGGCAAAGTGTTGGGTGGCCAGGATTTCGGTCGGCGCCATCAACGCGCACTGCCACCCGGCGTCCATGCACACGCAGGCAGCCAGCGCAGCCACCACCGTTTTACCGGCCCCCACGTCGCCTTGCAGCAAACGGTGCATGGGCCGGTGCCGGGCCAGATCGGCATTGATTTCAGTCAGCACGCGCTGCTGCGCGCCAGTCAGCCCGAAAGGCAGCACCCCCAGCAACGCCTGCGTGAGCGGCAGCGCATGGGCCACTTCGCCATCCCCCGCAGGCGTTGACGTGGCCTGTGGCGGCGCGGCATGGCCACCCTGCCCCGTGGCGACCAGCATGGGCGCGCGCAAGCGGTCGCGCTCGCGGCGGGCCAGACATTGCGCCAGTTGCTGGGCCAGCAACTCTTCAGCTTTCAAGCGGCCCCATGCGGGGTGATACCGGTCCTGCAGTGCGTCCGCATCCACATCCGCGGGCGGTAAGTGCAAAAAATGGAGCGAACTTTTCATACTCAAAAAGCGCTGAGCATGCATTTCGCTTGCAAATACAGCTGGCACGGTGTCGGACCACCGCGCCAGCGCCCGTTGCAAACCGCTGGCCACGGCCTTGCGCAGGTAGGCCTGGGGCAACCCGGCGGTCGTGGGATAAACAGGCGTGAGGCCCTCCGGCAACGGCCCTCCGGCCGCCATGAAAACCGGGTGCACCATTTCCTTGCCCCACAGCCCCGCATGCAACTCACCCCTCACGCGCACACGCTCGCCCACGGCCAGTGTTTTCTGGTGCGACGGGTAGAACACCAGGAAGCGCAACACGCAGCGGTCCGTCCCGTCGTCAACGGTCACACGCAGCTGCCGACGCGGCCCCTGGCTGATTTCGGATGCCACCACGGTGGCCTCGAACTGCACGGTCTGGCGGTCGTGTGCGGTGGCCAGCGTGGTCAGACGGGTGTGGTCTTCATACCGCAGGGGCACGTGCAGGGCCAGGTCCCAGTCGGTGCGCAAGCCCATTTTGTGCAGGGCACGCACCGCAGCAGACAGCGCCGGGCGTGCCGCACCGCCTTTTGGCGCGCCATGTGGCAAATCAGCAGAAGGGGAGACAGTGCGCACCATGCCGCATTATTCCCGCAGCCTGCCGCATCTGACTGGCACTCAAAATGTCACACATTTCCGACCATCTTCACCGCGATGAGCTGACCGTGCCCTACACTTTTTCACCCCTTTGACTTGGAACTGATGACCATGACACACACCACAGCGCTTGTACGCAGACTCGCCATCACCTTGTCCGCGACCTTGGGTTTGATGTTGCCCTGGGCAGCCCACGCACAGGCGGGCTGGAAGCCATGCGCCAACGAGGGCCAGACGTGCAGCGTCTATGGCCCAGCCACCGTGCGGTACGGTGCGGAGGGTGAATATGCCTACCGCAACGTCAACGGCCCAATCCGCTGCAGCAATGACCTGTTCGGCGACCCCAACAAAGGCGATGTGAAGCAGTGCGCTTACCGCATGGGCCACAACCAGAGCCCGGACGATCGCCACCCCGGCAACTGGAACGGTGGGTGGAGTGGCACCAATGCTGCCAACGAACAAGGCTGGGAAAAATGCGCCGATGAGAACGAACGCTGCAGCTTCCAGGGCACGCGCGAGGTCCGGTTCGGGGCTGCAGGCCGGTATGCCGTGCGCACCGTCACAGGCGGGATCGACTGCAACAGCCGCACCTTCGGTGACCCCAATCCGGGCGTTCGCAAGCTGTGCATGATCCATGAAGGCAGCAACTGGGGGGGTGGTTACAACCGACCATCTGTGCCCACCGACAACGGAGAATGGCAATTCTGCGCCGAAGAAAACGACCACTGCCGCCCCCCGCGCGGTGCCACCGTGCGTTTTGGGGCAAACGGTCGATATGCCTACATGAACCAGGTACGGGGTGACGTTGTGTGCAACGTCAAGACCTTTGGCGACCCCCACCGCGGCGAACGCAAGCGCTGCGAATACAGCACCGACAGCAACGGCAACTGGGGTCGCACGGGCAACAACCGCAGGGAGTGGCCAGGCAACTGACCACGGGCACGCCTGGGTACGCGCCCCGGCACCCGGCGGGGGGTGCGTCCATCGGCAGCACCCGGACTCACCGACAATCGCGTGTTCAAAACTTTTCTTGGTACGGGTCTGTCCGACCCTCAAGCACGATGACAGCTGTTGCACCCTCCGATGCCCAACCCGCACGGCCACCCTACACACTGGCCGATTTCGATTTCACCCTGCCCTCTGAACTGATCGCCCAGCACCCTGCAACCGAACGCAGCGGCTCGCGGCTGCTCGATGGCAGCCAAAGCACCCCGGCAGACCGCACGTTCCGCGACCTGCCCCAGCTGCTGCGGCCGGATGACCTGATGGTGTTCAACGACACCCAGGTCATCAAGGCCCGTGTGTTCGGCGAGAAGGACTCCGGCGGCAAGCTGGAGCTGCTGGTCGAGCGCGTGCTGCCCGGCAACGAAGTGGTAGCCCACATGAAGGTCAGCAAAAAACCCCTGCCCGGCGCACGCATGCACATGGCAGGCGGTGAGCGCCGTGGTGGTTTCACCGCCACGCTGCTGGGACGCTGGCCCGACGAACAGGGCGCACTGTTCCGTCTGAAGTTCTCTGACGAGCCCCATGCGCTGATGCAGCGCCACGGCCATGTGCCCCTGCCGCCGTACATCACCCACACCGACACGGCAGAAGACGAACAGCGCTACCAGACCGTGTTTGCACGCCACCCCGGCGCGGTGGCGGCCCCCACGGCGGCCCTGCACTTTGACGAAACCATGCTGGCCACCCTGGACGCCATGGGTGTGCGGCGCGCCAGCGTCACGCTGCACGTGGGCGCAGGCACCTTCCAGCCCGTGAAAACCGAGGACCTGAGCCAGCACGTCATGCACCGCGAGTGGTACAGCGTGCCCGATGCCACGGTACAGGCACTGGCCGACTGCAAGGCCCGTGGCGGCCGGGTGGTGGCCGTGGGCACCACCACGGTGCGCACGCTGGAGTCGTGGGCAGCGTCCGGCCAATCAGAGGGCGACACGCAGATTTTCATCACGCCGGGGTTTGAATTTCAGGTGGTCGATGCGCTGCTCACCAACTTCCACCTGCCCAAAAGCACACTGATGATGCTGGTCAGCGCGCTGTCGGGCTACGCACACATCCGTGGTTTGTATGCACACGCCATCCGCGATGGGTACCGTTTTTTCAGCTACGGCGATGCCATGTGGCTGACGCGCAGCACCGCAGACAGCCAGCGGTGATAGAGTCAAACAGACTGATGCACACCGGGAGATTTGCCATGGACCGTCGCCGTTTTCACCACACCCTTGCCTGGGCCGTTGCAGCCGCCTGCACAGACCCTGCCTGGGCGCAAACGGCGGTGGTGCAACCCGACCCGACCGAGCATGCCGACCTGACCGGCATCCGCTCGGTGCTGGAAGTGTCGGTGCGCAACACGTTCAGCACCCACACGGATGCCTGGCCACCCACGCTGCTGCAGCACCTGAAAGACAACTGGGCCAACTGGTTGCGCTTTGGTCCGCCCAAAATCAGCGAAGGCAGCCCGTGGCACAAGTACGAGGCGTTCGAGTCACTGACCCGCTATGCCTCCAAACGCATCTGGGATCTGGCACGCACGACCATGCTGGTCGACGTGCACCTGTTCAACGAGGCCGACCTCGAAAAACTGCGCAAATCCGCCAACCAGAAGCTGACCGACGGCAACTGGCTCACGGCCATTTTTGAATACAACACGTTCGTTCGCTTGCATCAACGCATCCTGACCGAAGTGGTCGAGCTGCACCTGGCCTGGCTGCTGGACCACCGCGACCGCTACCCGCGCAACCCCGCTGCACGACACGCACAGATCGAGGCCGAAGACTGGGAAATCTGTTCGCGCGTGCCACGCGTGCTGTGCTGGGCCATCTATGACGCCATGGCGGAAGAAGAACGCCGCCTGCGCAAAGACCCCGACCTGGCGGGTACCAATGTGCCCATGCGCGCAGCCTTGGTCGCGCTGGGCCCAGCCCCAGCCGGGGCCCTGCCCAGGGTGAAACACGAGGGGGCTGCCAAAGACCCGCTGCAACCCACCGACCGCGCGCTGCCCCCTGACCGCGAAAAGTCTCGCGACACACCCCACAAAAAACACTGACCCCATGCTCCAGTTCGAGGTCCTGGCCACCGATGCCAACAGCCACGCCCGCCGTGGCCAACTCACGCTCAACCACGGCGTGGTGCAAACCCCCATCTTCATGCCGGTGGGCACCTACGGCACCGTCAAAGGCGTGATGCCGCGCAGCCTGCACGACATGAACGCCCAAATCATCTTGGGCAACACCTTTCACCTGTGGATGCGCCCAGGCCTTGACGTGGTGAAGCAGTTCGGTGGCCTGCACGCCTTCGAGAAGTGGGACAAACCCATCCTGACCGACTCAGGCGGCTTCCAGGTGTGGAGCCTGGGCGAGATGCGCAAAATCACAGAAGAGGGCGTGAAATTCGCTTCCCCTGTCAACGGAGACAAACTTTTCCTCACGCCCGAAATCAGCATGCAGATCCAGACCGTGCTGAACAGCGACATCGTCATGCAATTTGACGAGTGCACGCCCTACCTGTCGGTCGAAAAGAAGACCAAGGGTCTGGTCACCACCGAGCGCGAAGCCCGCAGCTCCATGGAGCTGAGCCTGCGCTGGGCCAAGCGTTGCCAGACCGAGTTTGCACAGTTGGGCAACCCCAACGCGCTGTTTGGCATCGTGCAGGGCGGCATGTTCGAGCACCTGCGCGACGAATCGCTGGCTGGTCTGGAGGCACTCGACTTTCCTGGCATTGCCGTGGGTGGCCTGAGCGTGGGCGAACCCAAAGAAGACATGATGCGCGTGCTGCAGCACATCGGGCCCAAGCTGCCCGCCCACAAGCCGCACTACCTGATGGGCGTGGGCACGCCGGAAGACCTGATTGCCGGGGTGCAAAACGGCATCGACATGTTCGACTGCGTCATGCCCACCCGCAATGCGCGCAACGGCCACACCTTCACCCGGTACGGCGACCTGAAAATTCGCAACGCCCGGCACAAAACAGACGAAAAGCCCGTTGACGAAACCTGCACCTGCTACGCCTGTGCGGGCAGTTCGGGTGTGCCGTGGAGCGATGGCGGGCGCGAAGGCTTCAGCCGTGCCTACCTGCACCACCTCGACCGCTGCGGCGAAATGCTGGGCCCCATGCTGGCCAGCATCCACAACCTGCACTACTACCTGAACCTGATGACCGAGGTGCGTGCCGCGTTGGACGCAGGCACCTTCAGCACGTTCGTCGCCCAGTTCCACGCTGACCGGGCGCGTGGGGTTTGAGGCTGGCGGCACACGACGCCATCAGTGCCAAAACAGCAGCAAACAAATGCCACCCATAAAGCGACAAGGCCTGTTTTCAATCCAAACAGGCCTTGTCAGTTGCCCACCAACCACATCAGTGTTGGCAGCGAGGTTCTGAGACTGAGCGGCGCCAGGGCATCAGCGAAAAACTCGCCGCCGTCTCTCAGCGGTGCTTGGCGGCAAACGTGCCTTCCAACGCCGTGCCACCGGTCGCGGCTGCACCCAACCAAGTGCCCGATGCGGAGATGGGTGACAGCATTTCGCCCGTCAGACTCAGGTCATTGGGGTTGGAGTCGGCCACGATGTTGATGGCATCGATCCAACGGGTGGAGGCGGTACCGCCTGCTGCAACAGGTGCCGTGTACGCACGGCGGTCCACAAAACCGCTCACAGTGAAGGCCGCACGGGTTTCAACCG
Organism: bacterium; assembly: GCA_030824555.1. Lineage (GTDB taxonomy): Bacteria > Pseudomonadota > Gammaproteobacteria > Burkholderiales > Burkholderiaceae_C > UBA2334. The sequence continues at coordinate 57,411 of JAVBXK010000050.1, forward strand.
GCACCTGAATGACGCCAGCGGGAGGGTTGTTGGGGTCGGGGCGCGTCGCCAGTACCGTGGTCACGCGCACACAGTCACCCGTGACGTTGCCCGTGAGGCTGATCGCCATGTTCGAGCACGTGACCGAGCCGCCTGAGCCCACCAGCTTGAAGTCCCATCGGCCTGCGTACATGGCCACAGTGGTCGGGCCGTCGGTGATCAGCACCGGGCTGGGCGTGCGCACTTCACGCACAAAGGCGAGGGTCTGAGACTGCTCATACACCTGCGTGACAGCCGCGCCACCGGCAGGCACGTAACTGGCCGTGGTGTCACATTGCACCGTGCGGTCTTGAGCCATGTCGTGCCAGCAGGTGTCGGCATACGTCCAGGTGCCAGCCAGCGTGGTTTCGGTGCGCGTGGCGGTGTAACGCGCCGTCTGGAAGGTGCGCTGTGTGGTGCCCCCCAGTGCCACGCCGCCCTGCCCCAGCAAGCCCAGGGTTTTGGTTTCCAACCCCACAATCCGGCCGGTGATGGTTTTCTTCACGGTGTTGACCACCGTGCCGTTCAGGCAGGTCTCGTCCCACACAAAGGTCCAGGCGTTGCCCACCGCGAAAGGGCGGCGCGGGAAAGGCGAGCGGTCTTGCGGACTGTATTGGCAGCGGGTGTTCTCGAACGAACGGGCCACGAACTGGTTTTTGGAGCCGAAATCACGTACCTCGTAGGGCTGCGTGTCGGAATACGTCACGGTGTTGGCGTACAGCTGTGTGGTCTTTTCCAATGCAGACAGGAAGTGCGTGGTGTAGTAACCGGTGCCTGCGGTTTTGTTGATCCACTGGTACATCCAGGTGTCACCATACTCAGGGCCAACGAGCGAACCCGTCAACACATCCACGTTCTGGCCACGGCGCATCAGTGCGCCACTTTCGGCATTGGCTACCGTTGGAAAGTACTCGACTGTCGTGTTGATGGGTGCGGTGGGCTCGTACGAATCCCCACCGCCACAGCCTGACACGGTTGCAGCGACCAGTGCGACCGACGCCAGCAGCCAGGGGAACTGTGTCCGATGCGAAAAGGAAAATGCGGCAAACGTCATGTGCGAACTCCGTGGGTCAGCACTGGCAAGGGCGATCTGAACGCCCCACCAGCGAAAGCCGCATGGTAGCAAGGGCGGCGTTGCAAAACCGCACCGACGCACAAATCAAGGGCTGGGTGGTGGGCTGTCTGTTACATCCGACACAAAAACTGTCAGCACCCCGGTATACCCGTACAGCTGCTGACCGGCGATTTCGCCTCCCGCAAAAAAACCGACCAAGGGCACGTCGCCCAATGCCCGGCGCACCCACTGCAATTCGGCACTGGGCGCGCCAAAATGCGGGCCGCCCCGCCCGCTGCAGCTGATGTACAGCGCGCCACACAGTTGCTTGCGCGGATGTTCTTGCGACTCCACCTCGTCACGCAGCGCCACGCACATGCGCATCAGGTCCACCCTGGCAGCATCGGCGCTGCGCTCGCAAAACACCAGTTGTTCGCCCACCGCCACCTGGTCGCCCAGCGCCACGCCACGGCGTACACCATCCAGCCCGACGATGTGGCGCACCCTCACATCGGCCCTCAACCCCGCACTGTCAGCAGGTGTCGCAGACATGGCAGGCCGATCAAGCGCGGGCGCACTCGCAGTGCGCAGCCCCGCCAGCGTCTGGCGCAAGCGCTGCATGGCCTGTTGCGGCTGCTCAAGCGACACGCCCAGGTCGGCCAGCAGCACGCCCAGCGCGTCCTCGCCATCGAGCGCAAGCACCACGTTGCCCTGCACCTGCGTCACGGTGCGCACGGCCCCCACCGCAGCGCAACCCTGCGTCACCCGCGTGATCAGCGCCACATCCGGACTGAACGCCACGCCACTCAACCCGCCCGTGAACACACCGGCCGATGCCCCCTGCCCACGCAGGCTCCCCCGGCTGCTGTGGGCAAACTGCACACAGGGGCCACGCCCTGCCACCACACCACCGAACACGGCACCTGACTGGGTGCGTTGGGCCAACTCGGCCAGCAAATCGGGTAAATCGGGGGTTTGTGCGTCGGCGTGCACCAGCGCCGTGTGGGCTGCAAACCGCGTGGTGCGCCCCGGCAGCACACCGGCCACGGCTGCGGGCAGCGGGGCAATGCCACTGAACACCTGGTAATGGTCGGGCAGCACGTCGAGCAACATGACGGCCATGGCGGGCTCGTCAAAATACTCGACACCCGTGGCCGCGATGCCCACGCCCACCGCGCCCACCCAGTCGGTGACCTCGGGCAGCGCAGCCATCAGGTGGTCCAGCACGTCCTGCGCATCGGCCGCGTAGTGGTCGGTGATGTACAGCACCCCCAACGGCGGAGCAGACGGGCACTGCGCCCTGAGCTGCGCCAGCACCAGTGCCGCAGCCATGGCCCACTGCGGGTGGGTCGCATGCGCAAACGGGAACGGTTTCATGGTGTCACCTCACAGGCAAACGAACACATCGGGCAGCCGCACCACGACAGCGTGCCCCTTGGCACCGTTCAACGCGCGCGGCCACCTTTCGCCGCCGGTTTGGCGGCTGGTTTTGCGGCGGCTTTGGCTGGCGCTTTGCCCACGCCCTTCACCGGGGTCGGGGCAGCAGCAGGCGCTGCGGCAGTGGTTCGCTGACCTGCCCGCGCAGGTGCAGCCGCTTTGGCCGCAGGTTTGCTGGCGGCTTTTCGGGCGGCAGGCGCCGCAGCCTTGGCCGTTGCCTTGCCCGATGGGGCTCGGGCAGCGGTCCCGGCTTTGGCATCAGTCTTGGCACCGGCTTTCGCAACCGCTTTTGCACTGGCCTTGGCACCGGCCACGGCATCGGCTTGGGCGGTGAGGGTGCGCGCCACGCCAGCCGTCATTTCGGTGGCGGTCTTGACCGCCTCGCTCGCCAGGGCGGAAGCCATGTGTTTGCCCGCCTCGACGGCAGTCTGCCCCGGCAATTCCTGCATGGCCTGCGCAGCAATGGTCTGGAATTGCTGGGTCAGGGCACCCCACCATTGCATCGGGTCTACCACGGCGGCGGGAGCCGTCGCCGTGGCGTCGGTTTGCGCGACGGGTGCGGGTTCGGGTGCAGGCTGCGCCGAAACGGGTTCGGCAACAGGCGCCTGCACAGGCGCACTCACGGGTTGACGGCGTGGCGGAATTTCGAGTCCGGCAAACTGCATGCCACCCACCTTGCCCGCCGAACCGGCCGCATCGGCCTCGTGCGCAGGCGTGGGCGTGGGCTGGGCGGGCTTGGTGTCGTCTGCCGACTTGGCGCCCATGCCGGCAAAACCGGCCATGCTGGCCATGGCATCTGCCGTCTTGATCTTCATGGCGTTGGCCACGTCACCCATGCTGACGTTCATGCCCTGCAGGGTGGCCAAGGTCATTTTTTGCACTTCAAGTGCCTGGATGGTGGCAGCCAATGCGCGAGAGTTCTGGTCCAACCAGAAATGCACCGCCTTGAGCTCCTGGATGCGTTTGTCCAAGTCCTCCACATTGAAGGTGGGCGCCACCCAGTTGCCCAGGCTGGGCAGTTGCGGGGCCGCCTGTTGCACACCCTGCGCCAACCCACCCGTCGCCTGGCGCGCCAGGTTCTGCATGAATTCAAAACCTGGCACAAATTTGCCAAAACCACTGTTGTCTGTATCAGCCATGCGTCGTCTCCTCGTAGGGGTTACCGGTCACTCGCCCAAAGCATGCCACAGCCGCGCCCGGCCGTGCGGAAAACCCGTCCATGACACTGTTGACCTGAATCAAGCACGTCGATACAAAGCTGCTTCATGATGGCCCCATGAGAAAACGCCGGGCCGCCCCAAGTTTTCTCGCACCCCCTCGGGGGGCCTGGCGCGAAGCGACAGGTTTGGGGGCGCTCATACCCGATGGAGACTTTTGAATGAAAACCGAACTGCTGCCCCAATACACCCAACAACTTCAGGCCATGCGCACCGATTTGCTGGCGCAACTGCGCCAACAGCGTGGCGGCGAAGTGGGCCGTGCCGATGCCGCAGCCAACAGCCGCGACCTGGCCCAGGGCGACTGGGTCCAGACCGATGCGTCGCATGACCTGTCGGTGGTACTGCAAGAGCGCGAACTGCAGGAGCTGAACCAGATTGGCGCGGCACTGGCGCGCATCACCGACGGCGACTACGGCGCCTGCACTGACTGCGGTGCCGACATTCCCGACGCCCGCCTGCAAGCCAACCCGGTGGCCGAACGTTGCATTGCCTGCCAGACCCAGGTTGAAAACGCACACGGCAAGGCACACACGCATGCCCTCTGACCCACTGGGGTTCTGACCGTTGCGCTACCGTTGAGCCCATGAAAAGCCTGTTTCACCTTGCCTTCCACGTGCGCGACCTGTCGGTTGCGCGCCAGTTTTACCGCGACGTGCTGGGCTGCACCGAAGGTCGCAGTACCGACACCTGGGTGGACTTCGACCTGTGTGGCCACCAGCTGTCACTGCACCTGGGCGAGCCGTTTGCCACCACCCTGACTGGCCACGTCGGCGACCACCTGGTGCCCATGCCGCATTTCGGCCTGGTGCTGCCGCTGGCTGACTGGCAGGCCAAGGCCGACCGACTGACACAGGCTGGCGTGCACTTTGTGTTGCCACCCCAGCTGCGGTTTGCCGGCCAGCCGGGCGAACAGTGGACGCTGTTCTTCCTTGACCCGTTCGGCAACCCGATCGAGGTCAAGGGCTTTCGCTCGTTCGACACCGTGTTCCAAGCCTGACCACCTTCGCGCAAGATCACCACGGGTTGCGCGTGAGGGCGAGCGCCCGCCCAGCCCCTCGAACGGTCAATCTGTCAGCACCTCAAACGCTCAATCACCCAGGGTATGCACCGTCTGTTCGATGGCTCCGCACATCGACAGGCCATCGCGCCCCTTCATCTCGATGCGCACCGTGTCACCCGCAGCCAGGAAGCCTGTGACCGCCTGACCGGTTTGCACCACCTCCATGGCGCGCTTGGCCTGCACGCAGTGGTAGCCGTCGGGCCACAGGGCCGTGGCGCCATCACCTGTTGGCGGCGCGCTGACCGGCCCGGTGCACACCACCGAGCCTGCGCGCAGCGGCCGGTGCGCCGCCACCTGCGCCAGCAACTGCCCCATGTGCAGCGTCATGTCGGCCCCGGCGTCGGAGAACCCCACGCGGCGACCGTTCCAACTGGTTTGCAGCTTGGCATGCAGGCGCCCCTGTGCCCAGGCGTCACCCCACTCGTCGGGCGTGACCGCCACCGGGCTGAACGCCACTGCGGGCCTGCTTTGCACGGCACCAACGCCAGCTGCCGCTTCGGCAGCGGCCAGGTCACGCAACACCCAGGTGTTGACCAGCGCCAGCAGGCGCACGCCCTCCAGCGCGCGGGCGGGGGCACAGCCTGCGGGCACATCCGACGTGAAGGCGGCCCAGCCGGCCTCGAAGTCCAGCTGCAAGGCCCCACCGGCCCACACCAGCTCGTCGGCAGGGCCTTGCAGGGCATCGCTGCCCAGCTGCATCAGGTCGGGCACACGGCCATCGGGCAGGCGTTCAGCCAGACCCGCCTGGGCCAACAGGTCGCGGTGGCTGGCGTAGGCCGCCCCGCGCACGCATTGGCAGGCGCGGGGCAACGGTGCCATGCACATGGCAGGGTCAAACGGAAAGACGTGTCGGCCTTTGCCGTGGTTCAGCTCCACATACAGGTCCTGCAACTGCGGGCTGATGAAGTTCCAGTCGTCCAGCACATGTTGCAAGGTGTGGGCGGCATGCGTGGCATAGTGCGCAGTGGTCAGGTCGCGGGACACCACCACCAGCTGCCCATCGCGCGAGCCATCTCGGTAAGTTGCCAGTTTCATGTGTTGGGAATGGATGTGTCAGAGGAACGGCGGCGGCGGCCGGTGCGGGAGCCGTGAGGTGGTGGGCCCAGGCGGTACAAGGTGTCACAGGCGCAAGGGAGCCTCAAGGAACTTTGACCGATTCTAGAAGCCTGACCCACCCCGAACGCTGCGCAGCCACACCGGCCAGACCCGTTTGCCGCATCCCACCCCATGCCCCACTCACCCACGATGTCCTCAGCCGCCACGCCCCCCACACACCCACCCGCTGCCGGATTGCGCGGCTGGCGGCTGGCCGCGCTGGTGTTGGCCGTGCTGGCGGCCCACGGCCTGCTGCTGGCCAGGTGGTTGCAAAGCAGCGCAGGCACCATGCCCCCGCCCATTGCCGCCGATGCCACGCCAACGGGTGTCGCGGCCGTCACGATGCAGGTGACACCGCACACGCCACCGGCCTCGGCCCCAGCAGCCAGCGCCCCCGCCGTGCGGACACCCCGCCCCACCCAGGCGGTCCGCACCCAGCCGACACAAGCGGACAGCACAGGCGAACAAAATTACAAAGAAAAAAGCGCTCAACCGCATTCAAATAAAGCGCCAGCAGCTATCAATTCAGACATTTCAGGCACACCAACCGTCACAACGGACGACCGCGCACAACCCCCGTCTGACGCTCGCACCGTGTTGAGCTTGGCCGCACCGGCCAGCCCCACCGAGCCACCCGCCCAAAGCGCACCCGCAGCAAGCGGCGGTGAACCGGCTGCGCCGGGCATCACAGCCACCGTGCCCGGCAAGCTGCGTTTGCCGGGCAGCACCACGCTGAGCTATGAAGTCAGGGCCACGCGCAAAGGACTCAGTTTTCCGGCCACCGGCACCCTGCAATTCACGCACGATGGCAGCACCTACGACGCCCGCATGGAAATCAAGGCGCTGCTTGTGGGCTCACGCACACAAACCAGCAAAGGCCTGGTGGACCCCGCAGCCGGCCTGCAACCCGTGCGCTTTGGCGACAAAGCCAAGGCCGAGCAGGCCGCCCACTTCGACCGCAGCCGCCAGCCCCCCGCGCTGCGCTTCAGTGCCAACACGCCCGATGCCCCGCTGCAAGCCCACACGCAAGACCGGCTCAGCGTGCTGTTCCAGCTGGCGGCCATGCTGGCGGGCGAGCCCAAACGCTTCGGGCCAGGCAGCACGGTCGTGGTCCACACGGCGGGCCCGCGCGATGCGGACATCTGGCAGTTCAAGGTCGGCAAGGCCGAAGAGCTGGCCTTGCCAGCGGGCACCCTGACCGCCATCCACCTGGTGCGCACCCCCACACACGCCTATGACAACCGGGTAGAGGTCTGGTTTGCGCCCAGCCTCGGCCATTTGCCGGTGCGCGTGCTGTGGACACAGGCCAACGGCGACGTGGTGGACCAAAGCCTGTCAGGCCATCAACCTTGAACCTGGCTTCAGAAACCCCACCTGTGTGTCGATACACCTGTCAGCAGGCTCAGCACCCAGTCATTGAAAATGACGCAGAATGGACCCAACGGAAGGAACCCACATCATGAACATGCTTTACGACTCCGAATCGTTTGCCGTGGTCCACATCCATGCCAACGCCCCGATGGTGGGTGACCCCGAAGCCACCGACGGCCCGCAGATGCCCCGCCACGGGTTTGAAATCGTCGACAAACGCTCGGGCAAAGAGGTTTACCTTGACGGCTCATGGGCCGAGATGTTCCAGATCCACATCAACGCCTGGCAACGCAACACACCGTCGCAGGAAGAAGTGGAAGACACGCTGGAAGGCTATGCCACCCTGGCTCAAATGCCCGTGATCGTGCACTGAAGCACTTGCACCCCCAAACAAACCGGCTACTGAGCCGGTTTTTTTACGCCTGCCGACACCCGCAGCCAGTGGCGTGTGTCGCACAAACGCCAACATCGCCCCGTTTCTGTCAGCAAACTGTCATACTGAATTGCGCCCACGCCACCCCGCTT
>JAVBXK010000122.1 GCA_030824555.1 bacterium
CGGGGTAGGGGGATGGGCCTGAAGGCCTCAGATGAAGGTGATGCAGTCGTCTACGGGGCAGACGGCGATGCACTGGGGCTCGTCAAACTGGCCTTCGCACTCGGTGCATTTGTCTTCTTTGATGATGTAGGTGCCGCCCTTGGCGCGGATGGCGGTGTTGGGGCACTCGGGCTCGCACGCGGAACAGGCGGTGCAGGTGGTGGCATCAATCTTGAGGGCCATGATGGTTCTCCTGGTGGTGGTGTGAAAGGATTGGGGATGAATGGGGCTGCTGGCTGTCGGCCTGCTTCAGGCCGCTGCCACGCCGCTGGTGTAGGCACCCTGGCGGATGTGGGCATCGCCGCGCGGCTGGTGCGTGACGGCACCGCTGGCCACGCGCTCGCAGTAATCGGCAAACCATTGCAGGGCAGCTTTTTCGATGAACTCGCCTGCGTACTGGTCGATAGGCTCAATGCCTGCGGCCTTCAGTTCGTCTTTGGGGCAGGCACCGATCTTGGCCACCAGCACGGCGTGGCAGTCGTTGATGGCATTCACGATGGAAGGCAGCTGCTCGTCCTCGCCATAGCCGCCCTGGCAATACAGATCGACACGGCGGTGGCCCACGAACATGGCCTTTTTGCGGTTGACCTCGTAAATCTGGAACTCGGTGGCGTGGCCGAAGTGCAGGTTGACGCGGCCATGGCCTTCGGTGGCCACGGCCACCAGCACGGTCAGGTCGTCGGTGCCGGCAATCAGACCCGCATCGAATGCGTTGGACAAGGCGTTGACCTTGGCCTGGTGCTGGGCCTGACGCTCGACCTCGACTTTGTCCTGGTAAGCACGGCGTTTGTCCAGGTCATAGACCACGTCCATCGCCTCGATTTTGTCGATGGTGAATTCCTCGCTGCGGTCTTCGCCCAACAAACCAACCGCATCGGCGCGGCACTGGCGGCAATGACGCATGAGGTTGGCACCGCCCATGCAGGCATCCTGCACAGCTTTCAGCTCCTGGGCGCTGGGGCCGCGCTGGCCGGTCAGGCCAAACACAGTGCCGTGCTCGGCTTCGGAAATCAGCGGCATGATGTTGTGCAGGAAGGCACCGCGCTTTTTGACTTCGCGGTTGACCTCGATCAGGTGCTCGTCGTTGATGCCGGGAATGAGCACCGAGTTGATCTTGGTGAGCACGCCGCGCGCGGTCAGCATCTCCAGCCCCAGCATCTGGCGCTCGTGCAAAATTTTGGCCGCCTCGTAGCCTTTGATGCGCTTGTGGTTGTAGAAGATCCAGGGGTAGATCTTTTCGCCCACGGCAGGGTCCACCATGTTGATGGTGATGGTGACGTGGTCGATGTTGTACTTGCAGATCTCATCGACCATGTCCGGCAGCGCCAAGCCATTGGTAGACAGGCACAGCTTGATGTCGGGGGCCTTTTCAGCCAGCTCGCGCATGGTGTCGAAGGTCTTTTGGGGGTTGGCCAGCGCGTCGCCTGGGCCAGCAATGCCCAGCACCGTCATTTGCGGGATCTCGCTGGCCACGGCCAGCACCTTTTTCACAGCCTGATCGGGTGTGAGTTTCTGGCTGACCACACCGGGGCGGCTTTCGTTGGAGCAGTCGTACTTGCGGTTGCAGTAGTTGCACTGGATGTTGCAAGCCGGGGCCACGGCCACGTGCATGCGCGCAAAGTGGTGGTGCGCCTCTTCGCTGTAGCAAGGGTGGTTTTTGACCTTGTCCCAGATCTCGGTGGGCATGTCGCCCGGGCCGTCACTGGAGCCGCAACTGGCGTTGCCGTCTTCGTTGTGGGTACCGCAGCCCCCGCCCGTCGCGGGGGAGCTGATCGGGGTGCCCAAGGGCTTGATTTGACCGATGCCGATGAACGTTTTGGCGGGCACAGCGCCGGTGTTCGACGGGATGACTGCAGCTTGCATGGTGAACCCTCTCGGTAGCGGCCGCAGGAAATGCGGCTGTTCGGGGTTCACTTTGCAAATTCAATGCCAGGAAAAATTTGCTTTCAAATCAACAATCTAGGAAGATTGTCGCATTTTGTCGGCTATGCGACAGCGGCGGATTTGATTCATTTGTCGCGGTGTGCACGGGGCCTGTGTCGGTGTTGCGACAACCACAACGCGACGGCCCGCAACCGCACGCGCACAGATGTCAGAACTTGCGCACCTCGATGTCGTACTTGCGCAGGGCGTAGCCCATTTGTCGGGGCGACAGTTTCAGCAACCGTGCCGCCTTGGCTTGCACCCACCCGCAACGCTCCATGGCCCAGACCAAGCGCTCGCGCTCGCCATCGGGTTTGTCGTCAGGCCCGCGGACTGGCGCACCCGCTTGGGACTCTGGCAGCGGGGCACCTTGGGGGACTGCGTCGGCCTGGGCAAACGCCACTGAGTCGCTTGCATCAGCATGGATGGCATGCGTGTGCGGCGTCGCATCAGCGGTGCCTGCATCCGGACTGCCCGTGAAGGCACCCGCACCCGAAGCGCCTGTGCCCGCACCTTGAACACCCGCCCCTCCCATGGGCACTTCCCGAATGGGAATACTGCTCAGCTTGCCGGGGCGCACGGCGTCGTCGCGCTCGATGTGGTGCAGCGCCTGGGTCAGGCAGCTGTTGCTGCTGCACGGGAAACTCAGATCGCTGAGCACATCGCCCTTGGTCATGGTGGCGGTGCGCTCCACGCAATTTTCAAGCTCGCGCACGTTGCCGGGCCAGTAGCAGCGGCTGATGGTGTGCATGGCGGTGGGCGAAAGGCGGATTTTGCGTTCGTTCTCGCGGTTGAAGCGCTCCAGAAAATGTTGCGCCATGGGTGCAATGTCTTCGCGGCGCTCGCGCAGCGGAGGCAACTGGATGTTGACCACGTTGATGCGGTAGTACAGGTCGGAGCGAAACTCCCCCTCTTGCACCATGCGCTCCAGGTTGCGGTTGGTGGCCAGGATCAGGCGGACGTTCACCTTGACCGACTGAGTGCCCCCGACGCGCTCGAACTCGCGCTCTTGCAGCACCCGCAACAGCTTGGCCTGAAACGAGCTGGAGATGTCACCAATTTCATCCAGGAACAGCGTGCCCCCGTGGGCCAGCTCGAAGCGTCCCTTGCGCAGGCCCTGAGCACCGGTGAACGAGCCTTTTTCGTGGCCGAACAGCTCGCTTTCCAGCAGCGACTCGGTCAGTGCGGCGCAGTTCACGCTGACAAAGGCTTCGCGCTTGCGCGGCGACAGGTTGTGAATGGCGCGGGCAATCACCTCTTTGCCGGTGCCACTTTCGCCGCGCAGCAGCACGGTGGTTTTGGCGGGCGCCACCTGGTGCACCTGCCGGAACACCTCCTGCATGGGCGGTGAAACGCCCACCACCTGGTCGATCTGGTGGTCGCCCCTTGGCAGGCTTTTTTGCGCACGGCGCACGTCTTCTTGCACGGAGTCGTAGGCGGCGGCCACCGTCTGGTTCAGCAGCATGGCCTGGCCCATGAGCGTGGCCACCATTTTCAGGAGTTGCAAGTCGTCGGTGAACGAGCGTGCGGAGTTGGGGTTCAGGCAGTCGATGACCAACACGCCCAACGCCCGGCGATCGGCCCGGATGGGCAAGGCCATCATGGCCACGGTGTCGTAGGGGGACTGGTCGGCACCGCCCGAGCGGTTCAGAAACAACGGTTCGTCCCGGATGTCGGGAACGATGGCGGGCACGCATGTGGCATACACCCGGCCCACGATGCCTTCGCCGCGCTTGAAATGCAGCCGCCCCACTTCTTCGCGCGACAGACCTGCCGCACACAGGCCGCGCAACACGTCACCGCCGTGTTCTGCCACCAGCACAAAGCCGCGCCGCCAGTCGCAGGCCTGCAGCAGGTAGTTCAATGCCTCACGGAAGGTTTTGGTGACATCGAGCGATGTGGCCAAGGCCTTGCTGACTTCATAGACAGCATCGAGGTCGGCACGCGTTCTGGAGAGGTTTCGGTAAGGCATTGAAGCTTTCGTGAAAAAGGGGCAACACCGGGAACCGGGCCATGGTCGCAAGCCATGCAAGAAACGGGCCAAATCAGCGCCATTTTCAAGCAAACACCCCGTACACCCTCACGACAAACCCGACACTCAGGCGCAAAGCGCAGCACTTTAATCGAACAAATCGGACAAATTGGGCGGTTGCCGACCCCGCAAATCACCAAAAAGGGGCTGGCACCGAAGTTGCAAAGGGGCAAACACCTTCCATTCACGCCTTGCAACAGGAGCCCGCCATGCAGGAAAGTCAATCAGACAAAACCCCCGCCGCCAGCCACTCCTTGCCTGTGTACCTTGACTACGCCGCCACCACCCCGGTGGACCGCCGCGTGGTCAACAAGATGCTGCCCTACCTGACCAACCTGTACGGCAACCCCGCCAGCCGCTCCCACGCCTATGGCTGGGCGGCCGAAGAGGCTGTGGAGCTGGCCCGCGAACAGGTGTGTGCACTGATCGGTGCCGATCCGCGCGAACTGGTCTGGACATCAGGGGCCACCGAGTCGAACAACCTCGCCATCAAAGGCGCGGCGCAGTTCTACAAAGGCAAAGGCAAACACCTGATCACCGTCGCCACCGAGCACAAGGCCGTGCTGGACAGCATGCGCGAAATGGAACGCCAAGGCTGGGAGGTGACGGTGCTGCCCGTGCTGCCCAGCGGCCTGCTGGACACCGCCGTGTTCGAGGCCGCGCTGCGCCCCGATACGGTGCTGGCCTCGGTGATGATGGTCAACAACGAAACAGGTGTGGTGCAAGACATTGCCAAATTGGGCGCACTGTGCCGCGCCAAAGGTGTGCTGTTGCATGTGGACGCCGCCCAGGCAGCTGGCAAGGTGCCCATTGACCTGAGCACCTTGCCGGTGGACCTGATGTCGTTCTCGGCCCACAAAATTTGCGGCCCCAAGGGCATTGGCGCACTGTATGTACGGCGCAAACCCCGCGTGCGGCTGGAAGCCCAGATGCACGGTGGCGGCCACGAGCGCGGCATGCGTTCGGGCACCCTGCCCACCCACCAGATTGTGGGCATGGGCGAAGCCTTCTGGCTGGCCAACGAACACATGGCCGCCGACACCCAACGCATCCGCGCCCTGCGCGACCGCCTGTGGGCCGGTTTTGCGGGCATGCAAGCGGTGGAACTCAATGGCGACATGCACCAGCGCGCACCCGGCTTTTTGAACGTGAGTTTCAACTACGTGGAAGGCGAGTCGCTGTTGATGGGCATCAAAGACGTGGCGGTGTCGTCAGGCTCGGCCTGTACATCGGCCAGCCTGGAGCCCAGCTACGTGCTGAGGGCCATGGGACGCAACGACGAACTGGCCCACAGCTCGGTGCGCTTTTCGGTGGGCCGCTTCACCACCGAGGCCGAGATCGACTTCACCATTGCCCAGGTGACCGAAGTCGTCAACCGCCTGCGTGCCATGAGCCCGCTGTGGGACATGGTGCAGGCAGGCATCGACCTCAGCACCATTTCCTGGGCGGCGCACTGAGCGGCGTTTTCAACGCCTCTGCAAGCACACCCCAGCCTTCTTTCCCCCACACCCACCGCGCACCGGAGAACCCACATGGCCTACAGCGAACAAGTCATCGACCACTACGAAAACCCCCGCAACGTGGGCGGCTTCGCGCCTGACGACGACAGCGTGGGCACGGGCATGGTGGGCGCACCTGCCTGCGGCGACGTGATGAAGCTGCAAATCCGCGTGAACGCCGACGGCGTGATCGAAGATGCCAAGTTCAAAACCTACGGTTGTGGCTCGGCCATTGCCTCCAGCTCGCTGGTGACCGAATGGGTGCGCGGACGCACGCTGGACGAGGCGCTGGCCATCAAAAACTCGCAGATCGCCGAAGAGCTGGCCCTGCCCCCCGTGAAGATCCACTGCTCCATCCTGGCCGAAGACGCGATCAAGGCCGCCGTGGCCGATTTCCGCGCCCGCCACCCCAAACCGGGCGATGCCGCCGTGGCCACCGAGCAGGCCATCTGCGCCCCTGGCACCCACAGCTGACACACACGGGGCTGCCCCCGTCGGCAGCCCGAACCGCATCCGTCACACCCCACCCACCCTGCCACCCAAGCCCCGAGGAACACACCATGCAAACAGCCACCAGCCCTGCCGCCCAGCCCATGGCCATGCCCGCCATGCTGGAGTTCACCCACGAAGCCGCCGCCAAAGTGGCCGAGCTGATCCTGGAAGAAAACAACCCCAACCTCAAGCTGCGCCTGTACGTGACCGGCGGTGGCTGCTCGGGCTTCCAGTACGGGTTTGCCTTTGACGACCAGGTGGCCGAAGACGACACCGAAATCGTCACCGAAGGCGTGACCCTGGTGGTCGATGCCATGAGCCAGCAGTACCTGCTGGGTGCCCGCGTGGACTATGAAGACGGGCTGGAAGGCTCGCGCTTCGTCATCCACAACCCCACGGCCACCACCACGTGTGGCTGTGGCAGCTCGTTCTCGGTCTGACGGTTCACTGCGGCCACCGAGCGCCCGTCCCCACACACCACAACACTGCCATACCTAGGAGCCTGCCATGAGCGTGACCCTGACCCCCAACGCCGCCCGCCATGTGAGCAAGTCGCTGGCCAAGCGCGGCTCAGGCCTCGGCCTGCGGCTGGCCATCAAAACCAGCGGCTGCTCGGGCTTTGCCTATGCGCTGGAGTTTGTCGACGCACTCAAGCCCGACGATGTCTGCTTTGAAAGCCACGGCGTGCAAGTGGTGGTGGACCCCATCAGCCTGGGCATGCTCGACGGCACCGAACTTGACGTGGTGCGCGAAGGCCTGAACGAAGGCTTCAAGTTCCACAATCCCAACGCCAAAGCCAACTGCGGCTGCGGCGAGAGCTTCGCCGTATGAAAGCCCCCACACTTGCCGCTGGCGCGTCTGCGTTGCCCCCCGAGGGGGCTGTTTCGCCTTGGGGCGGCCCGGCGGCGAAACCGTGGCCCCCATGCTCACTTCGTTCGCTGCCCCCCGAGGGGGTTGTTTCGCCTTGGGGCGGCCCGGCGGCGAAACGCTTGATCGCATTCTGCGGAGGCTGACATGGCTTTGCTCCAAATCTCCGAACCCGGCCAAAGCGCGGCGCCGCACCAGCACCGGCTGGCGGCGGGCATCGACCTGGGCACCACCAACTCCCTGATCGCCACCGTGCAAAGCGCCGTGACCCGCGCGTTGCCCGACGACGACGGGGCGCTGCTGCTGCCCTCGGTGGTGCGCTACCTGCCCGGTGGCGGCCTGGAGGTGGGGCGCGAGGCACAGGCGCACCAGTCCAGCGACCCGCACAACACCATCGTGTCGGTCAAACGCTTCATTGGCCGCAGCCTGACCGACTTGCCCAACGCCGCCGAGTTGCCCTACCGCTTCACCGACCGGCCTGGCATGGTGGGCATTGACACCGTGGCCGGTGAGCGCTCACCGGTGCAGGTGTCGGCCGACATCCTGACCACGCTTCGCGAACGTGCCGAGCACACCCTGGGCGGGCCACTGACCGGTGTGGTCATCACCGTGCCCGCCTATTTCGACGACGCCCAGCGCCAGGCCACCAAAGATGCCGCGCAACTGGCCGGGTTGACCGTGCTGCGCCTGCTGAACGAACCCACTGCTGCCGCCATTGCCTACGGGCTGGACAAAGCCGCAGAAGGCACCTTTGCCATCTACGACCTGGGCGGTGGCACGTTTGACATTTCCATCCTGAAGCTGTCGCAAGGCGTGTTCGAGGTGCTGTCCACCGGTGGCGATTCCGCCCTGGGTGGCGACGACTTTGACCGCGCCATTGCCCAGTGGTTTTGCCCGCTGCACGGCATCTCCGGGCTGGACGCCCTGCCTGCCAGCGCGCAACGCAGCCTGTTGGCTGCCGCACGCAGCGCCAAGGAAGCCTTGTCTGACCATGACAGTGCCACGGTGGCACTGCCTGGCGACGACGCCACGGGCCGCCCGGCGCTGCAGGCCATCCTCAGCCGCAACCAGTTTGCCACCCTGGGGGCACCGCTGATTGCGCGCACCCTCAGCGCCACCCGCCGTGCGCTGCGCGACGCGCAGCTGACCACCGCCGACATCACTGGCGTGGTGCTGGTGGGCGGCTCCACCCGCATGCCGCTGGCGCGCGAGGCCGTGCAAGGCTATTTCGGCCAGCCCCCGCTGGCCGACATCGACCCCGACCAAGTGGTGGCCCTGGGTGCCGCCATACAGGCCAACGTGCTGGCCGGCAACGGCAGTGGCGACCAATGGCTGCTGCTGGACGTGTGCCCGCTGTCGCTGGGGCTGGAGACCATGGGCGGACTGGTTGAAAAAATCATCCCCCGCAACTCCACCCTGCCCATTGCCCGCGCCCAGGACTTCACCACCTTCAAAGACGGCCAGACCGCCATGACCGTGCACGTGGTGCAAGGCGAACGCGAAACCGTGGCCGATTGCCGCAGCCTCGCGCACTTTGTGTTGCGCGGCATCCCGCCCGCAGTGGCAGGGTCGGCCCGCATCCGCGTGACGTTCCAGGTGGATGCCGACGGCCTGCTGTCGGTCACGGCACGCGAACAGACCACCGGGGTGGACGCGCACGTGGAAGTGAAACCCGCCTATGGCCTGAGCGACCAGCAAATCACCCGCATGCTGCAAGACGCTGTGGCCTCGGCCCAGACCGACATGCAAGCCCGCAGCCTGCGCGAAGCCCAGGTGGACGCCCGCCGCCTGATCGATGCCACCGAAGCCGCCCTGGCCCAGGATGCCGCGCTGCTGTCGCCCACCGAAATAGCGGCCATCCAACGCAGCATGTACCAGCTGGCCGAGCAACTGGAAACCGATGCACCCACTTACCGCGTGGGCGCTGCGGCCAAGCTGCTGTCGGATGCCACGGCAGAGTTCGCGTCGCGCCGCATGAACGCCTCCATCCAGAAGGCCCTGTCCGGGCGCACGCTGGAAAGCCTGAACTGAACGCCCGCCAGCCCACCACGTCCACGCAACCACGCACTTACACCGCGCCCACCCCATGCCCCAAGTCCATGTGTTGCCCCACCCCGAGCTG
>JAVBXK010000053.1 GCA_030824555.1 bacterium
ACCACACCCAACCGCACCCCACCATCCCCTCACTTCACCCGAGGGTCCACCACCGAAATATCCGCCTCAGCCTTGCCCACCCCACGCACATCGGGCCGGTACATGTCTTCGGCAAACGGCGCTGGCACGGTGAACTTGCCGGGGGTCACCACGCGCAGCACGTAGAACAGGTGCAGCGGGCTGTCGCGCAGGTCGGCGGCGGCCACGAAGCGGTCGTCGCGGAACTCGCGGTGCTTGATGCGCGCATCGGCCATGGCCTCGGCCACGTTCACACCTGCCACGGCAAAGTCGCTGGCCTGCACGCCCTGGCTGAGGTTGAGGTTTTCCACCTCCATGCCAGCGGGCACGCGCTCGACCACCATCGCGTCTTTGATGCGCTGCTTGGCCTGCACCTTCAGCCGCACCACCACCATGTCGCCGGTTTTGAACTGGCGTGTGGTGATGGCTTTGCCGTCGGCCGTCCACCAGCTGCGCTCCAGCGTGATGCGGTCGTCGCGTGGGGCCAGGGGTTTGACGGGGTAGCCCTCGGCGGCCACTTCGGCAAACAGCGTGTCTTTGCCGGTGTTGGCCACGGTCACGCCGCGTTTGATGGCGGCAGCGTCGAAGCTGCGTTGCTCCGCCGTTTTGCTGGTCAGCGGGGTAGAGGCTGTGCTGCCCGTTTGCAGGCTGGCTTGCCACGGTGCGTCGCTGGTGCCACCGGCGGCACGGGCGGCCAAAAACAGCGACAGGCGTTCCTGGGTGGACAGGTACTGGCGCTTTTCGAACGTGGCGGCCAGGTCCAGCAGCAGGTTTTCGCGTTTGGGGTGTGCCACCTGGTGGCGGTGCAGCAGGGCATAGGCCAGCGCGTTGTCGCGCAGGGCCGAGCCATAGTCGCCCAGCCACTCGTCGTACCAACCTTGGTTGCTGGTGCTGGGGTTGATGCCGTAGGCCAGCTTGAGTGCGTCGTCCAGCGCCACGTTGGCGCGGGCCTCGTCACCCATCAGTTTCAGCGCCAGGCCCAGGTGCACCAGCGCCAGCGGCGAGCGGGCGTTGCCGCGCCACTCGTCGTGCAGGGTGCGCAGCGTGGCCAGCGGTGCCTTCTGGGCGCGCGCCAGGATGTAGCCCGCGTGCGCGGCCTCGGCCAGGCGCTGGTGCGCCATGCGCAGGCTTTCGGTCACCCGGTAGTCGGCCACGCGGCCTTCCGCGTTGCGGGTCACGTCTCTGGGCGGTTTGCTTTGCAGGCCCGGTGCTTTTTGCAACTGTTCCAGCAGCGACTGCGTGGCGCGTTGCAGCAGGGGCTCGGGCACGGCAAAACCGGCGTCGTGCGCGTCTTGCAAAAAGCCGGTGACATAGGCGCTCAGCCAGCCTTCATACGGGTTGCTGGCGGCCCACAGGCCAAACCCGCCCTGTGGTTGCTGCATGCCCGACAGGCGGCCAAAGGCCACATCCAGCCGTTTGGCGCGTTCTTCGCGGCTCAGCGGCTTCATGCCGTAAGCGGTGGCCCCGGCTTCGTCGATGAACACCAGCGGGTAGGCGCTGCTGGTGGTTTGCTCCAGGCAGCCATAGGGGTACATCAGCAGGCCCTGCACGGCACTTCGCACGTCAATGGGCGGCTTGTTCGACAGCGTCAGGTTCACGCTGGCCGACCCGGCCCAGAACGCGTCGGTCAGCGTCGGGTCAAGCTTGAACGTGCCGTCGGGTGCGATGCGCACCTGCCGTGCCTCGCGCACCAGCGGCGTGGCGGGTTGCACTTGCAAGGCAGCCTCGCGCACCACCTTCAGCTTGCCAGCCGTCACGGTGAGCTTGATGGGGGCCAGGCCCCAGGCATCGGTGGCCTCTGCCGTGTAGCGCAGCACGGTGCGCTGCTGGTTGGCCAGCTTCATGGGCGGGTGCTGGCCGGTGATGCGCAGTGGCGCGCCCGATTCGACCTTGACGGTCACTTCCTGCGCTTCGCCAGACAGGTTGGTCACGTCCAGCGCGATGGTGGCGCTGTCGCCCGGTGAAATGAAGCGTGGCATGGCCAGCTCGGCCACCAGCGGGGCGGCCACCACCATCTCGGCATCCTGGCTGGCATAGCTGTCGGGCGTGCTGGCCACGGCCATCAGGCGCAGGGTGCCGTTGAAGTCGGGCAGGTTGAGGGGAATGGTGGCCTCGCCCGCGTCGTTCAGCGCCACCGGGCCGCTGAACAAATCCACCAGCCGCACCTTGCGCGGGAGGCTTTGGGTGTCACGTTTGCCCGCGTCGCCACCGAAGCGTTGGCGGGCGGTGTTGCCGTCCATCTTTTCGATCAGCTTGCCGTAGATGTCGAGCAGGTCTGCGTCGTAACGGTGTTTGCCAAAAAAGAAATCGATGGGGTTGGGCGTGGCGTAGCGGGTGATGTTCAAGATGCCCACGTCCACCGCCGACAGCGTGACCACGGTTTGTTGTCCGGCCAGGTCTTTCAGCGGCTGACCCTTGGCATCGGTCAGTTTGACGGTGACGGGCACCGTCTTTTCGGGCACCGTTTTGGCCGGTGCGGTGATGGCCAGTTTGTACTGCCGCGCTTCGCGCGCCAGCGGCAGGTGGGCCAGCCCCAGCGCACGGGCGGGGGTGATGCGGTCGCCTGCGCTCCCCGGGCGGAACACCACGGCGGCCACGTACAGGTCGTGCCGGTTCCAGCTGGGGTCCACGGGAATGTCAAGCGTGGTGCCGCCTGCGCGCACTTTCACGCGCTTCTGGTACAGCACGCGGTCGCCTTCCACGGTGATCAGTGCCTCGCCGTCGTGGGGTGGGGTGAGGGTGATGCGGGCCTTGTCGCCGGGTTTGTAGGGCGCGCCTTCGAGCTTCATGCCCACGCGGTCTGGGCGGTTGCCCATGTCGTCGGCATCCTGGGCGTTCCAGCCTGCGTAAAAGCGGTAGCGGGCGGTTTGCTGGGTGGTGGGGTCCAGCACCTCCAGCCGGTAGCGGCCGTAGGTGACGGGCAGGCTGACGGTGGTGCGGGCACTGATGTCCAGGCTGCGGGCATCCACCAGTTCTTCGGCCTCGTTGTAGCCGCTGTGCCAGCCACGTTGGTCGTCGTAGCGCCAGTACCACTGGCGGTCTTCACGCACCAGGCGCACTTGCAGGCCTTTGGCAGGCACCAGCTTGCCAGCGGTGTTGACGCGCACCAGCTCGAACCCGGCCAGGCTGCCTTCCTGGGCCACGTCGCGCTCGAACAGCGGGCGCACGCCCACCAGGGCATCGGCAGGCCACCAGCTGCGCTCCACCGATCGCACCACGGGCCGCCCGCCCGATTCGAGCAGGCTGAACACGGCGCGCAGCTTCATGGGGGAAGACCGTTCGGCAAATTGCAAGGGCACGCTGATGCTGGCTTTGCCCGCTTCATCCAGCGTGGATTCGCCAATGTCCTGGCGCTGGCGGGCGGTGTCGTCGGCCACGTCGCCAAAAATGAAGCCGGGCCAGCTTTGCGGCAGGGCCAAACGCTGGCGCTCGGTGGTTGCGCTGGCTTGCAGGGTGTTGCCCGCAGCCGGTGCGCCGTACAGGTAGTTGCCTTCCACCTGAATGGCCAACTCGCCACCGCCTGTCAGCACCTGGTCGGGTGCTTTCAGGTCGAGCTTCATGCGCTCGGGCAAAAACTCTTCCACCTGG
Organism: bacterium; assembly: GCA_030824555.1. GTDB lineage: Bacteria > Pseudomonadota > Gammaproteobacteria > Burkholderiales > Burkholderiaceae_C > UBA2334. The sequence continues at coordinate 3,607 of JAVBXK010000053.1, forward strand.
AAGCTCCAGGCCGCGTCGGGGCGTTTGGCTGCGGGGTCAAGCCGGGCTTCCAGCAGCCAGCGGCCGGTGGGGGCGCTGGCGGGCAGGCTCAGGGCGTGCTGGTAGTAGGCGGTGCCTTGCGCGCTGGGGCGCACGATCTGGGTGGACACGCTTTCGCCGTCGGGCTTTTTCAGCACCAGGGTGATGGGGGTGGCGGTGCCGCCGGTGGTTGCTGCACCGGCACCTGCCACGGAGGTGGCCCCGGTGCTGCTGGCGGTGGGCAGGGGTTTGCCATCGGCATCGCGCGCCAGCACCGACACGGTGAACTGCTCGCCCGGGCGGTACAGGTCGCGCCCGGCGTACACAAACAGTTTCTGGTTGCGCGAGGGGTGGCCGCCTGCGTCGTATTCCGACAGGTCCAGCGCCGGGTCGCGCAGCGCCATCACCGACATTTCCTTGCCGCGCCGTGCCACCACGGCCCGGGCCTTGTCGAGTTTGGCGGTCAGCACCGCATGGCCGTCGTCGCTGCTGGTGGCCTGGCCCAGGCTTTTGCCGTTGTCGTCAATCAGCGTCAGCTCGGTGCCCTTGATGGCGTTGCCGGTTTTGAGCGAGGTGGTGAATACGTCCAGCTGGCCGGTGTGGCGGCGCACGTGCAGCCCGATGTCGGTCACGTAAAAGTAGGTCACCTGGTAGTCCCAACCGAAGCGGCCGGGCTGGTTCATCACGGCGACGTAAATGCCGGGCTCTTGCAGCTCTTTGATTTTTTCAACTGGCAGGTAGCTCACGTTGCGGCGGTTGGGCCGGACGTCGGTGACGAAGCGCGAGGCATACACGCTGGTGGCCTTGCCGCGAAGTTCGTCAAGCTGGTAGCCGCCCACGGTGCCTTTGAGCTTGCGGGCGGGGTCCACCCAGCCGCCCTCGTACTCACCTTCGCCTTCGTTGCCCGTGTGGTTGTCGGCGCGTCGGGCATCGGGGCGTCCGCCCACCTGTTCCAGAAAGGCGGGCAGCGCGTCGGGGTTCACGCGCAAGAACTGCACGTCCACCTCGGGTGTGTTCACGGTCACCACGGGCAGGCCGCCGTTCTGACCTGCGGGCAGCACCACGCCTTTGCTGGCGAAGTAGAAGGCTTCGGGCATGGCCTCGCTTTTCACGGTGCAGGTCTGGGCCGTGCCCAGCGTGCCGCCTGCGGCCGCGCTGACGCCTTCGGCCAGGGCAATGCGGTAGGTGCGGTCGGGCGTGACGTTGGGCAAAAACAGCATGCGCGGGTTGTCGCCCAGCACCCAGCGTGGGGGCACGGGGGTGGCGGTGTCGGGCTTGTCGCCCTCGCTGGCTTTCACCAGCTTGCCCCAGTCTTGCGAGCGGGCCAGTGGCTGCGTGAACATGACGGCCACGGCGGGCGAGCCGTCCAGCAGGCGGGGCTTGCAGTCCACCCAGGCAAAGGGCTCGGACGTGCCGTCAGCCGCTGGTTGGCTGGCGCTGGGGTGCAGCAATTGCCAGCCGCCCCACAGGGCCGCGGCGGCCACCGAGACCGCAGCGGCGGCAGACAACGCAGGGCTGAACTTGATCATGGGTGCCTCGTGAGTGGGGTGGCCTGGCCGGGTTGGCAAGGCTGTACGTGCCGCATCAGTTTAGTCGGCAGACCGCGTGGCGGTCACCTGACGGACAGGCATCCATTTGAATCACAATCAGGCCCGCAGTCGTCCACGTACCATGGCGGCTCTTTTCATTTCACAGACAGCAGGAGAACACCATGTTCAAGAAAATTCTGGTTCCATCCGACGGCTCCGTGCAGGCCCACAAGGCCGCCATCGTGGCCGCTGACCTTGCCAAGAGCCAAGGTGCAGAGATCGTGGGGGTTTACGTGATCGACCCGTTTCCGTTCATCGGCGTGGGCGATGCATCCGCCGTGGGCTTGCAGGCCTACATGTCGGAAGCGCAGGCCGCTGCAGGCCAGTCGCTGGCGGACATCCGCACCATGTGCGAGGCCAAAGGCGTGACGTTTGCCGGTGACACCATCGAACGCACATCGGCCTACGAAGGCATCCTGGAAACGGCGCAGGCCGAAAAGTGCGACCTGATCGTCATGGGTTCACACGGCCGCCGTGGCATCCAGGCACTCATCCTGGGCAGCGTGGCGCAAAAGGTGCTGACGCACACCGACATCCCAGTGATGATCATCAAAGGCTGAGCGGCCCTGGCCCTCTGACCCACCACCGCGTGCCGGGTGGGGGCGCAACAGGGCCTTCAGCGCCTGAACTTGCCCGAGGCGTCGACGATGGCCAGGTCGGTGAAGTCCAGTCCGCTGTGGTCGGTGGGGCTGTAGCCGACCGACAGCCCACCCAGGTCGACGCTCTTGATGCCCTCCAGCGCGTCGCGCAACCGGGGGCCCGTCGGGTGAGGGCCTGCACGCCGCAGGCCTTCCACCAATACCTTGGCTGCGGTAAACCCTTCCATCATGGCCGGTGACACACCGGGCAAGCCCTTGGCCTTGGCCAGCTCCATGGCCTCCTGGGTCAGGGCGTAGGCCAACGAGCGCTCGTTGGGGAACACCTGGGTCACGATCACACCGCGTGCGTGTTCGCCCAGCAGCTTGATGAAGCCTTCAGACGCGTTGTTGGACAGTGTCACGATCTGCGCCTTCGAGCCCGCATCCCGGATGGCCCGCGTGCCCACGGCCACGCTGCCCGCCGAGCCCAGGAACAACACCGCCTGTGCGTCGCTCTGCCTGACCTTCTGGGCCAGGGCGGTGAAATCGGGTTTGTCGCGTGGAAATTTTTCCAGCCACAGCGGTTTTTGCCCCACCTTGGCGAAACCCGCGCTTGCCCCCAGTACGGCATCGGCACCAAACGAGTCATCGGTCTGCAACACGGCAATGCGGCTGATGCCCAGGCTTGCCAGGTGTTCGACGGCGCGCGCGGACTCGCGCTGATAGGTGGCGCGCACGTTGAACACCCACGGGTTCACCGGTTGGTGCAATGCCATGGCCCCGGTGCTGGGTGCCACCAGCGGCACTTTGCGTTCGGCCAGCAGGGGCAACAGGGCTTCGGCGTGGGGCGTGCCCCGGTTCAAAAACAGGGCCACCACGCCTTGTGTGTCCACCAGCTCGGTGGCGGTGGCCACGGTCTTTTTTGGGTCAAACTGGTCGTCTACCGACACCAGCTCCACCTTTTGCCCGTTGATGCCGCCTTTGGCATTGACCGCCTCCAGGTACAGCCTGGCGCCTTCGGTGTTTTCTTTCACGCCAGCCGCCACCGCGCCGGTGAAGCCAGACGGTTGGCCGATGCGAATCTGCGCCCAAGCCGTTGCAGTCGATGCCAGCCACAGCGCGAGCACGGTGCCCGCCAACCGGATGCCCTGGCGAGCTTGCCCATCTTGCATGTTCATGTGATGTGTCCCCAACGATGCGACCGGTGTTTTGGGTGTGATGCCCGTGGGTGGGTCAGGTGCGCCACGGCCCGTTGAAACGCTGGCAGTGTGCACCGTTTGCCTGAAAAAAGGGTGAATGGCCCAACTGCCGCACAAGTCATGCCCCGTCCGTAGAATGTTTGGCTCCTTGTCTGGGGCCCTGCCATGTCTTCTACGCCGTCCACGCTCAGTTCTTCCACCGCACCGGTTGACGGGGGCGCGGTACAAACCCCGGGCCCAACCGATGACGGCCACGGCCTCATCCGCATACGTGGTGCGCGCCAGCACAACCTGAAGGGCGTCGACCTGGACATCCGCACCGGCGAGCTGACTGTGGTCACCGGCCCCAGCGGCTCGGGCAAATCCAGCCTGGTGTTCGACACCCTGTTTGCCGAGGGCCAGCGCCGCTACGTCGAAACCTTCAGCGCCTACGCCCGCCAGTTTCTGGACCGCATGGACAAACCGGCGGTAGACCGTGTGGACGGTGTGCCCCCCGCCATCGCCATTGACCAGACCAACCCCGTGCGCAGCTCGCGTTCCACCGTGGGCACCATGACCGAGCTGAACGACCACCTGAAACTGCTGTTCGCACGCGGCGCCCACCTGTTCGACCGCGTCACCGCCCAGCCTGTGCAGCAAGACAGTGCCGACAGCATTTTTGCCGAGCTGCAACGCCGCGTGGCCAGCGCCACCGTGGGCGGTGTGGAGCCCCGGCTGGTGGTCACTTTCCCGGTGGTGCTGCCCGCCGACACATCGGCACAGGACGTGGAAACCTGGTTGGCCGCCAGCGGTTACACCCGTGTGCAGGCCGAGCGGGTGGTGCCGGTGGACGAGCTGGGCAGCAGCCACGAGCCAGCAAAACCCGCCAAAGCATCCAAAAAAACAGCAGCTAAGAAGTCAATACAGGAAAGCAGTGAAGGCCAAAAAAGTATAAAGATTATCGACGTGGTGGCAGACCGCTTCCGGCTGGGCAACGTCGAGCACGCCCGCGCCATGGAAGCGCTGGAGGTGTGCCTGCGCCGTGGCCACGGCCAGGTGCGCGTGTACGCCCTGCCAGTGGAGGGGGATGCCCCTGCAGACGCCGGTACCCCGGTCGCAGAACCGCTGGTCTGGGCCTTTTCGGCCAGCCTGCATTGCCCAGAAAGTGGCCTGCGCTACGCCGCGCCCACGCCGTCGCTGTTCAGCTTCAACTCCGCCCTGGGCGCGTGTGACGCGTGCCGGGGTTTTGGCCGGGTGATCGGCGTGGACTACGGGCTGGTCATCCCCAATGACAAGCTCACTTTGCGCGCCGGGGCCATCAAACCCATGCAAACCCCGGCCTGGAAAGAATGCCAGGACGATCTGATGCGCCACGCCGAGGCCGCAGGCATTCCGCGCGACACGCCTTGGAGCAAGCTGAGCCCCGAGCAACAGCACTGGGTCAAGGCCGGCAGCCCGCTGTGGAACGGCAAGTGGAACCAGCAGTGGTACGGCGTGGACAGGTTCTTCGAGTACCTGGAAACCAAGGCCTACAAGATGCACATCCGGGTGCTGCTGTCCAAATACCGCAGCTACACCGAATGCCCTAGCTGCCACGGCGCACGCCTGAAAACAGAGAGTCTGCTTTGGCGCATGGGGTCGAAGGCGCAGGCCGATTCGGTGCTGCCACCTGCACTGCGGTTCATGCCAGCAGGCGTGCAATGGAGCCGTGCACAGCTGGAGGCGTTGCCGGGGCTGGGTTTGCACGATTTGATGCAGCTGCCGATTGCGCGTTTGCGGTCGTTTTTCGAGGCGCTGCAGGCGTCGCTGGGTGAGGTTTCTTCACTCACAGGCGCGCCAACCCGCAGCGCAGCGGGACGGTCGGGTGTGGGGGGCGACGATTTCTGCTCGCAGCATGAGGAGCCCCCCACACCCGATCGTCCCGCCACCCACCAAGGCAGCCGAGGCGAAGCAAACCCAGCCACCCACCAAGGCAACCAAGGCGAAGCCCACACACAGCACACCAAACCCACAGGCGAAGCAAGAGCCCTCGACCTCCTGTTTGACGAAATCAACACCCGCCTCAAATACCTGTGCGACGTGGGCCTGCACTACCTCACGCTTGACCGCCAAAGCCGCACCCTCAGCGGCGGCGAGGTGCAGCGCATCAACCTCACCACGGCGTTGGGCACCAGTCTGGTCAACACCCTGTTCGTGCTGGACGAGCCCAGCATCGGCCTGCACCCGCGCGACATGGACCGCATCAACCAGGCCATGCGCCGCCTGGTGACCGCAGGCAACACCCTGGTGGTGGTGGAACACGACCCGGCCGTGATGCTGGCCGCCGACCGCCTCATCGACATGGGCCCCGGCCCTGGCGAGCGTGGCGGGCAGATTGTGTTCGACGGCACGCCCGACGGCATCCGCCACGCCGATACCCTCACCGGCGCCTACCTGGGCGGGCGCAAGCAGGTGGGTTTTGGCTTCAAACGCATGGTGGCCGAGTCCACCCCCCGCCTGATACTGGAAGGCGCGCGCGAACACAACCTGCAACACGTGTCGGTGGACTTCCCGCTGGGGCGCATGGTGTGCGTCACGGGTGTGAGCGGCTCGGGCAAATCCACGCTCATTCAAGACATCCTGGCCCCAGCCCTGCTGCGCCACTTCGGCAAAACCACCGATGCGCCCGGCGCGCACGACCGCCTGCTGGGCGCCGATGTGCTGGCCGACGTGGTGTTTGTGGACCAGTCGCCCATTGGCAAAACCGCCCGCTCCAACCCCGTGAGCTACGTGGGCGCGTGGGACGCCATCCGCACGCTGTTTGCGCTGGCCCCGCTGGCACAACAGCGTGGCTACACCGGCAGCAAATTCAGCTTCAACAGCGGCGACGGGCGCTGCCCCACCTGCGGCGGCTCGGGCTTCGAACACGTGGAAATGCAGTTTTTGAGCGACGTGTACCTGCGCTGCCCCGACTGCGACGGCCAGCGTTACCGCCCGGAGGTGCTGGAGGTGCGCATCGAACGCGCGCGGCTGGTTCCAGCGGCCAAACCGGTGGGTGCGGCAGCCCTGTCGTCACCGGGCCAGCCCGGCGATGCCGCCGTGGCCAGCTCATCCGCATCCGTGGCCGCCCCGGCGCTTGAAATGGTGTCGATGAACGTGGCCGATGTGCTGAACCTGACAGTCAGCGAAGCCGCCCAACTGTTTGCGGGCGACCGCGAGGTGATCCGCGTGTTGCAGCCCATCGTTGACGTGGGCTTGGAGTACGTGAAACTGGGCCAGCCCGTGCCCACGCTGTCGGGCGGCGAGGCGCAGCGGCTGAAGCTGGCGGGTTTTCTGGCCGAGGCGGCCAAGAGCGGTTCCAAGGCCACCGCCAGCCGTCAGGCCGTGGCCAAAAAAGGCACGCTGTTCCTGTTTGACGAGCCCACCACCGGCCTGCACTTTGACGACATTGCCAAGCTCATGCGCGCACTGCGGCGGCTGCTGGACGCGGGGCATTCGCTGGTCATCATCGAGCACAACCTGGACGTCATTCGCGCCAGCGACTGGCTGATCGATCTGGGACCGGAAGGCGGCGAAGGCGGTGGCCACGTGGTGGCGCAGGGCACGCCAGAGGAGGTGCGGCTGCACCCCACCAGCCACACGGCCAAGGCGTTGCGTGAGTACGCGCTGGCGTTTGATTCCGAGCATGCCGTGCATGAGGTGCGCGACGGTGCTGTGGCGTCGTATCTGAGCACCGCCGTACCGGTGGCGGCACAGCAGCACAACAGCATCCGCATCGTCAACGCCCGCGAACACAACCTGAAGGGCCTGAGCGTGGACATCCCGCGTGGGCAGTTCAACGTCATTTCGGGCGTGAGCGGATCGGGCAAATCCACGCTGGCGTTCGACATCCTGTTCAACGAAGGCCAGCGCCGTTACCTGGAAAGCCTGAACGCCTACGCCCGCAGCATCGTGCAGCCTGCGGGCCGCCCGGAGGTGGACGCGGTGTACGGCATTCCGCCCACCGTCGCCATCGAGCAGCGGCTGAGTCGGGGCGGGCGCAAAAGCACCGTGGGCACCACCACCGAGGTGTGGCACTACCTGCGGCTGCTGTACGTCAAGCTGGGCACGCAGCACTGCGTGCACGACGGCGCGGCGGTCAAACCCCAGTCGCCAGACAGCATGGTGGCGCACATCATGCGCACGCGACGGGGCCAGCACATCGGGCTGCTGAGCCCGTTGGTGGTAGGCCGCAAAGGCGTGTACACCGAGCTGGCCGACTGGGCCCGCCCGCGTGGCCACACCCACCTGCGGGTGGACGGCGAGTTTTTGCCCACCACCGGTTTCCCGCGCATCGACCGGTTCAAAGAACACACCATCGAACTGCCCGTGGCCGACCTGGTGGTGGGGCCGGACACCGAGGCCTTTTTGCGCCAGCAACTTGGCGTGGCGCTGCAGCACGGCAAGGGCGTGGTGCACGTGCTGAGCCCGCTGGACGGGTTGGCCGAGGTGTTCGCCGCGCACGCGGCGGGGGAGTTGCCGGGCCGGTCTGCGGGTGCTTCCGGTGCGGTTGATTCGGCGGCAGCGGCCACCGGTTCGGGCACCGAACGTGTGTTGCCCGGCCTGGGGCTGGGGGGCGGCATTGGGCAGATCGAGGTGTTTTCCACGCACCGGGCGTGCCCGGTGTGCAGCACCAGCTACCCCGAGCTGGACCCGCGCCTGTTTTCGTACAACAGCAAACACGGTTGGTGCCCCGACTGCGTGGGCACGGGCGTGAACCTGAGCCGCGACCAGCGCAAGGCCCTGGACGACTCGGTGCGCGACGATGACAACAAGGGCCGCGAGCAGAGTTTTGCCGAGCCCGATGTGGAAGACCTGAGCCATGAGGCCTGTCCCGCGTGTCACGGTTCCCGTTTGAACCCGCAGGCGCGGGCGGTGAAGTTCGCGGGGGTGGGGATTGCGGACGTGGCGGCGCTGAGCGTGAAGGATGTGCAGGCTTGGGTCGACGGTTTGGTCGCTTCAGATGCTTCACTCGCTGCGTTGGCAGGGGGCATGCCGCCCTCCGCACACTGCGAGCAGAGATTGTCGGGCGGCACGCCCCCTGCTAACGCGGACCAGTGCGAGCCACAACCCTTCAAACTGTCACAGCGCGAAACCGACATCGCCCGCGACCTGATCCCTGAAATCCTGGGCCGCCTGAGCTTTTTGCAGCAGGTGGGTCTGGGTTACCTCACGCTGGACCGGGGCGCACCCACGCTGTCGGGGGGCGAGGCGCAGCGCATCCGGCTGGCGGCGCAGTTGGGTAGCAATTTGCAAGGCGTGTGCTACGTGCTGGACGAGCCCACCATCGGCCTGCACGCCCGAGACAACCAGATTCTGCTGGGCGCGCTCGACCAGCTGCGCCAGCACGGCAACACCCTTGTGGTGGTGGAGCACGACGAAGACACCATCCGCCGGGCCGACCACATCATCGACATCGGCCCCAGCGCAGGCAAACGCGGCGGGCGGGTGGTGGCACAGGGCACGGTGGCCGACTTGTCGGCGTGCGAAGCATCTCAAACCGGGCGGTACTTGCTGCATGCAATGAAGCATCCTTTGCAGGCCAGACGAGCGGTAGAGGTTAATTTGGATCTGAATTCTGCTTTGCGTGTGGGTGGGGCCAGTCTGCACAACCTGCACAACGTCGATTTGACCGTGCCGCTCAAGCGCCTGGTGGTCGTCACCGGGGTGAGCGGCTCGGGCAAATCCACCTTGGCGCGCGACGTGTTGCTGACCAACGTGGCCGCTGCGGTCAGCCAGCGCAGCACCAAAGCCGGGCGAGACAGCATGGATGCAGGCCACTACCCCACCTGGGTGGGCTGCAAAACGGTCATCGGGTTCGAGACGGTGGACCGCGTGCTGGAGGTGGACCAGACCCCCATCGGCAAAACGCCGCGCAGTTGCCCCGCCACCTACATCGGCTTTTGGGACACCATCCGCAAGCTGTTTGCCGACACGCTGGAAGCCCGTGCGCGAGGCTACGGCCCCGGGCGCTTCAGCTTCAACACCGGCGAAGGCCGCTGCCCGGTCTGCGAAGGCCAGGGCGTGCGCACCATTGAAATGAGCTTTTTGCCCGACGTGAAGGTGCCCTGCGAAAGCTGCCACGGTGCCCGCTTCAACCCCGAAACCCTGGCCGTGACCTGGAAAGGCAAAAGCATTGGCGACGTGCTGCAGATGGAGGTGGACGAGGCGGTGGACTTCTTCGCCACCATGCCCAGCATTGCGCACCCGCTGCAACTGCTGAAAGACGTGGGGCTGGGCTATCTCACGCTGGGGCAGCCGTCTCCCACCCTCAGCGGTGGCGAGGCACAACGCATCAAGCTGGTGACCGAACTCAGCAAAGTGCGCGACGACATCACCCGCCGGGGCCAAAAAGCCCCGCACACCCTGTACGTGCTGGACGAGCCCACCGTGGGCCTGCACATGGCCGATGTGGAAAAACTGATTCGCGTGCTGCACCGCCTGGTGGATGGCGGCCACAGCGTGGTGGTGATCGAGCACGACCTGGACGTGATGGCCGAGGCCGACTGGATCATCGACCTGGGGCCGGAAGGTGGCGCAGAGGGCGGGCGCATCGTGGCTGCTGCGCCACCCGAAGCCGTGGTGGCGCTGGGCACGCACACCGGCAAGGCGCTGGGGCCGGTGCTGGCGCGGGCCGGGTGAGGTTGGATGCCCCGTGATGGTGGCGTCCATTCGTCAGAGGCCAGGGGGACTCATCCTGCTCCCGGTGTATGCAAAAAAACGTTTCACCCACCCAGCACATGCACCATTTGTTCGTACAACTGGGCGGGTGATACGGGTTTATGCAGCAGGGGGATGTTGCTTGCCAGGGCCTCGCGCAGGCGCTCGGGGGCGGTGTCGCCTGTGATCAGCAGCGCGGGCAGTTGCTGGCAGCAGTGGGCACGCACGGTGGCAATGGCCTGGGCTCCTGTGTCAGGGTCCCGCAGTCGGTAGTCGCTGATGATCAGGTCCGGGCAGCGCTGGGCGGTGGCCGCCAGCGCCTGATCGACCGACTCCACCGCCGTGCAATCACACCCCCAGCTTTGCAGCAAATGCTGCATGCCGTGGCGCACGGCGGCATCGTCGTCGATCACCAGCACATGCACATCCAGGCGTCGCACGGCACGGACCACGGCCTGTGGGGGATCGCTGACAACGGTGGCATGGGCATTGGGCAAGCGCAGGCGGAACACGCTGCCGCGTCCGGGGATAGAGCGCACGCTCAATTCGTGCCCCAACGCCCGTGCCAGGCCATCGACGATGGCCAGCCCGAGTCCCAAGCCTTTTTCGCGGTCGCGTTCGGGGTTGCCCAGTTGGTGGAACTCCCTGAACACGGCTTTCAGCTGGTCGGGTTCGATGCCAATGCCGGTGTCCCACACCTCCAGCACCGTGTCGTCGCCACGCTTTCGGCAGCCCACCAGCACCCCGCCACGCACGGTGTAGCGAATGGCGTTGGAGACCAGGTTACGCAGCATCATCTCCACCAGCACCGGGTCGGAGTCAATGGCCGCATGGGTTTCGCGCAGGCGCAGCACCAGCCCCCTTGCAACGGCTTGCGGGGCCAGCTCGCGGTCCATTTTGTTGAGCAGCGGCTGGAGGTGGAAGGGGCTGCGGCGCACGTCGACCACCCCGGCATCGATGCGCGAGAAGTCGAGCAGCGTGCCCAGCATGCCGGTGGCTGTTTCAGCCGTGGCACGGGCATTGGCCAGAATGTCTTGCTGCTCGGCCGACAAGGGGCTGCGGGACAGCACTTCCAGAAACAGCCCCTGCGCATGGATGGGTTGGCGCAGGTCGTGGCTGGCAGCCGCCAGAAAGCGGGTTTTGGCCTGGCTGGCGTGCTCCGCTTTGCGGTGTGCAGCCTGGGCTTTATCGGTTTCGATGCGCAGCCGTTCGATCAGTGCCAGGTTTTCAAACCGGAGGTTGATGGCATCTGTGGCCACCTTTGCGCCGTTGCGTCCTTGCGCGGTGAGTGTGGCCACGTACACGGCTGAAATCAGGGCCATGGCCATGTAGGCCGGGTCGGGCATGAGCCACAGCTTCAAGCCCAGACAGGCCAGTGCGCAGGTGGCAAAGGCCACGAACACGGGCATCACCACGCAAGTGACGGCCATGGCGTTGGCGGTGACGCCGGCTATGACGGCCATCACCAGAGCAGTGCCCACCACGGTGGCCGAGTTCAACCCAGCCCAGGCCAATCCGGCCCAGATGGCCCCATCCAGTCCGTTGATGGCAATCAGCACCCACACATGACGGGTCACCGTGGCCCCGGTCAGATCGCCACCCAGCGCGTACCGGGCGTGAAACACATGAACCAGCCGCGACACCACCACCAGGGTGGCCCACAGCCACAGGCCCAGGGTGTTGCTGCCGTTGTCCATCATCCACAGCACCACGGCCAGCAACGGAAAGATGGGCAGCAGCGACGGCGCCACGTTGCCCAGCAGCAGGCGCAACAGCTCCAACAGCACGCGCTCATCGGGCAAGCGAAGGATGTGGCGTTGACGGGTCATTGCACCAGGCCTTTTCGACGTGCGGCAAACGCCGCTTCGGACCGGTTGGACACGCCCAGGTGCGCCAGGATGGCTTGCACATGCACCCGCACGGTGTTTTCCGACAAGCCCAGCTTGCGCCCGATGGCTTTGTTGGTCAGGCCCAGGCACAGTTGGTCCAGCACTTCGCATTGGCGGGGTGTGAGTCCCGATGGCGTGTGGGCAGCTGGCGGTGAGGCCCCGTCGGCATGGGCAAGTGCCAACACCTGTCTGACCACCGACAGGATGTCGTCCGCCGTCTGCTCTTTGGACACGAAGGCCGATGCACCCTGTTCCATGGCCATTCGCATGACGTCGGGCGACGGGTTGGCCGTCAGTACCACGATGGGGGCGTTGGCCCAGCGCCGCCGCAGCAGCGCCATGCCGTCCAGGCCGTTGAGGCCCTGAAGCTGCACGTCCAGCAGGATGAGATCGGGCGGCAAGACCTGTTGCAGGGCTTCGTCAATGGCCCCTGCCTTGATCACCTCCAGGTTGGGCAGCGCCGAACGCAGCAACAGGTGCAACCCCGTGCGGAACATGGCGTGGTCATCAATCAGCAACAGGCGGATGGGGCGCATGGCAAGGACTTTACCGCTGCCCGATGTGTCTGCCGCGTGCCTATGTAGTGTGTGTTGCACCCTAGTCCAAATGGACTATTGGGCAAAGCGGCAGGCGTTTCTAGCATCGAACAGTGCCCAGTACCATCAAGCTGCGAAATGAACCAAATGGAAAGCATGCAATGACCAAAACCCGTGAAACCAATCGGCCCGCGTTTCGCCACGCCATTCGCCATCTGGCGGGTGGGCTGGCGCTGTCTGCTGCGGTCGTTTCAGCCGCACTGGCCCAAGAAGGCGGTCAGCCTGGCGATGTGGTCCCGCCCGTTGACGAAGTCCCTGTCGAAGAAGTCAAGCCCGACATGTTGCCGATTGAACCACCGGTTGAGCAGGCATATTCGTATTCGCTCAATTTCGGCCTCATCCCGTCTTCGCTCAGCCCGAATGCCGAGACCACGTTCATCGTCAACAGCAGTGCAGAAGACCGCGTGCGGATCGACACCGTCAGCGAAACGCCCGATGTGTGCCGCTACTACCCCACTTCACCCCTGGCACCCAGCATGGTCGTGGCGTACAGCATGGGCACCTGTGTCATCAAGATCTCTGCCGTGGTGAAAGGGACCAACGAGGTGTTGATGACCAAGACCGCCACCCTCCCGGTGACGAAAATCAAGCAGGTCATCGATGTGAAGATGCTGGGTGAGGCCCGCGACATCGATACCAACTCGCTGTTCAGCATCACGACGCTGGTATACAACCGACAACCCGCTGCCGGCTACCAGATCACTTCGACGAATCCCAGCGTTTGTAGCGTGACCAACGCACAAGCCAACGGCCCAATGGATGTGCTGTACACACTCAGGAACCGGGCTCCCGGGGTCTGCGAAATCAAAATCAACCGGGCGGGCGACGAGCTGTTCGAGCCCGCACCCGAGGCCTCGATCAAGTACCAGGTTTCTGCCGGTGCGCCGCCTTCCGTCGAGTTGCTGCGCAAAGGGGGCGACCGCATTGGCCTGGGCGCGTACTTCTACGGCATCGTCAAGACAGGGGGCGGTGGTGTCTGGTTTGAGGGCCCCAAACCCACTTTTTCAGCAGTCACCCCACAGGTGTGTGTGCTGGCCAGTTCGACTGAGCCCCAGCCCGCGTTGCATCTCAACACGGTCAATTTCGTGGCACCGGGCGATTGCGAATTCAAGGTCACTCTGCCGGCCACAGCCCTCACGCCAGCCGTGACGAACAGCCTGAAGTTTCAGGTTTTCCAGCGCGCATCCTCCATCGAATACCGCAGCGTCCGCGACGTGCCTGATACCGATCCGCCGTTGAAGGGGTTGTTCATGGTGATTTCCAATGTGGTTGCGCCCGTGACGATGAAGGTCGATACCCCTGATGTCTGCACTTGGGTCCAGGCCAAGTCGGAGGCATTCGAGGCGTGCCAATATGGTTGCGAACAGGCGTTCTCGATCAGTCGGGCGGACCGCGCGTGTGAAGTCACCTACACCCAGGACGCGGTCCCCGGCTATGAAAGCGGTCGCGCGACCATCTCGTTCCAGGGCAACACCGGTGTTGCAAAGGGCATCAAGCTTGCCAAGACAACCGGTTCGAGTACCTCTGCAGGCACGACCGACAGCACCGGCACCACGGGCACAACCGACAGCACGGGTACAACCGGGACGACAGGTACCACAGGCACGACCGACACCACTGGCACAACCGATCCCACCCCCGTGCCGACACCGGTGGCCAAAATTGCGCAGGCCATTCGGTTCAACCCGAATCAAGCACTGAAGGCCGACAGAAGCACTGTGATCGGGGTGACCGGTGGCAGTTCTGGCAACCCGGTTGTGCTGACCAGCCTGACACCCAATGTCTGCAAGGTGCTGACCGACACACTGGTACACACCTTGGCGGTGGGCACGTGTACCTTGCAGGCTGAACAGGCAGGCAATGCGGAATACGAGGTTGCCGAAGTCGTCAAGCAGACGCTGACGGTGAGCAAAGGCGATTCGCCGTTTGTGGTGATGTCGTCTGCCGAGGGGGCCATCACCTCGCGTACCTTGACGGTCGATTTTTATCCTGCCTCGTCAGCCATCGGCAAGTACGGCTACCTGTTCGTGGCGGCCTACCTGAACGGCGGCCTGGTGACGCTGGGGCCCAATGGGTGGGTGGCCTATAACGGTGATCCGCTCAGCCTTGTGGCCTTTCAGAGCGGGGTGTTCGCACCGCGTCGCATCCCGTTGGTCAGGCAAACCGATTTGCGTGTGCTGCAGGGCGCGACCATCTTCGTTGGCTACGGTCTGGGCTCCAGCGTGGCCGGTGCCTACGCCGACATGCAAGCCCGCAACCAGCTGATGAACATCCACACCGTGGTCCCTTGATGTCATGCAGGTAGGCGCACCCGCCGAAAGGACGGTTGTGCGGTCAGGTCTGACAGAATCAGACCTGACCCATGCCACACCAGATCATCCACATCCACCCCGAAGCACCGCGCAAACCCGCCGTGGGGGCCCCCTGTAACGGGTGTGGTCTGTGTTGCTTGGCCGAGCCTTGCCCGCTGGGCATGGTGTTGTCGCGCAAGCGCAAGGGGGCTTGCACGGCGTTGATCTGGGATGGCAGCCAGGCCGTTTACCGCTGTGGGGCCATCGCCGCACCCGAGGCTGTGCTGGGCCCGCGCTGGCGCTGGTTGGCACCGGTGCTCAGGCGCTTGGCGGTGCGCTGGATTTCAGCTGGCAGCGGTTGCGATGCCGACCTTGAAGTGGCCACACCCAGCCGCCGCTGAGCGCCAGGGGGCTGGATCAGAAAGTTTCCCAATCGTCGTCAGCCCCTTTGGGGTGCGCAATGGCCGTGGTGGTGGCTGGCTTGGCGGGCACTTTGCCACCGCCGGATGACGGGGCAGGCGCTGCGGCGGCACGGCTGGGCGCGCGTGCAGCGCCAGCCGCTGCGGGCTTGGGGAGCCTGGCCGGTGCGCTGATGGCGGGGGCGGCGGCCCGGCGGGCCTGTACGGGTGGCGCACCGGTCGTGATGGCGCGCAACTGGCGGATGGTGTGCGTCACGTTGTGGCCCGCTTCCACGAACGGGGTTTCGTTTTCCATCATCCGGCTGGCTTGGTCCATCTTGCTGGCGTTGATGGCATCGGCCACCTTGCCTGCTTCCTGGTGGAAGGCTTTGTGGTGCTTGACCAGATCGGTGAACAGGGGCTCGTGGCCCCAGCGTTTGCCACCGCCGCCGTAAATCCACTTGCCCAGGGCGCAGCAATCGTCGCGGCGGATCGTGTCTGCTTCCAGCTTTTTGTTTTTCAACACGGCGTTGCGCAGCGTCACGCGCCATTGCTGGTGGGCGGCAATGACCTTGTCAAAATCGACCTCGTCGTCGCGCAGCTGCCCGTCAATGCCTTTCGCGGCCGCGCGCATGGCCACGGCATCGTCCTCGGCCAGTGTCTTGTCGCCGGTGAACAGGCGGAACACGCGGATCGAGTTGTGGACCGTGTCCACCTGGCTGTCCAGCGATTTGGACGATGCTGCCAACTCTTCCACCATGGCCGCGTTGTGCTGGGTGATGGCGTCCATGTCGGACAGCGATGCGGCCATTTGCGACGTGCCCGCCAGCTGCTGCGTGGTGGCCACCTTGATGTCTTCGAGCATGGAGGCCACGCGTTCCACCGCGCCCATGGCTTCGTCAACACGGCTGCGTGCATCCACCACCCGTGCGTGCCCCTCGCCGACGCGGTTGCGCGATTCTTCAATGAGTTGCCTGATTTCTTTGGCCGCGCCCGTGGTGCGCTGGGCCAGGGCGCGCACTTCGGATGCCACCACCGCAAAACCACGCCCCGCTTCGCCCGCCCGGGCTGCTTCCACGGCAGCGTTCAGGGCCAGGATGTTGGTCTGGAAGGCCACGCTTTCGATCACCTGGATGATGTCGCCGATGCGGCGCGACGAGTCGGCAATGCCATCCATGGTCTGCGACACCGCCTGCACCGAGTCGTGGCTGCGGCGTGACACGGCCATGGTTTCGGTGGCCAGCTGTGCGCCCTGCGCGGCCGACTCGGTGGTCTGGCGCACGGTGCCATTGAGCTGTGCCATGGACGTTGCGGTTTCTTCCAGGTTGCTGGCCTGGTCTTCCACCCGGGCCGCCATGTCCCGGTTGCCCATGGCTATTTCCTTGGTGCCGCCGCGCAGGTTGCCCACTTCGTGCCGCACGTCACGCACCACGGTGCGCACGTTCAGGCTCATTTGCGACAGCGCTTGCTGCAGGTGGCCGATCGGCCCCTCGCCACCTGTTTTAACGGGGTGGGTCAGGTCGCCAGAGGCCAGGCGCACCGCGTCGTCCACCACGCTCTTGAGCAGTGCACCTGTGATGCCCCAGCCCAGGGCGCCCGCCACAGCAGCTGCCACGGCCGCAGCCAGGCCGATGGCCCACAGCGGCCATGCCAATGTGGCCCCCAGCAGGGGCGCGCCTGCCGCCAGCGCGGCCAGCCACAGCAGTTTTCCGCGCATGCCTGGCGTCAGCACGCGCACGAGCTTGCTCAATGCGCCCGCACGGTAGACACGCCCTTTGTCCAGCACATGGACCAGGCGGCCGTTGCGGGCCTCTTGCTGCATGGTGGCGTACAGGGCGGTACAGGCCGCCTTCTCGGCCTCGGTGGCGGGGGTGCGGACCGACAGGTAGCCCACGATGCGGTCACCGTCGCGCATGGGCGTGGCATTGGCGCGCACCCAGTAATAGTCGCCGTTTTTGCGGCGGTTTTTGACGATGCCTGTCCATGGAATGCCCGCCTCAATGGTGGCCCACAGGTCGCGGAAGGCTTCTTCCGGCATGTCGGGGTGGCGGATGATGTTGTGGGGCTGGCCCATCAACTCGTCTTCCATGTAGCCGCTCATCGACACGAATGCTTTGTTGGCGTAGGTGATGCGCCCTTTGAGGTCGGTGACCGAGATCAGCGTCTGGTCTTCTGGCGGTTTCAGTTCATTTTGTGTGACGGGCTGGTTGTTGCGCATGGCCGATCGATTCCAACGGTTTGTAGTTTGTTTGATCGAACATTCTTGATCAGAACCCTGGGGCTGTCATGAATTCACCCCGGCCTCAAACGGCCAATATTGCAGTGCAGCAACTGCCTTTTGAGGTGGCTTGACGCAGATCAACGTTTGCCCGTTTCACGCACTGACGAGTTGCCCGTCCACCAGCACGATCTGCCGATCGCACCGGGCCGCCAGGCGCGGGTCGTGCGTCACGATGAGGCACGCGCTGCCGTGGTCGTGGTTGAACTCGCGCAGCAGCGCAAACACCTCGTCGGCGGTCACGGTGTCGAGGTTGCCCGTGGGCTCGTCAGCCAGTATCAGCCGGGGTTGCAAGGCCAGCGCACGGGCAATGGCCACGCGCTGCTGCATGCCGCCCGACAGCTCGCCAGGGTGTTTGTGCTCGGCCCCTGTCAGGCCCACACGCGCCAGCAACTCCAGCCCGAAGGCTTCGGCTTCGGCTGTGGCCTGGCCGTGTTCGATGATGGACGGCAACATCACGTTTTCCAGCGCGGTGAAGGCGGGCAACAGGTGGTGAAACTGGAACACGAACCCGATGGTGCGGCCGCGCAGCCGCGTGAGGGCGGCGTCTTCAAGCTGGTCGGCCCGCTCCCCGGCAATGGTCAGCTCGCCGGTGGTGGGGCGCTCCAGCAGGCCGATGATGTTGAGCAGCGTGCTTTTGCCCGAGCCCGACGGCCCCGTGAGCGAAACGAACTCGGCCTCGGCCAGCGCCATGTCGATGCCGTGAAGCACCTCGGTTTCCACCGGTGTGCCCAGGTTGTAGCGCTTGTGGATGCCTTGGAGTTGAAGGATGTGAGTCAAATGTGCCTCTGGCGCTTGATGGGCGGTGATAGTTTGCTATGGGTGTTGCGTCGAAAGATGCCTGCAGGTGCTGAATCATTTGCGCGATGGTTTGCTGCCAGTTTCAACCCCAATCTCAGATCCGCAGGACAGCAGTCTCGCCGATTTGTATAAAAATATAGCTTACTCGTTAAGCATATAAAGCGCTGTATGCCAAAAAAGCGCTTAAAAATGAGGCGTTGGTGCTGACCGACGTGGCCCGCAACCCCACGCATCCCACGCATCCCACGCACCCAATCCAGCCCTGGCCCCAACAAGAGGCCGTTCATGGTTTTGAAATCGGTGCGTCCCAGTGCCGCCTGTATGCGGTCGCGCATGCTGTGCAGCAGCTTGCGCCGTTCAAGCTGGGCGGTTTGGCCCGCAGCGGTGCCCAGGGCTGTGGCGGCACGGCTGAGGTCGCTGGCCTGCTCCAGCATTGGCCCCATGGCGCTTTCGGCGGGCAACAGGGGCTCGAAGGGGTGGGGTGCGTCGCA
Source organism: bacterium (assembly GCA_030824555.1). Lineage (GTDB taxonomy): Bacteria > Pseudomonadota > Gammaproteobacteria > Burkholderiales > Burkholderiaceae_C > UBA2334. The sequence continues at coordinate 22,392 of JAVBXK010000053.1, forward strand.
TTGGGTGATGATTTGCGGCTTCATGTGCGAGATTCGATGACGCCACATTTGGCTATGAAAAATGCCGTTATGTGCCGATCTTTTTGCGAAATGGTTTGCTGCCAGATTCGGCCTCACTGAGCTGGACGGGCTAAGCCACTGGGCAGAAAGTGGTGGGGCATGGTGGGATTTGCGGGGATGTGACTTTCGCTTTGACCATTTGGACTTCATCGTTGCGTTAGACTGGTTTTCCGACAATGGCTCCGCGCGACCAAGGGAGCCCTAAAGCCCAGGTTGGGGAGGCCTGAACATATGAGTCTGCGACTGAAGGTGACGGACTGGGTCGACGCGACGCGTTGGCGGTGGCTGCTGGAGGAACACGACGGTCGTTTCGTGGCCGACCATACGGTGCGACTAGACCCGGCCAGCCGTGAGTACCAAGGCTTTTGTGATCTGGCTCGCTATGTGGATTACAACGCGCCGCTCGGCGATCCTGGGCAGCTGCTGTTGCAGCTGGGAGCGTGGATCGGTGAGCAGGTGTTTGGCGACTTGCGCACGTCGCTGCGAGATCGGGCCAGGCCACCGGCCGAGGCCGTGCAGGTGCTCGTGCCCGACGCGGCGCAGGCGCTGCTTGAGCGGCCCTTCGAGATCACCTGCTTTGCCGACGGCAAGCGCTTCGATGCGGCCGGGGTGCGTCTGATTTACCAGGCCGAGGCCGCTGTCAGCGCGGCCAAGGCGGGCGGGGCCGACCTGCGGCTGCTGGCGGTGTTCAGCCTGCCGGGGCGTGCCAACCCGCTGAACCTGAGGCGCGAGCGCTACCAATTGGAGCAACTCGTGCGCCAACTCCAGCAGACCCGGGGCGTGGCCGTGGAGTTGCGTGTGCTGCAGTACGGCGCCACCCGCCAGACGCTGCGCGAAGCGCTGGAAGAGGCTGATGGCTGGGACGTGGTGCATCTGTCAGGCCACGGCCAGCGCGGCGAACTCCTGCTCGAGACCGACGACGGGGGCGAAGACCGGATCGACACGCTCGAGCTGGCACAACTGCTTCAGCCCACGCGCGAGCGGCTCAAGCTGCTGCTGCTCGATGCCTGCTACAGCGGGGCGGCCAGCCAGGCTGCGGCGCGCGTGCAAGTGGGCCTGGATGCGATGCGCGAAGTCGGCAGGCCAGCAACGCATGCACCAGCCATCGAGACCCATGCCACGCCACTGCCCAGCCTGGGCCATGGGTTGGCAACGCAGCTCGACTGCGCGGTGCTGGCCATGCGCTATCCGGTCGGCGACGGTTTTGCCACCGATCTCATGTTGGCGCTGTACGAGAAGCTGCTGGACAAGCATCAGCGGCTGCCCGCAGCGCTGCAGCTGGCGCTGCAGGCCGCGCTCAAGGAGGAGGCAGACCATTCGGTGCTGGCCGGGCTCACCCCGGTGCTACTGGGCGCGCGGGCTGGCGTGCTGCAACTGGTCGCACCCAAGCGCAGCGGACCCTTCGCGCTGCCTGCGACTGGCCTGAGCATTGGGTTCGAGCCGCAGCCGCCGCGCCTCGTCGGCCGTGTGCAGGCCATGCAGCGCGCCAGCCAGACGCTGGCACCACACAGCCCCCGGTGCGCGGTGCTCTTTCAGGGCATGCCCGGGGCGGGCAAGAGCGCGTGTGCGCTGGAGCTGGCCTACCGCCATGAGCAAGGGCGCTTCAGCGGCCACGTCTGGTACCAGGCGCCGCAGGCCGGCAGCGACATCGCCTCGGCGCTGTACAACCTAATGCATGAGATCCAGCGCCAGTTGAATGCCCCCGCGCTGGGGCTGACCACGGCGCTGGACAACCCGCAGCACTTCAGCGAGTACACCCTGCCGCGGCTGCGCGTACTGCTCGAGCAGAATGCGCTGCTGCTGGTGCTGGACAACCTGGAGACGTTGCTGACCGACAGCGACCAGTGGCGCATCCCGCTGTGGGGTGAGGCGCTGCAAACGCTGCTGGCACAGCGCGGGCTGTCACGCGTGGTGCTCACCAGCCGGCGCGTGCCGGCCGCGCTGGCGTACGACAAACGCATCCAGATCGAGCCGATCCATGCGCTGAATTTTGCCGAGAGCGTACTGCTGGCGCGCGAACTGCCCGAGCTGCGCAAGCTGTTCGCAAACGAGGACGACCGCGTACTGCTGCGCCAGACCCTGCGTGTGGTGCAGGGTCACCCCAAGCTGATGGAACTGGCCGACGGGCTGGCGGCCGATCGGGCCGCATTGCGGCAGCGCGTGAACGCGGCCGAACAACAGCTGGCCGACAGTGGCGAATTGCTCGACGCGTTCTTTGCCAAGGGCGGCGCGCAAGAAGGCCGCAGCCAGCAGACATCCGAGCAGTTCGTGCAGGCGCTGCAGAGCTGGACCGGCGACGTGTTGGCCCGGCTCACACCCACCGCGCAGCGGCTGTTTGCCTTCCTGTGTCGGATCGAGCCGGAGGACCGCCAAGAGTCCGTGGTGCGGGCCAACTGGGACGACACCCTCAAGCGGTTGGGAGAGGTGGATAGCGCCGCCGTGACCACCTGCGCCGAACCCGGGCAGGGGCTGGAGCCGGCGCTGCAGGCGCTGCAGGAGGCCGGACTGGTGGAGGTTGTGCGCCAGGCGCCGCAAGCCGGGCCGGCCAGCAGGGTGCGCTACGGCATCCACCCCGGTGTGGCCGAAGCGGCACTGGCCGGGTCAGACACCGCACTGCTGCGCGCCACCGACGAGGAGCTGGGCAAGTTCTTCAACATGCTCGTCTCGCACGGACTCAAGAAGGAAAGTGAAGGCGGCGGAGTGGTCGTCGCGCACGCCGCGCGCCGGGGCGTGCCCTACCTGATGCGCACCGAGCAGTGGGGTCAGGCAGCGCGGCTTCTCGAGTGGCTGCTGCACCGGGACCAGAGCCCCGAGACGATCGATTTTGCGCTGCCGCTGATCGAGCGCATCGCGCAAGCCACCGCGGGCAGCGAGCGGGAGCTTCTCGATCAGGGACATTTGGCCAGGACTCTGAAAATGGCAGGCCGACACGACGAAGCCGAACGACGCATGCGCGAGTTAATAGAACGCGCCCGGGCCTTGGGTCAGTACCGGGTGGCCTCAGCAGTTGGCAGCGACTTGATAAACCTGCTGTGGGATGTCGGCCAGACGGCCGAGGCCCTGCAGGTTGTTGAGGCCATGGATAAGGACACGCGCAGCGCCGGTCTCGGGCCCTGGACACAACTCGCCAATGAAGGCCAACGCCTGCAACTGTTCAACGCTCGGGGCCGCAACGACGAGGTGCGTGAGGCGGTCCAACGGCTGCGCCCGCAGATGGCCGCGCTGCCGGACATCAGCGACGCAGACGAAGCCGTGAATCCCTGGAACGTGCGCGAAACGCTGCTCAACACAGGTCACACAGCCGCGCTTCGCACCAAGAACTTCGAGGAAGCACTGTTACTGAATGAAGAGATCGTAAGGAGCGAGGGGGCCCGCGGCGCTGGTGCGTTGGAACAGGCAAGCACCCGCTTTAACGACTACGGGCCGCTGCTCGGGCTTGGCCGCCTGGGCGAAGCACAGGAGCTGTTGCTCGGCTGCCGCGAGGTCTTCGAGGCGGAGCGCGATCCGCTTGCGCTGGGCAAGGTCTTCTCGGCGTTGGCCGACCTGGAGGACAAGAACGGCGCGCCGGAGGAGGCGGCAAGGTTCGAATGCGCGGCGCTGGGCTACAGGTATCAGATCCGTGATCCCGATGGTTGCTCAATCAGCCATCACAACTTGGCGAACTATCTGGAGCGGTCGGCGGCAGACCCGACTCTGGCTCTGACCCATAGGCTGGCGTCGGCCGTGCTGAGTGCGCAGATCCAGTCGGGGGAGTTGTTGGGCACGTTGCAGGCCCTCGCGGCGGGCGACCTCGCACCCTCGCCGCCAGCGTTTGCCGAGGTGGTCCAACAAGTCGAGACCGTGCTCGGCGTGCACCTGGCCGCGCTGTTTGATCGGCTGCCACCCACGTTCTCCGATGGCGACGCTGCGTTGGCGGCGATCTGGCAGATGGCCCGCGCGCAGCAGGCACAACGGGCGGGAGAGGTGGCGGCCCAACAAGCGGTGCTGCCTGCCATGCCCCCAGACATTCAGGCGGCCTTCGAGCTCAATGGCGTGGCCTTCTCGCAGGCGCTGCATGCGGCCCTGAAGGCGTTGCCCGAGGACCAAGCTGAGGCGACGCTGCAGCGGCTGCGCGAGGCGGGATTGATCGGTGGTGGTAGTGGCGGTGACAGCGGCGGCACCGAGGGCGACCGCACTGCCAAACTGCTCAAACAGTTCGACCCTTTACTGCAAGACATGGCGGCCACGGCACGCGGCGACGACCAGCATCGGACTGCACTTGAGTCCGTGCTGAGCGATTTGCAGGGAAAGGGGTTCGAGCTGGCAGAGCCGGTGCGGCGAATCTGGGCCGGCGAGCGTGACGAATCCGAACTCGTGGCAGGGCTGGATGCAGTTGACGCAACGCTGGTTGCACGGCTACTTGAAATCCTGTCCTGGCCAGCGGCAGAATGAACTTCATTTACTGAATTGACCGGAGAGCAGACCTACCATGGAGAAAGAAACCTATCTCGTTCTGAGAGTCACCGCCAGCGATGTCGGCGTCGACCCACTGAAGCCGGCCATTCGATCCAACCAGGGGACTGCAACTGCTACAGCGCCGGTCGAGTACCGCGTTGACAGTCCGACGCTGGACGAAAAAGAGTACCGCGAACTGCGCCATGACCCTGGAGTCGCCGCCGTCGCCAAACCGATGCTGATGCGGCGAATGATGCCTGTCCCCAGCGCCACCTCGGCGCAGGATCCTGCCCCCATAGACGGAGCCACCTGGGGGGTTCATGTGACCGGCGCCTTGCAGAGTCCCTACCTCGGCTATGGCGTCAGCGTCGCGGTGCTCGATACCGGCATCGATGCGAAACACGAGGCCTTTCGCGGTGTGGTGCTCCTGGAGCGAGACTTCACGGGTGAGGGCAACGGCGACGCGGATGGCCATGGGACACATGTTGCCGGGACGATCTTCGGCCAATCGGGCAACGGACCGCGGTACGCCGTCGCTCCTGGTGTGGGCCGCGCGCTGATCGGCAAAGTGATCGGAAATCAGAAATCGGCCACCACCAAGGAGATCATTGATGCCATCCAGTGGGCGGCGGATGAGGGGGCTCACATCGTCAACATGTCGCTGGGTTTCGACTTTCCGGGCTTGGTGAAGCACTGGGCCGATCATGGATTGCCCGTGGACCTTGCCACTTCGCGAGCGCTGGCGCAGTACCGGGACAACGTTCGCTTCTTCGATGCAACGATGAACTTGCTGCGTGCGCGGGCTGCGCAGTTCAACAGCGTCTTGGTGGTCGCTGCGTCCGGAAACGAGAGTCGGCGCGACGTGCGGCGCGACCATGCCATCGAAGCCTCTCCGCCGGCCACAGCGGACGGCATCGTCGCAGTGGGAGCCCTGCAGTCATTCGGTGCACCGCATATGTCATTGGGTGTGGCGCCTTTCTCGAACATCCGGGTTGCCCTTGCCGCGCCAGGCGTCGGCATCTACTCTGCAAAGCGCGGCGGGGGATACACCTTCATGAATGGCACAAGCATGGCAAGTCCACATGTTGCCGGCATCGCAGCACTCTGGGCCGAACGGCAGTTGAAACTGACAGGCCAGGTCAACGTAGCCGCGTTGGATGCGCAACTACGCGGCAACGCTCGGCGTGACCGGCTGACGAATGCTGAGTACCTGGACGTTGGCGAGGGCTTGGTCGCGGCTCCGCGCGACTGAAGGAGCCCAAGAATCCAGGCTGAGGAGGGCCGAACTGCCGAGTCTGCAGCTGAACATCGCTGCCGCTCGTGGTACAACGCGTCGCCAAACTGAACAGCCGCTTCGTGGCAATCAACGTGAACCTACTTGGCATTGCCCACCGACTGCTGTCGCTGCACAACGGTCATTGTCTTTCCGATACCGAATGGCTCCAGCGGGTCGTCTACCGCCCACCAACCCACCCCCAACCACTGCCCCAACAAAAGGCTCCGGTCAGTCCTGTACCCGCTTCCGCATCAAGCCTCAGCTCAGCTCAAATATCAAAAATAAGAGCTGACTACACAATAATATAAAGCGCCATAGGCCAAAAAAGCTTATAAACATAGAGCCCTGGCCGTGGCCGCTGGCATCACCCCGCCAGCAGTCCACGCCAGCAGTCCACGCCGGTTGGGCCACGTCAATGCGTGGCGGACAGCCACTTGCGCCAGCTGCCCCAGTGCGAAATGTCGGTGGCGCCTTGCCCGAGCGCGATGGCTTCGCACACGAAGCCTGGCACTTCGGTGCCGTCCATCAGGCGGACTTTGCCAATGCCCAGTGGGCTGGGAATGCCCGCCACGAAGCTGCCGAACTCGCTGGCGGGCAGCTCCCACACTTCCATTTCGACTGCCACGCCGCCTTCGTTCACCTGCACCATGCCCGGCCGCTTCACCGGCCCGCCAGCCAGGTCATAAAAGCGGTAGATGGGGGCGGACCACACGGTTTCCAAAAGTCGCCCGCCACGGGACGTGAGCTGGGGGTTCAGCGGCAGGCCAGACAAATGTGCGCCACAGACGGCCACGCGCACCGTCCCTGGGCTCAAGCCTTCGATGGGCTTGGCGTCCAGCGCCGGCGTGTGGCTGAGGGGTTCGGCCGTGGCCCCCAGCATCAGCGGCTGAAGCCGGTGAAAACGGTCGGCCAGACGGAGCAGGGGCACGTCCTTGAACGCAGGCGCTGCCAGCGTGATGCCCCAGGGCAGCCCGGCCGCCTCGCCCTCGGCCATGAACCCGGCCGGGACGGCCACGGCGCTGTAGTCCAACAGGTTCATGAAGTTGGTGTAGTAGCCCAGGTTGGAGTTCAAGCGGATGGGGTCGGCCTGCATCTCGCTGATGCGGTAGATGGTGCCCGCTGTGGGCGTGACCAGGCAGTCCACCTGCTGCCACACGGCGTCGCACACGCGTTTGAGCGCGCGAAGTTGGTACATGGCGGCAAACGCGTCGGCGGCTGACTTGGTGCGGCCCCCTTCGATGATGGTGCGCACCGGGGGGAACACGGCATCCGGGTGTGCGTCGATGAACGCTTTGATGGCCACGTAGCGCTCTGCCACCCAGGGGCCGTCGTACAGCAAACGTGCGGCTTGCAGAAATGGGGTCAAGTCCACCTCGACCGGTGTGCCCCCCAATGCCTGCAAGCGCGCCACGGACGCGCCGAACAAGGCCTCGGCCGCTGCGTTGCCGAAAAAGGCCAGGTCTTGCTGTCGGGGCACACCGAACCGGAAGGCGCCCGCAGAAAAGTCCACCCCGAAGGGCTGTGCGCGTCGGCTGAACGCATCGGCTTCGTCAAAAGACGCCGTGACGCCCAAAACGGCCTGCGCATCGGCGGCGGTCAGCGCAAAGATGGACACCGTGTCCACCGACCGGCAGGCGGGCACCACACCCGTGGCCGACAGCAGGCCCAGCGTGGGCTTGAGGCCGACCAGGTTGTTGAACGCGGCGGGCACGCGCCCGGAGCCTGCGGTGTCGGTGCCCAGCGAAAAGCTGACCCACCCCTTGGCAACCGCCACGGCGGAGCCCGAGCTGGAGCCCCCCGAAATGAACGATGCATCGAACGCATTGCGACACGCCCCGTAGGGCGAGCGGGTGCCGTTCAGGCCGGTGGCAAATTGGTCGAGGTTGGTTTTGCCGATGGGCACGGCACCGGCCTGGATCAGGCGCTCCACCAGGTGCGCGCTGGACGCCGGGGTGAAGGCAAATTCAGGGCAGCCCGCCGTGGTAGGCACCTGGGCCAGGTCGATGTTGTCTTTGACGGCAAAGGGCACGCCATACAGCGGCAGGCTGTCGGGGGGCAGGCCGTCCAGGCGCGCCAGGTAGGGCTCGGTTTCGGTTTCGGTCAGGCGGTGGATGAACGCGTGGTGCCCATCCGCCGCGCAACGGCGCATGGCCTCGGCAATGACCGAGCGCACGGATGCGCCGTTGCGGTAGGCGGCCTGGATGCTGGCCAGGTCGAAAGACAAGGTGTCGAGGGTCATGGTGGCGGTTTCCTGTGTGTCTGTGAGGCGTTCAGGCGGACAGCGTGTCGGCGGCGGTGGGGGCGGTCAGCACCAGCACGGTTTGCCCCGCTGACACGGCTGCGCCCTGCTGGCAAAAGAGCTGGTGCACCGTGGCATCGGCCGGGGCCACCAGGTTGAACTCCATCTTCATGGACTCGATCACCATCAGCACATCGCCCGCTTTCACGGCCTGGCCAGGGGTGACGGGCACTTTCCACACGCTGCCGGGCACGCTGGTGGTGATGGCGCGGCCACCTGGGGGCAAGTCCAGTTCCTGGGGGGGGCTGTCGGCGGCCAGGTCTGCCTCGCTGCTGGCCATGTCTTGCCCGGCGGCCACCCACCGTTGCCGCTCGGCCTCGAAAGCGGTTTGTTGTTGCTGTTTGAAGGCGGCAATGCCAACGGCTTCGTCGGCCAGGAATTGCCGGTAGGCCTTCAGGCTGAACACGCCTTCTTCGATCTGAAGCGTGTGGCCCCCGCTGGGGAAACCGGCGCGGATGCGCTGCAACTCGTCCTGGCCCACGGGGTGGAAGCGGATCTGGTCGAAGAAGCGCAGCAGCCAGGGTTGCTCGAACGCGGTGCCGGGCTGGCCATGGTGCCAGCGGTTCCACATTTGCAGGGTGCGTCCCACGAACTGGTAGCCGCCAGGCCCTTCCATGCCGTACACACACAGGTAGGCACCGCCGATGCCCACCGCGTTTTCCGGAGTCCAGGTGCGGGCGGGGTTGTACTTGGTGGTCACCAAGCGGTGGCGGGGGTCCAGCGGCGTGGCGACAGGGGCGCCCAGGTACACATCGCCCAGGCCCAGCACGAGGTAGCTGGCATCGAAGACCGTGCGGTACACGTCCTCCAGGGTGTCCAGCCCGTTGATGCGCCGGATGAACTCGATGTTGCTGGGGCACCAGGGCGCATCCGGCCTGACCGACTGCATGTACTTTTCGATGGCCAGCTTGGTCTGCGGGTCGTCCCACGACAGGGGCAGGTGCACGGTGCGGCTGGGCACCACCATGTCATCCACCGCAGGCAGTCCGGCCTCGGCGTCGATCACCTGCTGCAGCAGTGCCTGCTGGGCAATTTGGGCCGGGTCGAAATGCAGTTGCAGGGAGCGGATGCCCGGCGTCATGTCGATGACGCCGTTCAGGCGCCCGGCTGTCTGCAGGCCTTGCAGCGCCTGCATCAGCACATGCACGCGCAGCCTCAGTTCGATGTCCAGCACCAGCGGGCCAAACTCCACCAGCAGGTAGCGGTCCCCGGCCTGGCGCACCACCATGTCGGGCACGTCGCCACGGCCAGGGTCGTTGTGGATCACCGGCGTGGGATGGGCGGCGGCATCGTCAACGGGGTCGGCAGGCAGTGGCCCGCTGCGCGTTGTGATGGCTCGGTGGGTGGCCGCTTCCCGCGCCAGTGCGTGTGCTTGCGAGATGCGGTGAAACCGCACCGTGTCGCCCGGCCGCAACTGGCCCAGCTTCCAGAGTTCGGCATGGGCGACCACCGCCGGGCACACGAAGCCGCCCAGGCTGGGCCCGTCCGGCCCCAGGATGACGGGCATGTCGCCGGTGAAGTCGATGGCCCCGATGGCATACGCGTTGTCGTGGATGTTCGACGGGTGCAGCCCGGCTTCGCCGCCGTCGTGGCGTGCCCACTCGGGCTTGGGGCCGATCAGGCGCACCCCGGTGCGGCTGCTGTTGTGGTGCACCTTCCAGTCGGTGTCGAAAAAGGTGCCGATGTCCGCTGCGGTGAAAAAATCAGGCGCGCCGTGCGGGCCGTAGATCACCCCCACGTGCCAGTGGTGGCCATAGTGCGGCACGAGGTCGGGCGGGCAGCAGGCCTGCGGTGTTGGGCTGTGCTGGGCCAGGTGCAGCACGTCGCCTGCGCGAAGGTGACGGCCGCCATGGCCACCGAACTGGCCCAGTGTGAAGGTGCTGCAGCTGCCCAGATAGGCGGGCACATCCAGCCCCCCGGCCACGGCAAGCGCCAGGCGCACGCCCGCTTCGGTGCGGCCAATTTCCAGGGTGCTGTCGGCTTCGATGTGCAAGGTTTGCCACATGGCCACGGGCTGGCCGTTCAGCGTGACGCTGGCGGGTGCACCGGTCACGGCCACCACGGCAGGCGTGTTGAAGCGCAGGGTGGGCCCGGCCAGCGTGATTTCCAGGGCGGCCGCTTCGGGTGGGTTGCCGACCAGGGCGTTGGCCATCCGGTGGGCGTAGGCGTCCATGGGGCCGCTGGGGGGCACGCCCACGTCCCAGTAGCCCGTGCGGCCGGGCCAGTCCTGCACACTGGTTTGCACCCCAGGCTCCAGCACCTCGATGGTTTGCGGGCGGAACACGAAGGTGCTGAGAAAGCGGGTGACCTGCCGCCCTTCCCTGAAAACCGGGTCGCGCACCACAGACCGCAGGTAGGCCAGGTTGGTTTCAATGCCTGCCAGCCGGGTGGCGGCCAACGCGGCATCCATGCGCTGCAAGGCCTGCTCGCGGGTGTCGGCGGTGACGATCAGCTTGGCCAGCATGGGGTCGTACCACGGGGGCACATCGGTCCCACGCTCCACCCAGCCGTCAACCCGGACATCGGGCGGGAAGTGCACGTCGGTGAGCAACCCCGCGCTGGGCTGGAAATGCCGTGCAGGGTCTTCGGCGTACAGCCGCACCTGTATGGAGGCCCCGCGGGCAACCGGCTGCAGCGTGGCCAGGGGCGCCAGCGTGCCTGCGGCCAGCTTCACCATCCAGGCCACCAGGTCCACGCCCGTGACTTGCTCGGTCACGCCGTGCTCCACCTGCAGGCGTGTGTTCACCTCCAGGAAGTAAAACTGCCGGGCGACGGCGTCGTACACAAATTCAACCGTTCCGGCCGAGCGGTAGTTCACCGCCTGCGCGAGGCGCACGGCGGTGGCGTGCAGCGCCTGGCGTTGCGCATCGGTCAGGCCGGGTGCGGGGGTTTCTTCAATGACCTTCTGGTTGCGGCGCTGCACCGAGCAGTCGCGCTCGCCCAGGGCGATCACGGCCCCAGCGCCATCCCCGAACACCTGCACTTCGATGTGGCGCGCTTGTTCGACGTACTTTTCCAGGAACAGGCCCGCATCCTTGAAATTGGCCTGGGCCAGGCGGCCCACGGATTCGAAGGCATCGACCAGTTCGGGCTCGTTCCACACCAGCCGCATGCCGATGCCGCCACCACCGGCCGTGCTTTTGAGCATGACCGGGTAGCCAATGGCCTGGGCTTGTTGGCATGCCTGGGTGGTGTCGCCGAGGATCCCCGAGCCGGGCAGCAGCGGCACGCCCAGCGACTCCGCCAGATGGCGCGCCGTGTGTTTGAGCCCGAAGGCGCGCATTTGCGAGGCCGTCGGGCCAATGAAGGCGATACCCGCTGCTTCGCAGGCATCTGCAAAGTCGGGGTTCTCGGACAAAAAACCATAACCTGGGTGGATGGCTTGTGCCCCTGCCTGCCTGGCCACCGACAGGATGCGGTCGCCACACAGGTAACTCTGAGCGGCGGGGGCTGGCCCGATCAGGTAGGCCTCGTCGGCCTCACGCACGTGGCGCGCCTGCGCGTCTGCCTCCGAATACACCGCCACACTGCGCACCCCCATTTGCCTGAGCGTGCGGATGATGCGGCACGCAATGGCCCCTCGGTTGGCAATCAGTACCTTCTCAAACATGGAATCCTTGTGCGGGCCGTCCCGCCTTGGGTGGTGCATCTGCAGGCCGTCCTGCAGACGGGTTGCGTTTCAGGCGGGGTCCCAGACGACGAGCTGAATGGGTGTGGGGTTGTAGGCGTTGCAGGGGTTGTTGAGCTGGGGGCAGTTGGAAATGAGCACCCACACATCCATGTCGGCGCGCATTTCCACGTACTTGCCAGGCCCCGACACGCCATCGTCGAACTTGAGGTCGCCGTTTTCGGTGACGGGCACGTTCATGAAGAAATTGATGTTGGGCACCAGATCGCGCTTGGTCAGCCCCATGTCGGCCCGCTGGATCGCGATCAGGTAGTTGTCGCGGCAGTTGTGCATGTACTTCTTTTGCAGCGCGTAACGCACGGTGTTACTTTCGGCCGCGCAAGCGCCACCCAGGGTGTCGTGGCGGCCGCAGGTATCGGCCACGATGGTGAGCATGGGGCGGCCCGCGTTGCTCATCAGGCGCGACCCGGTCGTCAGGTAAATGCCGCCTTGGGCCAGCATGGTGTCCGTGGCGCTGTAGTGCTCGGCCAGGTCGGCGGCGGCATAAAAAATCACATCGGCAGCCTGGTTGCCTTCGAGGTCAACGATGCGCAGTGTTTGCCCTTGCTTCACCTGGAACAGGATGGGTTCGCCCGCCGGGTGGGTTTCGCTCCACACGGCTTGCTGTGGCTGCAGGGGGCTGGCGGTCACGCGCATCGCGGCGACGGGGGCTGTGGGTATTGCGGTCATGGGTGGCTCCCTGCTCAGGCGTGAAACATGTCGGTGTTGTGCAGCGCGCGGGCGTTTTCGGGCCGGAACGCGCGGCACACGTCATCGGCAGCGGCTGCGCCGACTTGGCGCGCCAGCACCCCGATGCGGCCTGGCTGGTACGCCGGGCGCGGGTCCAGCGGGTGCGGCGCAGAGGACACAGCGACGATCACGTCCATGTCGCAGCGCAGCTCGAACCAGTGCCCGGGTTGGCTGTGGCCAGGGTGGAAAACAAAGCCACCTTGCGGGTCCACGCTGACTTTGGAAAACCAGTTCACACCGATGATCAGGTCGCGTGCGGTCAGCCCGTGTTTGCCGATTTCGGTGAGCAAGCCGTCTTTGCCGCTGCGAAACATGGCGTTTCGGTGCGTCTGGTAGCGTTGTTCTCCGTAGCGGGCCTGGAGCCGGGTGTTGTCCAGCAGCAGGCCCAGCGGGTCGTGCCAGCCCAGGCTGTCGTGGGTGACGCTGGCCAGGGCGCGGCCCATGTCGCTCATCAAAACGTGCCCTTGGGTGTAGTGGGCGGTGTGCTGTGCCTTGAGCGAGTCGGGCATGTTGTAGCGTTCGAGCTTGTCGTGGGCGGCGTACAGCACCATGCTGAGGTTGACGCCGGGGTCCATGGCCACAAAACGAAGGGCCCGCCCGCGCTGCATGCGCCAGGACCAATGGTTGCCGCCGGGCATCATGTCTGACCACAGCACGTCTTCGCTCTTCAGGTCGGCGGTGGCTTCGGCGGGAAAACGCTTCCACCAGGCCACGTTGTCCACGGGCTGCTGGCTCGGTGGGTTGGGGATGTCGGTGGCCACGTGGGCGTCTGGGTGTGTGGGGGTCATGTCATCGTTCCTTGCGGCGTTGCCGGCCGGGCGTGTGGGTTGCGGACCGCATCCAGCAAGTCATTTGCAGCGACTCGGTCTTGGTTCAAAGGGATGTCGTAGGTGATGGCGGCCCCGTACGCCTGCGGGGCCTGCGGGTCGATGCGCACCTTGTCGAACACCAGCAGGCGTGTGCCCAGGTGGAAGCCTTCGGACAGGTCGTGCGTGACCATGAACACGGTCAGCCGGTGCTGTGCCCACAGTTCTTGCAAGAGCTGGTGCATGTCTTTGCGGATGCCTGGGTCCAAGGCCCCGAACGGTTCATCGAGCAGCAGGATGCGGGGCTTGCCCATCAGTGCCTGGGCAATGGCCAGGCGCTGCTGCATCCCGCCAGAGAGCTGGTGCGGGTACTTGTGCAAGGCGGGCCCCAGGCCCACCTTGTCCAGCATCGCCCGGGCTTCTTCCCGTGCAGCGGCCTTGGCTTTCCCGAGCAGGCGCCCCAGCCAGGGGCTGCGTGGCAGCTCCAGAGCCAGTGCCACGTTGTCCAGCACGGTCAGGTGCGGCAGCACCGAGTACTTCTGAAACACGATGCCCCGGCTGGCATCCGGTTCGGCCGCCAAGGGCTGGCCGTCCAGCGTGATGCTGCCTTTCGTGGGTTTTTCCTGGCCCAGCAGCAGCCTCAGAAAGGTCGATTTGCCGCAGCCGGAGGCCCCCACCATGGTGCAGAACTGCCCCTCCTGGACGTCCAGGTTGATGCGTTCGAGCACCACCTGGTCGCCATACTCCATCCACACGTTGCTGACTTTGAGGAATGCCATGGTCACCGCCCTTCGTGCCAGGGGAACAGGGCTGTGGTCACTTTTTTGAGTGCGACATCCATGGTCCAGGCCAGCAAGGTGATCCACGCGACGTAGGGCAGGATCACATCCATGGCCAAGTAGCGCCGCACCAGAAAGATGCGGTAACCCAGGCCGTCGGTGGATGCAATGGCCTCCGCTGCGATCAGAAAGAGCCAGGCCGACCCCAGCGCCAGCCGCAGGGCAATCAGCAGCCGTGGCATCAGTTGCGGCAAGATCACCCGCAGCACCAGGGTCCATGTGTTGGCCCCCAGCGTCTGCGCCTTGATCAGCCACTCCAGCGGGATTTCACGCGCCCGTTGCTCCAGGTCCCGGGTCATCACCGGGGCTATGCCGATGACGATCAGCATGACCTTCGACAATTCCTCCAGCCCGAAAACGATGAACAGCACCGGCAGGATGGCCAGCGGCGGGATCATCGAGATCACCGCCACGGCGGGCGAGAGCGTGGCACTCACCAGCGGAATGGCCCCCAGGCCGATGCCCAGGACCAACGCCAGGGCGGTGGCCACCAGCATGCCCAACCCCAGGCGGCGCAGGCTGGCCAGGGTGTCATCCCAGAACAGCCAGCCGCCGGTCCGGGCGTCTTCTTGCAAGGCGTAGCGCTGCCAGGTGTCAGCCATCTGGCCAAAGCTGGGCAACAGCTTGTCATCAGGGTTCACTGCCAGTCTGGCGTCCGAGGCCACCGCATAGGCGATCAGCAGAAGCAAGAAAGGCAGCACCGTCAGGCTGACCCGAAGGCCGCGACCGGGCACGAGGTTGATCAGGCGCATGGAGCCCCCGCTGGTGTGGAAAACAGACCTGTCGGGCGGGTTACTTGATCTGGCCGTCGGCAGCCAGCTTCATGTAGCTCGGATCGAAGCGCAGCTTCACGTTCTTGGGGTTGCCCGTCTGCGTGCTGGCAAATTGCACACCGATGGCGTCTGCACTGCGGGCACCTTCGCCCAGCAGGCCGTGCTTGAAGCTGAACTGAGACACCTTGGACATGGTGGCGGGCAGTTCTTTGCTGATGGCAAAGGTGTGTGCGTCTTTCGGGGTGTAGAACATTTTGGTGGCCGCGAGCTGCGCGTCAAAACCCTTCAGGTCGGTGCCGGAGGCGGTGGCCATTTTGGCGCGCGCTTCGCGGCCCTGGGCCGTGTCGCTGCCCATGATGCCCATCACCTCGTACCAGGCGCCCACCAGGGCTTTGCCGAAGTTGGGGTTGTCAGCCAGGGTTTTGCTGTTGACCACCATGAGGTCGATGATTTCGCCCGGAATCTGACTGGAGTCGAACAGTTTGCTGACCTTGGGGGTGGCGGCCACTTCGGCCAGCAACGGGTTCCAGGTCACCACGGTGTTGACCCCTTTGGTCTTGAAGGCGGCCACGAGGTCGGCGTCGGACGTGTTGACGACCTTCACATCTTTTTCGCTGAGCTTCACGCTCTCCAGTGCCCGTGCCAGCAGGTAGTGGGACACCGACATCTCCACCAGATTGACCTGTTTGCCCTTGAGGTCGGCGAGTTTTTTGGCCTCGCCCTTCATCACGATGCCGTCGTTGCCGTTGGAGAAGTCCCCGATGATCAGGGCGGTGGAGTCCACGCCACCCGCAGCGGGAATCGTCAGTGCGTCCATGTTGGTCATGGTGCAGCCGTCGAACGAACCGGCCGTGTACTGGTTGATCGACTCGACGTAGTCGTTGAGTTGGACCACGTCAATTTTGAGGTCGTATTTTTTGGCCCACTTGTCCATGATGCCGCTGGACTTGGCGTAGTCCCAAGGCATCCAGCCCGCATAGATGGTCCAGCAGACCTTGAAGTCTTTCTTGGGTGCGGCGAATGCTGACGTGCTGCCCAGCACCGTCAGCCCGGAGAACACGGCAGCGGTGACAACCTGCTTGAAGAGTCGGCGAGAAAACATGGGATCACTCCTTGGAGATGGCACACGGGAACGGCGCACCACAATGCGCTTGGTTCTCCCGGGCTTTTGTCCCGCCGTGTAACCCCCGAAGGAGGTCGACAGCTCTCGGACCAGACACCTGCTTGCGCAGGCCGGAACCCTAGCCGTCTATTGATGATGTGGCTCTTTGAATCCAGCAAATGCCAGACCATTCCCGCCGAGACACTCTAAGCAAGGTCCATGCCAGGCTGTGAGCAGGGATGGCGGGGGGCTTGTGCGCCACCTTGGTGCGAAATGGGGGGTGTTGCCCCCATCTGTGTGCATGCCCGGGCGTTCAGGGGTGGTGTGGGCGCTCAAGCGCGAATGGCCTGCACCGGGTCCATGCGCGCAGCGCGCCGGGCGGGCAGGGCGGCTGCGGCCAGGCCCACCGTCATGGCCACCAGGCTGGCCATGAGCACCAGTTGCGGGTCCAGCTCGGCGGCGAACAGGGCGCTGCCGTCGGGGCTGCGGTAAATGTGCGAAAACACCACCAGCAGCGTCCACGCCAGGCCGCTGCCCAGGGCGGAGCCCACCAGCCCCACCAGCCCGCCTTGCAACAGAAACACCGCCATGATGCGGCCACGCCCTGCACCCATGGCCCGCAAAATGCCGATCTCGCGCTGCTTTTGCACCACGCTGACCACCAGCACGCTGGAAATGCCCAGTGCCACGATGATGACCACGAAGCTGCGAATCAGGTTGTTTGACACCGTCTGGTTGGCTAACGCCGTCAGCAGGCCCGAGTTGGTCTGCATCCAGCTTTCCACCGTCAGCCCGGTGCGGGCCTGCAGGGCATTGGCCACCGTGTCGGCATTGAACAGGTCGGTCACGGTCAGGTCGATTTGCGACACCCCGCCCGGCATGTCGAGCAGCGTTTGCGCCAGCTTCAAGGGCACGAACACCCAGCGCCGGTTCAGGTCGCGGTTGCCGGTGTCGAACAGGCCGCCGATGTGCAGCGTGTCGCTGCGCCCCGTGGCGGTGGTGACGCGCAGCTTGTCGCCCACGCTCACGCCCAGGTCTTTGGCCAACTCGGTGCCGATGAGGGTTTCGGTGCCCTGCACGGCAAAGCGCCCTTGGGTCATGTAGCCGTCCATCTTCACAATGCGGCTGTAGGCCTCGGGCTGCACGCCCATCAGCACCGCGCTTTTGCTGGTGGCCCCGCGCTGCGCAAACACTGGCCCCGTGGCCAGTGGCGACACGGCCAGCACGCCGGGTGAGGCTGCGGCCAGCTCGGCCACCTGTTCCCACTGGTCCACCGGGCGCAGGCGCTGCGCGCGGGGCTGGATGACGCGTGTGACAGCAGAATTTATGGAAAAAAGGCCTTTGTCGCTTTCTGGGTGGACATTGTTTGCTATGGATGTGGAATCAGAGGCCGTGGATGCCGCAGAGGCTGTTGGCGTGACGGCGCTTGGCCCCGTTGACAACGTGGGCTGTGTGGCTGGCGTTGCCTGCTGTGGCGCTGGCGGTGTGCGCGTGAGTTCTTCGGTGGGCCGCACCACGATGTGCGCCTGCGAGCCCATGACCCGGTCGATGATCGAGCTTTGCAGCTGGTTGATGAGCTGCGTCAGGAAAATGATGACGGCCACGCCGCCGGTCACGCCCGCCAGGATCAGCACGCTTTGCATGCGCCCTTCGCGCAGGAAGCGCAGCGACACCAGCAGCTCGAACGGCAGCCAGCGCGTCAAGCGCCCGATGGCCGGGCGGCTGCGCAGTGGCGGTGTGGGATTGGGCGTGGCCACGCGGGTGGGCCGTGGTTGCACTGGGGGCGTGTCGGCCATGGTGGTCAGCGGCCCATGCCCATGCTCATGGGCACGGGTGGTGCCTGGGTGGGCTTGACGCGGTCACCGTCCGCCACCTTTTCGGTGGACGGGATCACCAGATCGCCTTCAGCCAAGCCAGCGGTCACCTCGACCGCGCCCGTGCCGCGCAGCCCCAGCGTGAGCGCGGTGCGTGTGGCCTTGCCGTCCACCAGCCGCAGCGCCCAGGGGTTGGGGGTGTCCATGCCGCGCACGGCACCGGCATCGACCACCAGTGCCTGCGCCTGTTTGCCCACGGTCATTTCAACCGACACGGTCATGTCGGGGCGCAAAAAGGCGGGGGGCTGTGCAACGGCCAGGCGCACGTCCACCGTGCCACGGGCGGCATCCACGGCGGGGCTGACCCAGTTCAGGCTGGCTTCGAAAGCTTGGGCGGGGTAGGCATCGGCCACAGCGCGGGCGGCGAGGCCAGAGCGCATGAGTGACAGGTGTTTTTCGTCCACCCCCGCGTCGATGCGCAGACCGGCCGTGCTGGCCAGCGTCAGCAGCACTTTGCCGGGCTGGGCCAGGTTGCCGGGTTCGGTCTGGCGGGTCAGCACCACGGCATCGATGGGGCTGGTCAGCGTCAGGCGGGCCAGGCGGGCACGTGCGGCTTCGACGGCGGCCGTTGCCTGTGTGGTGCGTGTGGCGGCCAGCAGCACCTCGGCCCCCTGTGGCTGCTGCGCCTGTGCCTGCAAGCGTGCGGCGGCCAGCACACCCGTGGCCACGTCAAGCGCGCGGCGGGTGTCGTCAGCCTTTTGTTGCGAGTAAAAGCCTTGTGCCACCAGCTCGGTGGCACGGCGGTGCTCGGCCTGCGCAGCGGTGTGGTTGGCCTGGGCTTGTGCCAGCGCGGCGTCGGCCACCGGTGCACCCACGGTTTGGAGCTGTGTCTGCCGCGCCCGTGCTTCGGCCAGCGCAGCTTCGGTCTGGGCCAGAGCGGCACGGGCTTCGGTGTCGCTCAGCTGAATCAGCGCCGTGCCCTTGGCCACACGGTCGCCTTCGCGCACGGCCACGCGCACCACGGTGGCGGTCACTTCGCTGCCCACGTCCACCCGTTCGACCGCGCTGACGCGCCCGGTGGCCACCACGGTCTGCACCAGGTCTGCGCGCTGTGCGGTCACCACCTGGGCGACTTTGGTGTTGGGCCGAAAGACGAGCCAGGCCACCAGCAGGGCCACCAGCACGGCGGTGGCCAGCAGCCAGCGTGTGCGCGCGGACAGGCCGCGCAAGGTAATGGGGGAACCGGTGGGTGCGTTGCTCACAGGGGGCTTTCGGGTGGAGGTGAACACGGGTGGGCAGGTGAAGGGCAACGGGTTGGCGGTGCTTCAATCGATTGTGCCTGTGCACTGCTGCAAGGCTGTGTACGCGGTTTCAAATGGGCACATGGCTTGTTCTCGAATCCACCGTGGCGCAAAATGGAGGGTTATTTACAAACATGCATGCCAAGCAGGCACCGTTGGGCCAGAACACACCATGAAAATCAAAAATCAACTGCTGGGTGGCTTTGCCGCTGTGATCGGGGTGTTTGTGTTGTCGATGGCGGTGGTCGGGGTGTATTTGAACGGGCTGGTGGGCACGGTGGCGCACATCAAGACTGAAACGCTGCCCTTCGTGCTCGTGGTCGAAGAAATGGATTTGAACCGGTCCGAGGTGCAGCAGTTCCTCACTGATGTGTCAGCCACACACGACCCGGCCGGCTACAAAGAGGCCGACGAGGCCGCCAAGGGTTTCATGGCCGGTGTCGACAAATTCCGAGAGATGTTCCGTCGTGAAAACGACGCGAAGAATTTGGCCCAGATTGACGCCATTGCCATTGACTTTGAAGCCTTCTACAAGCTGGGTAAGAAGATGGCAAATGCCTACCTTGGCCTGGGCATGGAAGCTGGCAACGATTTGATGAAAGGCACAGACAAAGCGCCCGGTTTTGACCAGGCCAGCGAAAAACTGAAAACCAAACTGGATGCGTTCAGGCAGCAGCAACTGGAAGAAGCTGGGGCGTATGCCGATTCGGCCGTGGCTGCCACCACCCGCATCGTCACGGTGTTGGTAGCGGGTGGTTTGCTGGCCGCCGCTGTGGCGGTGGTGCTGGGTGTGGGCATGGCCACCCGCATCATTCACCAGTTGGGCGGTGAGCCTGCCGATGCGGCCAACCTGGCGCGGCACGTGGGCAGCGGTGACCTGAGCGTGCAGGTGCAACTGCGCGCAGGCGACAGCACCAGCCTCATGGCCAACCTGGCGGCCATGCAAACCGACCTGGCCCGCGTGGTGCGCCAGGTTCGGCTGGGTTCCAGCGGCGTGGCGGTGGCTGCGCAGCAGATTGCTGGCGGCAATCACGACCTGGCGCAACGCACGTCCAGCCAGGCCAGTTCGCTGGAAGAGACGGCTGCGTCGATGGAGCAACTCAGCACCGCTGTCGAAAACAATTCTCAAAGCGGGCGCGAGGCGAATGCGCTGGCCCGCAACGCATCCGACGTGGCGGTGCGTGGCGGCGAGGTCATGGGGCAGATGGTGCAGACCATGACCGGCATCAACGAGGCATCCCGAAAAATCGCAGACATCATCAGCGTGATCGACGGCATCGCCTTCCAGACCAACATCCTGGCCTTGAACGCGGCTGTCGAGGCCGCCCGTGCGGGCGAACAGGGGCGGGGTTTTGCAGTGGTGGCGGGCGAAGTTCGGTTGCTGGCAGGGCGCTCGGCCGAGGCAGCCAAGGAAATCAAGGCGCTGATCAACGCCAGCGTCGAACAGGTGGAGCAAGGCACGGCGTTGGTCAACCATGCGGGCACGACCATGGACGAGGTGGTGAAAAGCATCCAGCGCGTCACACAGATCGTGGGCGAAATCAGCACGGCCAGCCACGAGCAGGCAGACGGTGTGGCCCAGATCGGGCAAACCGTGACGCACTTGGACGAGGTGACCCAGCAAAACGCGGCGCTGGTCGAAGAAATGGACGCCGCTGCGGGCAGCCTGAATGCCCAGGCGCAAGACCTGGTTCAGGCGGTCAGCGTGTTCAAGCTGTCGGCCTGAGCGGCAGAGAAACAGAGCGGGATTGGATCCGGACTGACGGCCAGTCGCGTGCGCATCCAGGCCAGTACGTCGGCCATCAGCTGGGTTTCGTTGTCGAAAGATTCGTGGGTACCCGCCTCCGCCATCAGCGTGGCCTGGCCTGCCAGCGCCTGCTGATGCAATTGCCGGGCGCAGCTCAAAGGCACCACATCGTCACGGGTGCCGTGCACCAGCAGCACGGGGCACGTCACCTGGGGCAGGGTGTGCAGGGGCGCGATGTCGGCAAACCGATGGCCAATGACGTGCTCCACATACCGGTTGACCAGCCAGCCCAATGGCCAGTAGGGAATGTGCCGCGTGGCCAGCCAGCGCCGCATCACCATTTCGGGGTGTGCAAAGGCCGATACGCTCACCACCGCCTGCAAGTCATTGCGGCGCGAGGCACTCAGCAGGGCAGCCGCACCACCCACCGAGTGCCCCAGCGCAACCAGTTGCCCGGCTGCCACGCCGGGTTGCTGGCCAGCCCAGTCAAGGGCGGCATCCAGGTCTTCGGCAAACCGGGGCAGCGAGCTGAAGGTGTCGGCATCGCTCTGGCCGTGATTGCGGCTTTCAGGCAGCAGCACGGCACAACCAGCCTGGTGCAGGTGGCAAGCAGCTGACCAGAGTGTGGCGGCGTTGCCACCCCAGCCGTGCATCAGCACTACCACGGGTGCGGCTGGCGCATGCGTGTCGGGCGGTGGCAGCCACCATGCATTCAGCGTCAGCCCGCGTTGGGTGGGCAGGCGGACTTGCTGCGGTGTCGGTTGGCCTGGGCCAACCTCGGGTAGTTGGCCCAGGCGCTCGGGCGTGAGGCTGCGGCGCAGCCACCACAGGCCAACGGCTGCCAGCAGTGCCAGCGAGCCTGTGCCGATCAGCGCAACCCAGGCAAGTTGGACAACATCGGGCATCAACGGGCGGGGACCGCTTCGTCGGCGGTGGTGGAGGGCGCCGTGGCGGTGTGGCTGTCGTGGGTACAGTCGTGGCCACAGGCATCGTTGATGAGGTGTTCGGCCATTTGTTCGAAGGCCAGCAGCAGTGCCTGCCGAAACCCGTCGTCTGCCACCTGCTCGACCAGCGCCATGCGCATGCACAGCAGCCATTCGTCGCGCGCGGAGGGGCTGATGGCGCAGGGCGCATGGTGCAGGTGGGGGTGCCCCTGGTTTCGCATGAACAGCTGCGGTCCGCCCAGCCAGCCCGACAAAAACTCGAACAGACTTTGCTGGCTGCCCGCCAGGCTGGCCGGGTGCATTTGGCGGATGCCCCAGGCCTCGGGTAACTCGTCCATCAGTTCGAAAAAGCGATGAGTCAGGCGGTGCAGCGCCGCTTCCCCGCCCAGCTTGCGGTATGGGGTAAGCGGTGTGGTGCAGGGGGTGTCTGGTGGGTTGGCAAGGCTGGCCATGGTGCACAACGGGGGTGGTCCCGTTCATCTGGAGGTGTCCGGCTCATGTTCACGTTCTGTGCCATGGCTGCGGCAGATAAAAACACCTTTTCTTTCAATGCCTTGCGTGTTTTTTTGCTAAAACGGAGGTTGTCGGTTGTGCAGCTTTGCCTGCCAGAACTGCCGTGGGTGGCATTCGCCTGTCATGTCTGGCAGTGGTCTGGCATGGGTGCCACAGCTTGGTCGGTTTGATGCCTTTGGCCAACAACGAGGCAGGGCAAGCGTTGCAAGGGCTTGCGATCAAACGCAAGATACTTTTGCTACCCGTGCTCGGGACAGGACACGCGTTTTGGGGAGATGGCCATGACCCCGGTGCAGATCAGTGCACTGCGGGGCGACTCAAGTTCTGATTGCATCGGCCATTTCGTGGGCGCCTGTCGGGCGGTCCAAGCTCCAGCTGCATTCGTTTTTTTGTGGCTGATGCTGTCGCGGCTTGTGTGGGCGGGAGTGGACCGTTGCAGTCAGTGCAACTGCCTGGGTTGCTGGCCACCGAGCATGCTGTCAATATCAGCCAGCCATGGTTCGGCGAGGTGGCGTATTTCAGCATCGTGGCGCAGGATGCTGAGCATGATGCGTTGTTTTTCAGCCTTGGCATCAGCTGGCAGGTCTTGCTTGCGCGATTCGGCGCGCAGCTGCTCGATCAGCACCGCACATGCGCCTTCAAGGCGAACTACTTGATCCCAGTTCTCAGCCTGTGCGGCCTCCAGCATCTGGCGACTGGCGCCCTCAATGGCTTTGTAATAGTCAATCAGGGTTTGAGGTGTGGCAGACCACGATTGCAGTTGTGTGGATGAGTTTGTCATGTTCATTTTGTGCCCCTGGTCAAGATGCCCGGCGATTCATATTTTTCCATGAGTCTGCGATTTGAGAGATCAGCGTGATCACCTCATCTACCAGCTCGACGTTGTTTTTCAAATGAGCCTCCATCAAGCTGGCCACGCAATAGTCGTAAAGCATGCTCAGGTTGTTGGTCAGGTCACCGCCGCGTATGTCCAGGGAGGCTTTGAGCCCCTCTGAAATGATGCGCGTGGACTTCCGAATGGCTTCCCCTTTGGCGGCCATGTTCCCGCTTTGCATGTGCAGCTTGGCCAAGGACAGGCTCTCCAGCAAACCATCGAACAGTAAAACGATCAGTTCGTGTGGTGATGCTGAGTCGACCCGGCTTTCAGTTCCCACTCTTTGGTAGGTGGAGGCCATTCGGTGTGAAACAGATGTGTACATGGTGCGCTGGTTTCCAACAGGTATGGAAGGTTTATCGGCCCTTGCTTCTGTTTCTGAAGTGCCAGATGGGGCCTCTTTGCCGTCTTTTTCTGCCTGATAGGACTGTGGTGTTCGGGTCATGTTGAGTAAGCCGCCATCGCTGTTGTCAAGCCACGTTCTGCGTTGTACCGGGTCGCTGCCCAAGTCTGCAATTCGGTGCAGTACACAGTATGCTCGGTTGCGGAGTCGAGTATCTTCCGAACAGTGGCCATCCAACGGGGTACATCTGTTTTCAGTTGTATCAAGGGCGTGTTGGCCAGTTGCGCCACCGGGCCGGACACGCACGCACAACCTGCGGCAATGGCATGCATGATCAACCGTTCGCTGGCAACGGACGGCAGAAGTTGTGCCGAGCGAGGCAGCAGCACCATATCCAGTTTGGCGTTTTGCATGTGTTCGTGGGTCACACTGCTGACGTGCGGGCTGCATACTTTGATCAAGCGTGGGGTGTTCAGCGTGGCGGGGGGCTCACCAAAACAGATGAACGACGCGTCGTCTTTGAAGGCATCCATCAGCTCAGTCAGCAGCGCTTGGACGGCAGGGTCGGCGGCGGGGTGTATCAGGCCGATGCGAGCTTTTCCCCCTTTCTCGGCAATAGGGGGCACGACACGCACCGACCAATCCAGCCATGGCAACACCTGCTGCACGTGGGCGTGGTAAGGGTTCAGCGCCTCGGCAACGGCTGCAGACGTCACCACCACCTTGTCAGCCACCTGCAAAATGTCTTCCACTGCGCAGACTAGGTCTACCCACTGCGGATCCGGGCTGGTCGTGCGGGGTGTGATGTCAACCCCGTCATCTGCGCAAAACACCCGACGCACCGTGGGCAGGTACTGCCGAAGCAGTTCAAGCAGTGGTTTTTGTTTGATCCCAACGGTATGGCCAAACAGCACAGCGGTGGGTTTCACCCGCGCAATTTCCATCAATGTGATCCAAGGGCTGTACTCGGCCTCCAAAGTCCAGTGAGACACTTGGACCAACGCGTTTTGCACCAACTCTGCCAGGTTCCTCTGGCTCTCGGTGGGCAGCGGCTGCCCCTCACATCCCAGTACCAGCAGCTTGGGGCGATCGCCTTGCTGGATGTCCCATTCAGTGAGGCGGTTCAGATTGAACTGGCAGGGTTTGCTGTAGCTCAGTTGGCCGTTGTAGAGGTGGCTGCTTGCCAGCCACTCCAATTGGCGCTGGATAAATACGACGTTGTCTTTGTCTGTAGGGTTGAGTGAGGGGGGGGTATACACACCAAACCAGGGGGGCTGGGTGACACTGCTCAAGAGGCGCACTTGGACTTCTGGCTTCCACAGCATTTGCAGGCAACCATCTTGAAGGTGACGAGCCAAGTCAAGCGCCCAGTATGTCTGGTCAATGCCCTGGCTGCGACCCAGAAACCCTGACAGCACCGATTTGGGCATCAGCATGGCGCGTTCATCCAGTGCGGAAAGCGCACGCTGTTGCGTGGGCAGGGCATGAATGGTTTCAGTCGCCAGGCCCACTGGGGAGAACAAAAATGCAGGGGAATACGGTGGACAGACCATCTGCCCGCCCGCCACATTGACCAACGCCGCCTGCACGGCCCCGACACCAGGCCAAGCCATTGCCAAGGCCATCTCCCGAAGCCACGCTGGGTGCGCAGCCCGCGACTCTGTTGCGACGAACAGCACGTGCGTGCTGCGGGACGCAATCAGCATCAAGCGAATTCGATCAGTCTTGCCCGTTGCCGACGAAGTATTCACCACACGCAAGCGGCCATCTTCA
This sequence comes from bacterium, assembly GCA_030824555.1. GTDB lineage: Bacteria > Pseudomonadota > Gammaproteobacteria > Burkholderiales > Burkholderiaceae_C > UBA2334. The sequence goes on from JAVBXK010000053.1 coordinate 47,707, forward strand.
TGCTGCTCAGTGCCCAAGTGCAGCAATTGCAGATGCAACGGATTGCCGGATGCCTCGGTGATCAACACCTCGAACGCCGGGTAGTCGGTATCCGTCAGAAAATGCCGGGCCGTTTGAAGCGCCTGGTCTGGTGCACCGTGGCATTCGATCAGGATGCTGATGCTTGGCAAGCTGGCCGCGCTGGGCGTGAGGGTTCGGATGCCAAAAGATTCGCCATTGCGAACGATGGCCTCCGTCTGCTGCCGCAATAAATGCGCTTGAACTGCGGCCGCCTCGGCCGCAGTGTGGGTGCTGCGGGCACTTTCGCGTGGCAGATGCACCAGCATGGCGTCAATGTGGCCCAGTGCCTGAACGCCCGAGTCGTCGAGTATCCGCAAGGTCAGGTCGTATACCTCTGCCCCCAGTTGCGATCCAAACTGACCGGCAGTCATGAATGCATCTTTGCGCACCGCCACAAAGCTGCCTGGGTACGACTGGTTGCGCAGCATGAACGGATCGGGCCCGGGCTTGAAGCACGGCAGGCTGCGGCTGCCATCGGGTTCGCGGGTGTCTTCATCGGTGTAGAAGAGGGCCCACTCGGGCTGAGAATTGACGGCGTCGGCTGCCACCAGCAGCGCGTGGGGCTCAAACGTCAAACCCGGAACGATTCGAACCACCCAATGACAGGATGAATGGACGGCCATTTCGTTGATGACGAACGGTGTGTGGGCCGAATCTTTCAGGGACAGCCATTGAACCCTTTGAATGTCGTCAATGCCGTCAGGGGCTGCCAGTGGGGTGACAACGGTGAGCATCCACTCGGCGTAGAGCTGTGTGGACAAACTGTCCAGCGTGTCTGCCAGCAGTGGCTCTTCGCCGGGTTGCAGGTCCATCAGCAAGTGGAATTGCGGTCGATAGGCCCACTCACGCACCATGCGTTCTGCGAGGAGCTGGGCATCCATTTCTTGAGGGCCTTGCGTACCGGCCCATGTGGTGTACTGACGGGCTATTTCCATCTGGGCTGCCGTTTTGCCAGTGATTGACACAACGTCACGCACTGGCATGGCTTGCGTGCACTCAACAAAGTGGTCAAGTTGCTGCCAGAAGCGGGTTTCTGCAGACTGGTAGTCGATCCACATCTGGCCGACCGTTTGTTTGGCTGACGCGATGCCTTCCGGGTTGTCAAGGATGGCAATGCCGTTGCGGCCTATTTCACTCTCGCTGAGCAATGTGCCGTCGAACAACGGGGAGGGCAAGATGACCGCCGGACAACCGCACAAAGTGGCCTCGACGGCAATGGCTGTGGATTCAAAACAGTACACCAGTTCGCTGCGGCGAAACAGTTCTGCCAGCGCCTGGTGGGTGACTGGCCAAGTAGACGTGATCAGTGTGGCGTTGTCGGCAATGTGGGGGTATTCCTCTGCGGCGGACTGGTATCGACCGGGGTAAAACAGGATGCCTTCCCGATGGGTGTCACACGGGTTGTCGATGTTGTTGAAGACTTGTGTATCGATAGGGGGCAAGAACAGGATGTTGCCGGGGTCGCCTCCCTCGGGCAGTGCGTTGCGCCCATAGGCAAAAACAAGTTCACCCGCGTCAAACGTGGCCGATCCACCCAGCAGCCCAGCTTTGTTCAGCACGTACCGCACGACAGACCCCGACTGGCGTGGGTTGCCCGGCACGACTTCCGGGTAAACCGTGATGGGGTTGCGGTTGCTCAGTTGGTGTGACGCCATGATCTCTTGGGTCAACAGCGGCGTTTTGAGTAGCGGGTTGGTCACCGTGGGGTAGACGTAAGCCTCTTCACCGGCGCAGTTGAGGGCATGGCAAAGCATGTGCATGACCCGAATGCCCGCTGACGTGCGCCGGTACGCCGGTGCATCGATGTAGTAGGGGCGGCGTGGCGGCGCGAACAGGGAGCGTGGGTGAGTCATGGTGCGGTCAAGCGGGGTTGAGTGCGGCGCAGTGGGCGGTGAACCGTATGGCTTGGTCCAGTGGGGTCCATGTATCCAACCCCAATTCTGTGCGTGCGCGGTGAACGTCGGGCAGATAGCGGTTGCGTGAGGTGTGGTCGGTTGCGCTTCCCGTCACCTTCACCCCGTGCGGGTTTTTCAGGCTGGTGTTGACCTGGGTGGCCAGGTCGACAATGGAAATGGCGTGATCGGAACCGACGTTGTAAGCCCTGCCATGCTGGCCGCGCAACAGGCATGTCAACAGCCAAATGGCCATGTCTGCCCCGTACAAATAACTGCGCAACGGTGTGCCGTCTCCATGGACAGTGACGGCACGCCTGGCGACAGCGTCTGCAATGAAATTGCCGATGGCAAAGTGCCCGTCCAGTGGCAAACCTGCTCCCACAAACGCAAAACAGCGCGCGATGGGGATGGTCATGCCATGGCGCAGACCGTGCTGAACGCACCATTGCTCGGCCATCCGTTTGGCTTCACCGTAGGCACTGGCCGGGTGCGTGGCATCGCACGCGTGCGTGCTGGTTTCGCTGAAGCCTGGCAAGTCGGCGGGTTGTGCGCCGTACACCGCTCCAGAGCTCACATACAGGGCACGCCTGACCCCCATGGTGGTTGCTGTGTTCAGGGCATGGCGTGTGCCCAGCACCACATCTTCCAAAATGCCAAGGGGGTTCTGATGTGCTTGGGCGTGTGTGTCGGTTGCCGCGTGAATCATCCACTCGGCCTGCCCGCAGGCGTTGAAATCTTTCACATCTCCCGTCACCCATTCCAGCCATGGTTGGTGCTTGAAGTAGGGGACTTTGGTCAAGAAAATCTCTGGATTTCGCGACAGCACACAGGCATTGAGCGCGATGCCTTGTTGTCGCAGACTGTCCAGAAGACTCAGCATCCAATACCCGAAAAACCCAGTGCCGCCGGTGATCAGTAGCCGCTGTTTGTGCAGCTGCCCAGCATCGAATGGATGCGGCAACGCTTGCAAGCAACCTTGGACCGCTGGACAGCGTGGGTCAGGCAGCAACATGTCGGCTTGTGGGGCGAAGCCCCTGGTCAAAGACCGCGGCTGTAAATCAGCTTGCGCAAACCTTCGTTCTGCGAGTACGGGCTGTCCACATCATCGATGGACAACATGGTGTCTTTGGCCACAGGGCGAATTAACTTCAGCCCGTTCATTGTTTCCCTGCACGACAGTTGTCCTTTTTGCAGTGGAATGGCCAGGTAAAAATCGGTGTCGGTGTTCTGGTGCTGCAGTTCGTAGCCTGCGGGCAAATCGCGCTTCGCATAGACCCCCCGAACCAGGCCGTCCAAGTATTCGGTTTCCTTTTTCTTCGGCACACGCTTGCTGGTCCCGGTGCCGCCGCACATTTCCACCGCTTTGTGAAAAGCCTTGAACCACTCGTCTACCTGATGGGGCAACGAGCAATAAGGTGACACCGGAATGCCCCCCTCTTCAATGTCAATGTGCCGCTCCCAGGTGCGTGCGCCTTTGGCGTACGACATCAGCATGGAGGACGACCAGTCGTGGTACTCGTGCGAGGACAGTCCCACCATGTTTTTGGGGTAGCGGTTGCGCAGGAAATCAATCTGGTTGAGCTCCAGCTCGTCATCTTCGCTGGGGTAAATGGACACACAGTGGTTGACGGCCAGCGGAATGTTGCGATTCGCGAAAAATTTCACCAGATCGTCAATGTCTGTCTGGGTCGAGCCGCCGGTTGACACAATGACCGGTTTGCGCGTTTCAGCGATCCGTTCAATCAGGAACCAGTCATTGATGTCCGAGCTGGCAATTTTGATGATGGGCAGGTCCAGCTCTTCGCACAAATCCACAGAGGCTTCATCGAACGCGGTCGCCATGGGAATGCAGTTGCGCTCCCGAATGGCTTTGACCAAGGTGCGGTATTCCGACTTTTCCAGCTTGGTGATTTCCGTTTTTTTGATGTAACGGATGTCTTCCCGGCCCCTGAATTCCTTGTGAATGAAGTGATCCACTTCCCTGAACTGGAGTTTGATGGCCGCACGAACGTTGTTGAAGCGAACCACCTGGGCGAAGTCGTTGACGATTCGCAGCCCCCGATCCAGTCGGCCCCAATGGTTGTTTGCAAGTTCCAGAACGAACAGGTTTTCGAAAATGGAGTTGTTCATGGTTTGTCCTCAATACGCATAAAAAACAGCTTCGAATGAGTTTTCGGTGTGAATGCGCAACCGGATACGGTATCCCAAGTTCAAGCTGCCAATGAAATTGGGTATCTGCCAGAAATCACTTGCCCGGTGGTAACCCGCAATGGCGAGGATGGGGCGGTGACGCTGTATGCATTGGATGGCACCCTGCAGCACTTCCATCTCGTGGCCTTCCACATCCAGCTTCAGGTAATCCACCCGGGCAGTCGGGAGGCATTCGTCGATGCTGACCACCTGGATCGTTTCTTCGCCACCTGCACTGATGGTGCTTGCTTCGCCTTGGCCACTGCAAAAACGCAGTGTTTGGGCTTCTGACGACAGACCGCAGGGGAAACAAATCACGGGAACGGGCAGGTGCTTTGCCCGCTGCGTCAAGGCCCGGAAATTGGTGGGGTCGGGCTCGAATGCGTACGCGCATTCGAGTGGCAGGCGCGTCAACGCCGTTGCGATGGTGTCCCCGTCATAGGCTCCGCCGTCGACCAATGCCAGAGGCTGTGCACGCGCTTGCGTTGTCTGCGCGATGAAGTCAGGAAAGTAATGCAAATCCGAGCAGGGTGTGCCGGGTATTTGCAACGACTTGCCCAGCCTGAAAGTCAAGGTGTCCGCAAAAAGCTGCTTGCTTTCATCGTCTTCCAGGTGCTCGAATGCTGACTGCAGTTCCGAAGCGTGATCTTGATAGTCGGTTCTGGGTGAGAGCCAGAATCGCCATCCCAGTTGCGGAGCCACCAACTCGAAATACTGCGTGGGAAACAATATGTGCTCGAACCCCAGTTCCTTGCAAACGCGGCTCAAGTTGCCGTAATTGGCATTGGGCTGGTGGTTGAAAATGCCAATCCAAATGTGCCGACAGCCCTTCTCGTGTATGGCATCGGTTATGGGCAGAACAGGGATGCCGTCGAGGGTGGTTTGGGGCCCCTGGGACACCACGAACGCATTCACCACTACCCCGAGCTGGTCAAGGGCTGCTTTCAGTGCGCGCGCAAAGTTGCCGCTGCCAAAAATGACGATGCCGTCGCGTCGTGCCCGCGCCAGCTCGTCGCTCAGGTTGTTTTGAAAGGAGAGGTCAGGGAAATAGGGGCTTGTCATGGTCTGTTTCCTGGGCGGGGCAAAGCAGGCGTGGCGTGTACGGTGGTAGCACTTTGCCTGATTTTTTCGAGCTCCATCGCCGGAATAAACGGGAACATGTCGTCAAGTTCGGGCGTTAAAAACCCACCATTCGGGTCAAGTCGAGATTTGAGTTTGGGCTCAAACCCCACGTTCCCATCGACCTTGGCAACGATGATGGTCGGTCCCCGTGTGTCCAGCGCAGCTGTCAATGCAGGGAGGTCGCTCGGCGCGCCAATGTGTACCGCATTCAAACCAAACGCCTTCGCGACTTGCACAAAATTGGGGAATTCCACCCCTGATGCGGGGGTTGCGCCTACCACCCGGTCGAAGAAATTCTCATGCGTTTGACGAATGGACAAGTATCCGCCGTTGTCAATCACCACCACGACCAAATCCAAGCCAAGGGTTTTCAAGGTCTGCAGTTCCTGCAGATTCATCTGCAGGCTGCCGTCCCCCGCAAAACAAATCACGCGCCGCTCGCGGTTTGCCATGGCTGCGCCAATGGCCGCAGGCAGGTCGTAGCCCATCGACGCGGCCCCAGAGTTGCTGAACATGCGCTGCCCTGCCTTGAGTTGGCCGACCTGGAAGGGCAGTATGCAAGCGGAGGCGTTGCCGCACACCACGATGTCATCGTGCCGCAGTTGCTTGAACACATGGTCGACCAATGCATAGGGGTGCAGCAGCTCCCCAGGCTCAGGGGCGGTGTGCGCGGGATAGCGCGAGCCGATGTCCTGGCACCAGGTCACCCACTGTGCATAGTTGGGCAGGCCGGTCGAGCAGGCTTGATCAAGGCCTTCCATGAAGCTTTTGGCGTCGCAAACCAACGGCAAGTCAGCCTTCACAAACGGTTTGTTCAGCTCGGCGGGGTCGATATCGACATGCACAATGAATGCGTTCTTGGCGAAGCAATCCCAGTTGTAACTGACTTGGCGGATGTTGAGCCTGGAGCCAATGACCACCACACAGTCGGCTGCCTGGAGACAAAAATTGCCTGCCCGCGTGCCGATGGTGCCCGGACGCCCTGCGAACAAGGGGTGATCGCTGGCGATGATGTCGTGTGTCCATGCGGTGGCCACGGGAATGCCATGTTTTTCGGCAAATGCCAGTAGCAGGTGCTCTGCTTGGGCCAGGCGAACACCTGTTCCCGCCAGGATCAACGGGCGGTGGGCCTGGCTCAGGCGCTGCGCCACGTCGGCGCAGCATTCGGCCAGGTCGGCCAGCGGCACGGGTTCTGGCAAGTGCATGGCAGGCAGTGCCGGGCATTCAGCTGCTTGCACGTCCAGCGGAATGTCCAGCCAGGTGGGGCCAGGGCGGCCACTGACGGCGGTGGCCAGGGCCAACGGCAGCAATTCGGCCAATTCGTCGGGGCTGCCCACGGTGACGGCCATTTTGGTCACGGGTTTGGCCATGGCCACGATGGGGCCTTCCTGGTCGCCCAGTTGGCGAAGCCCCGGCACTGGGGTGTGGTCCAGGCAGGTGGCGCGTTTGACCTGGCCACTGATGACCAACATGGGGATGGAGTCGGTGAACGCGCCGAACACCCCATTGAGTGCATTGATGCTGCCTGGGCCGGTGGTCAGCATGACCACAGCGGGTTTGCCTGTGATGCGGGCGTAGCCCTCAGCCGCCATGGCACAGGCCTGTTCGTGGTGCATGAAGGTGCAGGTCAGGCCGGGGTGCGTGCCCAGCGCATGGTTCAGGTACATGGCACCGCCGCCAGTGACCGTGAACACCTGTTCAATGCCGTGAGCGACCAGCCAATCTGCAATGCGTCGTGAGAGGTTCATGTGAGGGAGCTGAAAAAATGCAGGGCAGGGGCCTGGCCCCCCTCCGAATGCGGGATGTCACGTTCAATCTGGTGCGGATCGATGGCAATGCACACCAGCACATGCGCTGTCGGGTGTTTGCGCAGCCCATCTGCGGGTGAGCATATGGGCTTGCCCGCCAGGGTCAGCCCTTGTTTGTTGGGGTTGCCATCGAGGAAGGCCACCACTTGCGCCAGCGGAATGGCCCCTTGACCCAGCAGCCGTTGTGCCAACGAGCCTGCACCCCAGACCAGCAGCGGTACGTTGTCGGGCAGGGGCGGCGAGACATCGGACACTTCCCGCGCTTGGGTTGCACAGTCAGCGATGTAGCGCCGCAGGTGTTTGAGCGTGACTTTCTCGGCAACGTACGGGGTGGCTTGTGGGGCAACCGTTCCCACACCGGCCAGTGCCGGGTATTGGGATCCATCGGGCAAGGGCAGCCAGCAGTCAATGAAAGTGCCCACCGTCAAATGAGCTTTTTCCATGATTAAAAATAGTGCTTTTCGCCCTATATGATTGATATGTTCGCTATCAAAATAATAATTTTTTGGACGAAAGCCAACCTGGTATCGATCGGGATTCGGCACTTCAATGTACAACGCACCCTGGGGAGCAAGCAGTTCAGGCAGGCGGGCTATCCAACCCAGGTCGCGCAGGTGTTCGGCCACGTGAGACAGCACAATCAGGTCGAACTGTTGGCCTGCAAACAAGTTGGGCACAGCGCTCAAGAGGCCCTGCGTCACTTGCAGGCCGCTGGCCTGGGCAGCGGCCACCGCAGCCGGGTCAGGGTCCAGCCCCTGGCAATGGGTGTGGCCGCCATCGACCAAGGCTTGAAGCAGCCCGCCGCCACCGCAACCGATGTCCAGCACGCGGGTGTGCTTATGGGGGAGCCAAGGCTTCAACCGGTTTGCCAAGTCTTGCAGTCTGCGTAGATCGGTCGTGTTTTGGCCGGCACCCGTGCCTGTGGCGCCCGCATATTTGGCCTGGGATTGGTAATACAGGTCGTAGGCAGACTGCGGGGCCGGGGTGTCGGCAAATGCAAAGTCGCAGACCTCACAGCCGACCAACCGGTAGCTGTCAGGCAGCGGAGACCCGCTGGGTTGCGGCAACGTCAACTCGGTCAGCACCTCCAGTGCTGAGGAGCCGCACAGGGGGCAAGGGCGGTGCATGCTGGATTCTGTGGCCATGTACCGACATCAGTTGATGGGCGGATAGCACTCGAGCAGTGGCAATGTCACCCCTGTTTGATGAATTCTTTTGCAGGTATACCCAAATGCTTCGAGGTCCTTGATGCAAACATCGGTGGTTTCGTGGTTCTCAACCAAATGGGTTTCGATGATGATGCGGGGGCGGAATTTTTCAAAAAAGGCCTGATCTTGGAAAACAACCACCTCCCCACCCTCTATATCGCACTTGATGAAGTCCACTGATTCCAGTTGAAATAGATCGGCAATCTTGCTGAGGGTGAACGATGGTGTTGTGATGACATTGCCTCTGTCATTTCCTACAATGTCTGATGCCGAAGAGCCCATATTCCCCTCCGATGAAAACTGCAGGCCGTTGCAATGGTTCCATGCAGCACCGAATAGCACTTCAATTTTGCCGTCGCAAAATTTGTGATAGAGGTTGAAGTTCTTATTCATTGCCACCACATTTTGTTCATCCGCCTCTACGGCAACAACTTTGCCTGTTGCACCGACAGATTCTTTGAACAAAATGGATGTAAGGCCTGCATATGCCCCCAAGTCAATGACCGTGCCGCCGGGTTTGAGGTCAGCAAACTCCAGGTATTGGGTTGTGGTAACGGTGGGCTCGGACAGTGATGGAAAATAAACGGGAAACAATGTAAAACCCACCACATCGTGGTATCGACCAATTGAATAGTCGACGAGTTTTCTGTTGTTGAAGTCAATGGGCTCTACTGCGCTGAAGTAATAGTCGAAGCTGTTGATGACATCCAGAACATAAACAGAATGCCGAATGGCTATTCGCACTGTTTGATTGTTTTTGTTGAAATCTATGTAGTGGGTGGCTAGACGAATTTCAATGCCTTTTTCGTTTGCAATACCCTGGTAGATGTGGTTCAGTCTTTGATAAAATTGATCAATTTGATATTCCATGCTGTTGCTCCATTTGTTTTGTGTGTCTCGGGTTTAAAAACCTTTGACAAATTCTTTTGTGATTTTTGCCATGTATTGAAGCTGATCGGGTTGAATTCCCGGCCAAACACCCACCCAGAACGTGTCTGACATGATTTGGTTGGCCACCGGCAGGTCACCCACTGCGCGGAAGTTGCGCCCAGCCATGTACGGTTGTCGGGTGAGGTTGCCTGCAAACAGCAAGCGGGTGCCGACCTTGTGTTGGTCCAGGTAACCCAGCAGGTCAACCCGATTGACGCCACTTTCGGGTTTGAGGGTGATGGGGAATCCAAACCAGGATGGATCGCCGCCAGGCGTGGCTTCGGGCAGCACCAGCACGTCTACGCAGTCGGCCAGCAGTTCATGCAGCAAGCTGAAGTTGTGCTTGCGCGCGTGTATGAACCCTTCCAGCCGCTCAAGCTGCGCCAGGCCACAAGCGGCTTGCATGTCAGTGATTTTCAGGTTGTAGCCCAGGTGGCTGTAGGTGTATTTGTGGTCATAACCTTTGGGCAAGCCGCCCAGTTGCCAGTCAAAACGTTTGCCACAGGTGTTGTCGCAGCCTGGGTTGCACCAACAGTCGCGCCCCCAGTCCCGGAATGACTCGGCAATTTGCTTCAGTTCAGGGTCGTTGGTCAGCACTGCGCCGCCTTCGCCCATGGTGATGTGGTGCGCCGGGTAAAAAGACAGGGTGGCCAGGTGCCCGAAGGTCCCCACTTTTTGCCCTTTCCAGGTGGTGCCCAAGGCGTCGCAGCAGTCTTCAATCAACCACAGGTCATGGGCTTTTGCGAATGCGCACACCGCGTCCAGATCAAAAGGATTGCCCAAGGTGTGGGCAATCATGATGGCCTTGGTTTTGGGGCTCAAGGCGGCTGCGAGCATCGACACGTCGATGTTGTAGCTGGGCAATGTCACGTCCACAAACACGGGTACCGCACCGTTTTGAATGATGGGGTTGACCGTGGTCGGGAAGCCTGCAGCGACGGTGATGACTTCGTCCCCAGGGCGTATGGCCCGAGCGCCCAGCCGGGGCGATGTGAGGGTTGAAAACGCCACCAGGTTTGCGGATGAGCCAGAGTTCACGGTCAGCGCATGCGTCACACCCACGAACTGCGCCAGGCGTTGTTCAAATGCCGCGTTGAAGCGGCCCGTGGTGAGCCAGCCGTCCAGTGCGGCGGCGATCATGGCGTCTGTTTCCGCTTGGCCGATCACCTTCCCCGACGGTGGTATGGGGTCGATGCCCGCCCGCCAAGGCTGGACCGGTGCTTGGGCGGGGCGCAGCACCACCTCCACGTCTTGCCCGGCCCATTGGGGCAGTGCAAGTTGGGCCACACCTGCGGCGTCCAGCGTCAGGTGTTGGTGTTGGAACATGGGTTCAGGCATGGTGGGGGGCGTGTGGTCTGGCATCTGTTTGGAAATCGGCCAATTGTTGGCGACATACCTCGGTGGCCGAGTGGTTTGGGGTGGGCTGAACCGCCAGGTGCCACTGCACCGTTTTTTGAATGGCGGTGGGCGCGTTCCAGACGGGCCGCCAAGCCAGCCGTTGGCGCGCTTTGCTGCAATCCAGGCGAAGGTGGTGCGCTTCGTGCGGGTGCACATGCGCTGCGTCGGCGGACCACTGCACCGGGCGAGGCCAATGGCTGGCAAGTATTTTCACCATGCTTTCGACCGCCAGTGCATCGTCGGCTTGGGGGCCGAAATTCCAGGCTTCGGCCCAAGCCTGCCCTTCCTCGTACAAACGCTGACCCAGTTGCAAATAGCCGTTGAGCGGGTCAAGGACGTGCTGCCAAGGCCGGATGGCGCGGGGGTTTCTCAACTGCAATGTGGTGCCCTGCTCGAATGCCGCCAGTGCGTCCGGCACCAGCCGGGTGGGCGTGCGGTCGCCACCACCGATGACATTGCCCGCCCGCGCCGTGGCCACCGCCATGCCTTGTGCGGCCAGAAAGCTGCGCCGGTAGCTGGCCACCACGAGTTCTGCGGCGCCTTTGCTGGCCGAGTAGGGGTCATGCCCACCCATGGCATCGGTTTCACGGTAGCCCCACGGCCATTCATTGTTTTCGTAGCACTTATCACTTGTGATGATTGTGCTAGAGGCCAATTTCTTGCAATATTTAGCGCATTCCAGCACCTGGGCGGTGCCCACCACATTGACCGAGAAAGTCTCCACCGGCCGGTGGTAGCCCGCTGGCACCAGGGCCTGTGCCGCCAAATGGAACAGGATGTCCGGGTTGGCTGCCTGCATGGCCGCGTGAAGACGGTCGCTGTCGCGGATGTCGGCCAGCGTTGAGCTGACCAGGCGGCGCTGCAGCCCCAGCAGGTCGAACAGGTTGCCGGGGTGTTCTGGCGGCAGAGCATAACCATGCACGTCCGCGCCCATCTCAGTCAGCCAGAATGCCAGCCAGGCACCTTTGAAGCCTGTGTGGCCCGTGAGAAAGACCCGTTTGCCTGACCAGAATGCAGGGTTCACCATGTTTTCCATGGCGCCTGTCCGCTGCTCCACAGCTCTTCCAGGAAGGTTTTGTCGCGCAAGGTATCCATGGGGCGCCAGAAGCCCTGATGCTGAAAAGCCATGAGCTGACCTTGGGCTATCAATTGTTGGACAGGGCGGTCTTCCCAGGGGCTGTCGTCACCCTCAATCAGGTCAAGCACTTTGGGGGAGAGCACGAAGAACCCCCCGTTGATCAGACCACCGTCCCCGACGGGTTTTTCCACAAATGAGGTCACCGCATCGCCTGTCATGCCGAGTGAGCCGAAGCGTCCGGGTGGTGCCACCGCAGCAACCGTCGCCAGGCGTTGGTGTGAGCGGTGAAACGCCAGCTGCTTGGTGATGTCGATGTCGGCCACGCCGTCGCCATAGGTGAAGCAAAACTGCTCTTCACTCTCGATGTAAGGCCGCACACGCTTCAGACGTCCGCCGGTTTGGGTGGTATCGCCCGTGTCCACCAGGGTCACCCGCCAGGGTTCGGTGTGGCGCTCATGGATTTCCATTCGGTTGTGGGTCATGTCGAAGGTGACATCGGATGTGTGCAAAAAGTAGTTGGCAAAGTACTCTTTGATCACATAACCCATGTAGCCACAACAGATCACGAAATCGTTGATGCCGTGGGACGAGTAGCCCTTCATGATGTGCCACAGCAGGGGCTTGCCCCCGATGGTGACCATGGGCTTGGGACGGTACATCGTTTCTTCGCTGATGCGGGTGCCCAAACCACCCGCCAGGATCACTGCTTTGACCATGTGTTTTCTCTGACCTCAGCGGCTGATGGGATCAAAAATGGCTTTGAACCACGCATCGGTGTGCACGCTCAGGGCGTAGCGGGTTTTCACCCAATGGTTCAGTTGCTTGCCCATGTCGGTGCGCAACGATTCGCTGGCAATCAGCGACTCCAGCGCAGCAATCCAGTCCCCCACGTCGTTGGAAACCCTGCGCACGGGCGGGTCGTCGGTGCGGAAGGGATAGACGTCGGAGCACACCACCGGCCAGCCCATGGCCCCGTACTCCAGCAGGCGAAGGTTGCTTTTGCATGTGTTGAACGGGTTGTCTTCCAACGGGGCAATGGCAATGTCCAGATCCAGGTTGGCCAGCGTCTGCGGGTACACGTCAATGGACACGAAGGGGTGTACCTCTTTGACATGGGGGTGTATGGACGGTGGGCACATGCCCATGAACACCCAGTCCACCTGGGTGCCGAAGTGGGCCACCACGGTTTGAATCATGTCCAGGTCGCCCAAGTGTTGTTGTGCCCCGGCCCATCCCACGCGCAGTTTGTCTTTGCGCTCGCGCCGTTTGACCGGCAAATCGAACCAGGTGGTTTCAACCAAGGCGTTGGGAATCACCCGTGTTTCGGGTACGTACGCCTGGTAATACTCCCTCAGGGGCTCGGTGGTGACCACCAACCGGTCAGACAGCTCAAGGGCTCGGCGCAACCGCGTGTTGCCTTCTCGTTTGTGGTAGTTGTGCAGTTGATGCTTGCCAGGCAGGTTGCCAAACAGGTCGTCCAGCATGTGCACGATGCCCAGTTTGGGCAGGTTGACCCGGTACTCTTCCAGCCGAGCGAGGTGCAGGTCACCAATGGCGTTTTGCACGATCAACCGGTCCAATCCGGAGCGCACCAGCTCGATGGATGTGGGCACACGGCTGACATCCCGGCTGATGGGGAACACCACGCAGCTCTGTGCGCGCCCCTCGTTTTGCAAAGCGTTGAGCGGCTCGATGACCCGGTATTGACCTGAACCGCTGGACAGCGGCAGCGCCACGGTACGGGGGCGGTCCCTGCGGCTGGGTTGCCAGTCGATGACGATGTCTTGCTCCAGATCGAACGGCTGCGACAGCGACAGGTTGCGGTTGTAGTTGGGGTCTGCTCCCAACGCGGATGTCCAGCGCGCCGCCAGGCACCTGCGCTCCGCTAACTCTGCTTGCCGTAACGCAAGCGTGTCTTCAGGCAAGCGCTGCCGCTCTTCCACAGTTTTGCCGCCGTGGTGCAACACACTGACCTGTGGCGACCACACGTGCCGTAAACCGCTGGCCTGGGCACGCAATGCGAAATCGAGCACGGGGAGGAACAGTGGCAGTTCTGCTTCATCGAAACCACCCACCATCTTGAAGTGCTGGGCACTCACCAGGAAAAAGTGAGGGGCAAATGCACTCACGTCCTGCATAGCCTGCAACCGTCCGTAGGGGCCACTTTCCATCACGTTGCCTCTTTCGCCGCAATAGCTGGTGTACAGCCCTGCGAGGCCCAAAAAGGCAGGTCCGGCGGACATGACCGGATCGGGGCTACCAGGCTTCACCAGGCGCGGCGCCACAGCCGCCACATCAGGCTGGCTGAACAGGGCGCACAGCGGCTCCAGCCAGTTGCCATGAACCAGTTCAGTGTCATCGTCTGCGAACAGCAGCACGTTGCCCTGGGCTTCCGCTGCCCCTGCATTGAGCGCCTTGGCGTGCGAATACGGCTGATTGGCCACCGTGATGACACGCGTGGGAAACGGTGTATTGGCTTCGTCGACCGCCTGTTGCACCCGTGTGGCAAATTCAGCATCTGCCACCACCAACACTTCGTGCAGCAAGGTGCTGCCATGGTTCGCCATGGATTGCAACAGGCAGCCCAGGTAGCCCACTTGTGTGGCGCAAGGCACCACGACACTCACGCGCTGCAGTGCAGAGTTGTAGGTGATGTCGCGCAAGCCCCGCTGTGTGCTTGCTTTCACCTGGGCTTGCAGCCCCACGCGCATCAGGTGTGTTTGCACCTGGACTTGCTCCGCCGCCAATTGCGCATCGGTCAAGGTGCCGGTGCCGTGCACGAGCAAGGTGTCGATGTGGGTAAGGCCAGAGCGGTCACGGGTTTCCAGCGCGCGCAAGGCAAAGGCGTATACGCCTTCAAAGCGGTGGCTTTCAGTGTGCTTTTTCCATCCGCGTGCCTGAAGCAATACTGCGTCGCCCAGGTAGTTGGTGCTGCGCAGCCATTCCACGTTGGTGTGGGGTTTGAAGTGGGGGTACTGGGGTTTGCCGTCGATCAGCACGTCGTCATCGGCATACAGCACCACCGCAGCAGTTTGCTGCGCAGTGACCGCGAATTCGAGGGTCGCATGGGGTTGGAGCGTGGCACCAGCCTTGATGGCAAGTACCCAAGGCGCTTGGATGTGCGCGAGTGGCCCGGTGGTGTGCGGAGGCAATTCAGCCGCCACAGCCCATTCTGACGGCAATTGCACCCACCGCAGCGCCCCTTCGCTTGCATCGCCAAATGGATTGGCTTCGCTGGAAACGATGGTCAGCTCGGACGGTTGAAGCAGGCTGTTGCTCAACGAATCCAGGGTGTCTGCCAACGCATCCATGTCTTTGTCGGCGTAAACCACCGCAGCCAGCGCGGGCAGGCGGCCTGATGCCGCGTATGAGCCATAAATTTCGCCGTCAATTTCCCGCAGTGTGGAGCGTGCCGACCATTGGGCGAGTTGCTTGTTGACGCGCAGTTGCTTGATGCGGTCGGCACGCCAGGCGGAAGCTTGCAGCGTCTCGTCAGTGGCGGGCAGCGTCAACACCACTTCTTCGGGCCAGGCTTTGTCCCAAGGCATGCTTGCCGCCGCGACTTGTGTGCGGGTGACGAATTGCGCCACATCGCTCTCCCAGCCTTTCATGCATGCTTTGTAGCTGTCCAGATAATCTGAAGCGCTCCAAGGGGCTATGGTCGGGGCCTCTCGCCAATCGGAGGTCTCGACAAGTCCCCAATTGCATGGGACCGGTTCACATGTGTCGTTTGCGCCTGCTGGCCAAGCTCGGGAATTGCGCACGTGCACCACGGCACAGCCCTGCGCGCGTGCCATGGCCGACAACACAGATGGCTCGAACAAGTACAGCGTGTGGGCACAGGCGAGCTTGGCGAGCAACGCGTCTTCCTGCGTCAAGTCAGCTTGGGTCAGCCGGGTGGCATCGGGGGGCAGATCAGCGGCCAACCCGCCCGCAGCAAGGTAGCTTTCTGCGTACACGAGGGCATGGGTGCGCGGGGCGCTGATCGGCGCAACGGTCAGATTGAGAAACGGAAGCCTCAGTTGTTGATCGGTGTCGGTGCTTGCCCAGGCAAACGTCATCAAGTCAGCTCCCGGTGCGATGGTTTGGGGGGGCGCTGAAATATTGAATTGATAGTGGACTTTTTTCCCCAACGACGCGGGGTTGTCCAATTTCTTGTCCAAAAACACAACAATCGGACACTTGTTCGACGCATGGTGTTGGGCTCGGACATGGTCGGCGACCCTGGGTGTCCAGAGTGGGGCGTGCGTGTCCGTGGTGATCATCCACGACTCTTGGCCCGAGTGGTTCAACCAGCTGCACAACCGGTGAAGCATGCGGTTTGCGGCATCAGCCTTGCGATAACCCGCTGCCACGAAATAGTAAGGGTGGGCGGTGCTGTTTGCACTGGACGTGCAGGGCAGCGTGTGACCGGTCGGGGTATTCAGGATCATGATGTGTAGAGGTCAGCTCTCGGAGTGTCATGGGCCTGTTGCAAACCCCTCCACCCAGTTCGGGGGATGGGGGGGTTCAACCGATTTACCGGAGAAGTGTCATGACGTTTTGGGGGACCTGATTGGCCTGAGCGATCATAGCGGTGCCAGCCTGCTGGAGGATCTGGTTGCGACTGAGGTTGGCTGTTTCTGCGGCGAAGTCGGCATCCATGATGCG
>JAVBXK010000120.1 GCA_030824555.1 bacterium
CTGCCGTGGCCGACAGCGGCAAAACCGTCTACAAAGGCAGCGAAATCGCCAAGAACGACCGCCCCGAACTGACAGCGGCCAAGATCATTGTTTCCGGTGGCCGTGCGCTGGGCAGTGCTGAGAAGTTCAACGAAGTCATGACCCCGCTGGCCGACAAGCTCGGTGCGGCCATCGGTGCCAGCCGTGCAGCGGTGGACGCTGGCTACGCCGCCAACGACTTACAAGTGGGCCAGACCGGCAAGATCGTCGCCCCGCAGCTGTACATCGCCTGCGGCATCAGCGGCGCCATCCAGCACTTGGCGGGCATGAAGGACAGCAAGGTCATCGTGGCGATCAACAAAGACCCTGAAGCACCGATCTTCAGCGTGGCTGACTACGGGCTGGAGGCTGACTTGTTCACGGCTGTGCCTGAGTTGGTCAAGGCGCTTTGAGCGCCGTGCGCGCAAACATCACACACGCAATGCCACCTACCGCTTTCTGTACGGGCATTGTTTGCTATCCATTCATGAATTGAATCATCCCCGTATCTGGAGCATCGCACCATGAGTTACACCGCCCCCGTCAAAGACATGATGTTTGCCATGACGCACTTGGCTGGCTTGCAAAAAGTGGCCGAGCTGCCTGGCATGGCCGATTTCGAGCAAGACACCGCGCAGGCCGTGCTGGAAGAGTCGGCCAAGTTCTGCCAGGACGTGGTGGCCCCGCTGAACTGGGCCGGTGACCAGCAACCCAGCAGCTGGAAAGACGGCGTGGTCACCACCACCCCAGGTTTCAAGGAAGCTTTCAAGCAGTTTGCCGAAGGTGGCTGGCAAGGCGTGATCCACCCCGCCGAGTACGGCGGCCAAGGCATGCCCAAGCTGATCGCTACCGCGTGTGCCGAAATGCTGCACGCCTCCAGCCTGTCGTTTGCGCTGTGCCCCATGCTGACAGACGGGGCCATCGAAGCGCTGCTGACCGCAGGTTCAGACGAGCTGAAAGCCACCTACCTGGAAAAGCTGGTCAGCGGCCAGTGGACTGGCACCATGAACCTGACCGAGCCCCAGGCCGGCTCTGACCTGGCAGCGGTGCGCAGCCGTGCCGAGCCCCAGGGCGATGGCACGTACAAGGTGTTTGGTACCAAAATTTTCATCACCTACGGTGAGCACGACATGGCCGAGAACATCGTCCACCTCGTGCTGGCCCGCGTGCCCGGTGCGCCCGAGGGCGTGAAAGGCATCAGCCTGTTCGTGGTGCCCAAATTCCTGGTGAATGCAGATGGGTCTTTGGGCGCACGCAACGACGCGCACTGCGTCAGCATCGAGCACAAGCTGGGCATCAAGGCCAGCCCCACGGCGGTGCTGCAGTTTGGCGACCACGGTGGCGCCGTGGGCCACGTGGTGGGCGAAGAAAACCGGGGCCTGGAATACATGTTCATCATGATGAACGCAGCCCGCTTTGCCGTGGGCATGCAGGGCGTTGCGGTGGCCGACCGCGCTTACCAAAAAGCCGTGGGCTACGCCAAAGACCGCGTGCAAAGCCGCGACCTGGCGGGCTCGCCCGGCCCGGTGGCCATCATTCACCACCCCGACGTGAAACGCATGTTGCTCAGCATGCGCGCCCAAACCGAAGGCGCACGCGCACTGGCCTATGTGGCCGCCGCTGCGTCCGACATGGCACATCATTCAACCGACGCCGCTGTGCGCAAGCAGCAGCAGGCCATCTACGACTACCTGGTGCCGGTGGTGAAGGGCTTTTCGACCGAAATGTCCATCCAGGTGGCCAGCCTGGGCGTGCAGGTGCACGGCGGCATGGGCTTCATTGAAGAAACCGGTGCCGCGCAGCACTACCGCGACGCGCGCATCCTGACCATTTACGAAGGCACCACCGCCATCCAGGCCAACGACATCGTGGGCCGCAAGACCGTGCGCGACAGTGGCGCCGTGGCCAAAGCCCTGTGCGCCCAGGTGGCCCTGACCGAAGACGACCTGGCAGCTCACACCGAGCTGGATTGCGCCGTCATGCGCCACTCCCTGCGCAGTGCGCGCCAGGCACTGGAGCAAACCATTGACCACATCGTGGCCCATGCCAAAACCAATCCCCACGCGGTGTACGCCGGTGCCGTCAATTACCTGCAACTGGCGGGCGTGGTGCTGTGCGGCTGGCAAATGGCCCGCGCCATGATGGTGTCGCTGGAACACATGGCGCAAGACCCGGCGTTCCACGCCGCCAAAGTGGTCACCGCCCGCTTTTATGCCGATGCGGTGCTGTCCACCGCCATCGGCCTGGCGCAAACGGTCATCACCGGGGGCGAAACCATCGCCCAGGCGCCGGTTGACATGTTCTGAGCGGGCGGCACTGCACACCGCTACCTGCCAAGCCAAGCCAAGCCAGTTTTCCGCAGGCACTTCTGCCTCTCCCCTGTTTACCAGCCTGCATGCAGGCGCATTTCCCGGAGGTTTTTCCATGAACGGTCAAATGATGCAGATGCCGCTGCTGACGTCGTCACTGCTGGTGCACGCTGAACGCCACCACGCCGACCAGGCCATCGTGTCGCGCCGGGTGGAAGGCGACATCCACCGCTACACCTATGCTGACCTGGCTGTTCGTGCCCGCAAGCTGGCCAAGGCCGTGGCTGCGCTGGGCGTGGCCGAAGGCGAGCGTGTGGCCACACTGGCCTGGAACGGCTACCGCCACATGGAGCTGTACTACGCCGTGTCGGGCGCGGGCCGTGTGCTCAACACCATCAACCCCCGCCTGCATGCCGACCAGGTGACCTTCATTGCCGACCACGCTGAAAACCAGGTGCTGTTTTTCGACATGACGTTCCTGCCGCTGGTCGAATCCATCGCCAGCCGCGTCAAGACCGTGCGGCACTTCGTGGCCCTGATCGACAAGGATCAGATGCCCGCCAGCACCAGCATTCCCAACCTGCTGTGCTACGAAGACCTGATTGCCGGGCAGACCGACCCGTTCACCTGGCCCGTGCTGGACGAGCAGGCAGCCGCCACGCTGTGCTACACCTCTGGCACCACCGGCAACCCCAAGGGCGTGCTGTACAGCCACCGCTCCACGCTGCTGCACACGTTTGCGGCAGCCCTGCCCGACAGCCTGAACTGCTCGGCCAGCGATGCCATCCTGCCCGTGGTCCCCATGTTCCACGTCAACGCCTGGGGCCTGCCCTACGCGGCCTGCATGACCGGTGCCAAGCTGGTGTTCCCCGGTGCGGGGCTGGACGGCAAGTCGCTGTACGAACTGTTCGAGAGCGAAGGCGTGACCATGGCCGCCGGTGTGCCCACCGTGTGGCAAGGGCTGCTCAACCACGTGCAGGCCAACAAGCTGGCCTTCAGCACCATGCGCCGCACCGTCATCGGCGGCTCGGCCTGCCCGCCTGCCATGGTGCGCACGTTTGAAGAGGACTACAACGTCCACGTCATCCACGCCTGGGGCATGACGGAGTTGAGCCCGCTGGGCACCGTGTGCGCCTTCAAAGGCAAACACCTGGCGCAAACACCCGAAGAGCGTCAGGCCGTGCAGGCCAAGCAGGGCCGCGCCGTGTTCGGGGTGGACATGAAAATCGTCAGCCCCGACGGTGCCGAGCTGCCTTGCGACGGCGTGCAAACCGGCGACCTGCTGGTGCGCGGCCACTGGGTGGTGTCGCGCTACTTCAAGGAAGAGGGCGAGGGCCATCTGCAAGACGGCTGGTTCCCCACCGGTGACGTGGCCAAAATAGACGCCGACGGCTACATGCAAATCACCGACCGCAGCAAAGACGTGATCAAGTCAGGTGGCGAGTGGATCGGCTCCATCGACCTGGAAAACATCGCCATGGCCCACCCCGCCGTGGCCATGGCCGCGTGCATTGCAGCGTTCCACCCCAAGTGGGACGAGCGCCCGCTGCTGGTGGTGATGAAAAAGCCCGGCATGGACGTGACCCGCGAAGAGCTGCTGGCCTTCTATGACGGCAAGATCGCCAAGTGGTGGACGCCTGACGACGTGGTGTTTGTCGAAACCATTCCGCTGGGTGCCACCGGCAAGATGCTCAAGCACCGCTTGCGCGAGGCGTACAAGGGCTACAAGCTGGCCGGTGCCTGAGCTGAGCTGAGCTGAGCTGAGCCGACACCGGGGTTGACGGCCAGGCTGTACCGCAACTGCTTCAAGGCCGCCAGCCCAGCCCCTGGGTGGTGGCGCCCGCAACCGCTCCCCGCGCCGGGCGGTACTCGCAGCCCACCCAGCCGTCCCAGCCGCAGGCGGCTGACACCTCGTCGATCACCTTGAACAGGTAGGCGTGGTTCAACTCGCCCACATCGGGTTCGTGCCGTTCGGGCACGCCTGCAATCTGAAAATGCCCCACCCGTCCCGTGGGCAGGTAGGTGCGGATTTTGGTGGCCACGTCGCCTTCCACGATCTGGCAGTGGTACAGGTCGAATTGCACTTTCAGATTGGGCGCGCCGATGGCCTGCACGATGCGGTGTGCCTCGTCTTGCCGGTTCAAAAAGAAGCCGGGGATGTCGCGGGTGTTGATGGGCTCGATCAACACGTTGCGCCCTGCGCTGGCCGCCTGTTCGACCGCCCAGCCGATGTTCGCTTCGTAGGTGGCTTGCAGGCGTGCGTGTTCGATACCTTGCGGGGCCAGGCCCGCCATCACGTGGATGCGGGGGCAGTTCAGGGCGTCGGCATAGGTCAGAGCCTGCGCGAACCCTTCGCGAAACTCGGTCTCTCGGCCTGGAATGCAGGCCAGGCCGCGTTCACCCCCATCCCAGTTGCCAGGGGGGGCGTTGAACAGCACCTGTTGCAAGCCGTTGTCAGACAGGCGCTGTGCAAGTTCCCGGGCCTCGAAGGCGTAGGGGAACAGGTATTCAACTGCTTTGAACCCGTCGGCTGCAGCGGCGGCGAAACGGTCCAGAAAGGCATGCTCGTTGTAGAGCATGGTGAGGTTGGCGGCAAAGCGGGGCACGGGCGAGTCCTGTCAGCAAAAAGAGGAATGCCCAAGATTGTCCGGCTGTTCCAGTCCAGCACCCAAGGGGTTTTGGCACACGCCGCAACACACGTTGTGACCGGGCGCGCCAGCAGGCGTCAGGCCGCGCGCCACACAAAGCTGTCAAACCCGGTGGCCAGCATCGTGAGCTGGCTGCTGTCCAGCAACGGCGTCGATGCGGAGGTAGTCAGCGTGGCTGACGCGCAACCGGTGGCGCGAAATGCCTGTACCGCGTAGTGACGCACGCCCAGCTCGCGCAACTGCGCGGCCAGTGCCAGGATGTCTGGCGCACGGTGCAAGCCGGGGTGAACGGTGGTGCGGCATTCGCACGCCACGCCGCTGGCCAGCAGCGCTTGCAGGCTGTGCCACACGCCGTCGGCGCTGCCTGGGGTGGCGGTGATGCGGTCGTAGTCTGTGGCCAGGGCCTTGATGTCCAGCCCCACCCAATCGACCAGCGGCAGCACCTCGGCCAGCCGCCGGGGGTACATGCCCGCCGTGTGCAAGCCCACCGCAAACCCGAGCTGGCGCACATCGCGCATGGCTTGGGCCAGCGCGGGGTCGAGGGTGGGCTCGCCACCGCTGAACACCACCGCGTCGATCAGCCCGACCCGGCGCTGCAGGCGCGCCATCACGTCGGTCCAGGCCACGGGGCTGTCGCCCAGCCGGGCTTGCAGGTGTGGGTTGTGGCAATAACCGCAGGCCCACGGGCAACCCTGTACGAACACCACTGCGGCCAGTTGCCCCGGAAAGTCGGTGGCCGAAAAGGGGGTGACCCCGCCCACCTGCAGGTGCTTGCCCACTTGGGTGGGTGATGGGCAGGCGGGCGGGGTCACCAGGCTGATGTGGGGTGGCATGGTCGGCGCGGCCACCAGATTCATGCGCGGCGGCACGGTACGGGCCTCAGACGGTGCTGGCAGGTGGACAGTGCTTTTCCGAGAAGTAGGTGCGCTCATGGAACTCGCCTTTCTTGCCCGTGTTGAACGACGCCATGGGGCGGTGGTAGCCCATCACGCGGGTCCAGATTTCGCAGGGCTGGCGTTCGTCGTCGCGCAGCACGATGGGTGCCTGGGTCGCGAAGGCCGCAGGTGTGGTGGGCAGGTCGGGCAGGGTGGTGTGTGTCATGGTGGGCTGTGCTTGGGGGCGAGCGTGTGGGATGAAGGGGCGTGTCAGTGGGTCAAATAAAGGGCATCCGGCAAAAGGCGGCAAGGCGCAGGTGGCGAGGAGCAGGCAGGCAGTGCAGAACGTTGCGGCACGCGTTCAGCCAATCAGGCCGTGGCCTCGCGGCGTTTGCGGGCGATCAGCGCCTCGTCGCATTTGGGGCAGAACGCGTGGTGGCCGCCCAGGTAGCCGTGGGTGGGGCAGATCGAAAACGTGGGTGTGACGGTGATGTACGGCAGCCGAAAGCGCGACAGTGCCCGCTTCACCAGGCGGCGGCAGGCCTCGGCGCTGCTGAGGGGTTCAGTCATGTAAAGGTGTAGCACGGTTCCCCCGGTGTACTTGCGCTGGAGGTCATCTTGTTGCTCAAGTGCCTCGAACGGGTCGTCGGTGAACCCCACCGGCAGCTGGCTGGAGTTGGTGTAGTACGGCATGTCTGCCGTGCCCGCTTGCAGGATGCCGGGGTGGCGCCGCGCGTCTTCCTTGGCAAAGCGGTAGGTGGTGCCTTCGGCGGGGGTGGCCTCCAGGTTGTACATGTGGCCGGTTTCGTCCTGGAACGCCAGCATGCGTGCGCGCACGTGGTCCAGCACGCGCAACGCGAAGGCGTGACCCCACTCGGTGCTGATGTCTTCCCGGTCGTGCGTGAAGTTGCGGATCATTTCGTTGAAGCCGTTCACCCCCAGCGTCGAGAAGTGGTTGCGCAGCGTGCCCAGGTAGCGGCGGGTGTAGGGGAACAGGCCGTTGTCCATGTGCCGCTGGATGACCTTGCGCTTGATTTCAAGGCTGTCGCGGCCCAAGCTCAGCAGCGCGTCGAGTTCGCGCAGCAGGCCGGGCTCGTCACCGGCGTGCAAAAACCCCAGGCGTGCGCAGTTGATGGTGACCACGCCCAGCGAGCCGGTTTGCTCTGCCGAGCCGAACAGGCCGTTGCCGCGTTTCAGCAGCTCCCGCAGGTCCAGCTGCAAGCGGCAGCACATGGAGCGGATCATGTTGGGCTTGAGTTCCGAGTTGATGAAGTTCTGGAAATACGGCAACCCGTACTTGGCCGTCATCTCGAACAGCAACTCGGCGTTGGGGCTGTGCCAGTCGAAGTCTTCGGTGATGTTGTAGGTGGGGATGGGGAAGGTGAACACCCGGCCCTTGGCATCCCCGGCCATCATCACGTCGATGTAGGCGCGGTTGATCAGGTCCATCTCGGCCTGGCAGTCGCCATAGCTGAAGGGCACTTCATGGCCGCCGATCAGCGGCACCTGCTCGCGCAGGTCTTCGGGGCACACCCAGTCGAAGGTGAGGTTGGTGAAGGGGGTTTGCGTGCCCCAGCGCGACGGCACGTTCAGGTTGTAGATCAGCTCCTGCATGCACTGGCGCACCTGCGCGTAGGTCAGCTTGTCCTGGCGCACGAACGGGGCCATGTAGGTGTCGAAGCTGCTGAACGCCTGTGCCCCGGCCCACTCGTTTTGCAGGGTGCCCAAAAAGTTGACGATCTGGCCCACGGCGCTGCCCATGTGCAGCGGGGGGCCGCTTTCCACCTTGCCGGGCACCCCGTTGAGCCCTTCGTTCAGCAGCGTGCGCAGCGACCAGCCTGCGCAGTAGCCCGACAGCATGTCCAGGTCGTGGATGTGCAGGGCCGCCGTGCGGTGCGCCGCGCCCACTTCGGGCGGGTACACGTGGTTCAACCAGTAGTTGGCAATGACCTTGCCTGACACGTTCAGGATCAGCCCGCCCAGCGAATAGCCCTGGTTGGCGTTGGCATTGACGCGCCAGTCAAGCTGCTGCAAGTACTCGTTCATGCTCGATTCAACGTCCACCAGGGTGTGGCGGTCGTTGCGCAGCTTGCGGTGCTGCTCGCGGTACACGATGTACGCCCTCAGCGTGCGGGGGTGCCCCGCGTCGAACAGGGCCGATTCCACTGCGTCCTGAATCTGTTCGATGTGCGGCATCACCTGGCCGTTGGCGTGGATTTGCGGCAGCACCCGCGTGTGCGTGATGCGGTGAGCCTCGGCCGCGTCGAACTCCAGCGTGGCCTGCGCGGCGCGCGTCAGCGCGTGGGCAATTTTGTCGACATCGAACGGTTTGATGCCGCCGTCGCGCTTGATGATGTGGGTGAACGCAGCGCTGTCGGGTGTGGGCATGGCAAGCTCTTTTCACTAAATGTAGTGGTGAATTTGAATTTTCACACTATAGGTAGTGTTTGTGGCGGTTGGCAAGCCACGGTGGCTGAAAACTTAATCCACAGCCTGAAACCATCCGATGCGCCACCCCACAGGTCATCCTGCCGCCACCCGGCGCCCCGTGGGGCCGTCCGCTCAATGCACGCTGAACGTCACCTGCTGGTAGCGCCCGACTGCGTCCATGGCCGTGAGCGCATGGGGGCCGGGTGCTTTCAGGGTCAGGCGCAACGCGGGGCTGGTAGCGCCGGAGGCGGCGGGTGTGGTCCCCACCAACCGGCCATCGAGCAGCCAGTTCACCTCTTCACGCGTGCCCAGCACATGCAGTTGCACGGTCAGCTCTGTTTTGCCGGGCAGCGTGCGCAGCACGCTGCCCGGCTCCAGCCCCGAGATGCGCAGGCTGCGCTGTGGCACGGGGTGTGCGCACGCAACGGATGCCACAACGGGCAGGCGCTCGACCTCGCTGCGTTGGGCAGCTTCCACCCACGGTTGCAGCAGCGTGGGCCATCGGGCGTAGGTGACGGCAGTCAGGCCCTGGGTGCGGGTGGGCGCGCAACCAGGGCGCAAGCGCTGGCGGGTGGTGGGGTTCACC
>JAVBXK010000087.1 GCA_030824555.1 bacterium
CAACCCCCTTGACACCCCAGCCCCGCTCCATGGCACAATGCCCCCAAGCCGAAAGGCCCGGTGCGTAAGAACACCTTTGAACCAGCGGTTGCTGACCCCCACCGACAAGCGGGGTTTTGTCACGTCTGAACACCTGCGGCCCCCTGCCTGAAAGGGTGCCGCTTCACGTCCGGCCCCCGGCACCTGTGGTGCGTGGTGCTGGGCCGTCAAGGTTTTGGGCGGGATGGCCAAAGCGGTAACGCCTGGCGCACGGCTGGTTCCGTGTTCTTAACATCCCGTCCACCCGTTGTGCGTAAGAACACGGCGGGTGGGTTCAAGCCTCAACCAGGAGCCTGAAGCCATGACAGTCGTCACCCTGGCCAGCCGCCGCGCTGTGCCGCCCGTTCCCTGTGTGCATGCGTCTGCACACCCCGCCACGTCAGCCACCCAAGCCAACGAGCTGCACCTGATTCAGTTGCACGCCCAAGCCTGCACCAGCCTGCGTGAGGCCCTGCGCCAACTGCAAAGCCCCAGTGCCACCGACACCAGCGCCAGCACCTGGGCAACGGCAACCGCCCGTGCGCACCGTGGCCTGAGTGCCCTGAAGCAGGCCAGTGCGCTGGTCAACCAGGTAGGGGGTTGAACCATGTTGTCCCTCAACGACAAAGCAACAGCCGTTGCACTTCTGAGCGCCATGGCCGATTCGCTGCTGACTGCCGTCAGAACCCACAGCGACCACGCCCCTGACCCATTCTGTGATGCCGTGGAACTGTTCCTGCGCCACCTGGATGACACCGGCTGCCTTGATACCGCTGGCCTGGCATTGCTGGGTGCAGTTCGCCACCTTCAAAGCCTGCCCCCATCTGGCATGGGGCGTTCCCCGTCTTTGTCGCTGGTGTATTTGCTTGGCCTGGCAATGGGCACCCCGGCCATTGCACAGCACATGGTCACTCTCTCACACCGTGGAAAGGGGCACTGAGCCATGACCGTCACCCTTGCCACAGCCCCGGCTACTGCCACACCTGCCCCCGCTCGCGCCCCTGTGCGCCGTCGCCGCAAGCCGGTTGCCAAAGACTGTGAGGCACCTTACCTGCGCATGGGGCACATGGGCAGCGTTGCCGGTGCGCAGTTGACCGGGCCAGAAAGCAGCATCGTCTCTGCTGCCCTGGCTGTGCTGACTGCCTATCTGCGCAGCCACGCCGTAGCGTTTGACGGCCCCCAAGCCGTGCGTGACTACCTGTTACTGGCCCTTGCCACCAAGCCACATGAAGTGTTTGCCGTGCTGTTCCTGGACAGCCAGCACCGGCTGATTGCGTTCGAGGAAATGTTCAGGGGCACCCTCACGCAAACCAGCGTCTACCCCCGTGAGGTGGTGTTGCGTGCCCTGCATCACCAGGCTGCAGCCGTGGTGCTTGCACATAACCACCCCAGCGGCAGTACCCAGCCATCTACAGCAGATGAGTCACTGACACGCACCCTGAAAACCACGCTGGCGCTGGTGGACGTGCGTGTGCTGGATCACTTCATTGTGGCTGGCCTGAACGTCACCAGCATGGCCGAGCTGGGCATGGTGTGAGGCATGGCCATGCAAACGCTCACCACCCACACCACAGGCCCCGCCAAGGCCCATCCAGCCCCATGCAGGCATGACCACAAAGGGGCGCACCTGCTGGCCTTATCGTGACCGTTTCGCACCCAGCCTAACCCCCGGCTGATCCCCGAGGGTGACAAGCGGTTTCCCTTCCTGCCTGGCTGGGTGCACCCCATTGAAGGGCCGCATTCAGGGATGCACACCACATGACCACCAAGAAGCCCACGCCGCCACCCGATATCAGCGCCAGTAATGGACGGAAACAAGCGGCCAAACGGCAGATATCCGAGCTGCATGGGCCGTCGCCACGCCCAAAGGATTGGAGGAAGCTGTTCGATCTGCACGCCCGTATCAAACCGCCTGAGGGCTGGTGTCCGGCGGTAGCGGAGGGGTTCCAGATCGCTGAAATGGCGGAGCCTGTCAACCTGGTGCGCCTGCGCGACGTGGCAGATTGGCTGGCGCAGGGTGAGGAAAGGAATGCAGTGCTTCGCCGCTGCCTGGGGCAACTGGTGGATGCTGATCTCTACCCCCTGTGCATGTTTTATGTCCTTAACCCAGACGACGGGCCGGTGCGGGTGCTGGATCGCTTTCAAGCGTCCATGGCTGCTGCGACTGCTTTGGGCCTGCCTGGGGTGTACCCCACGAGTGAACCTATCGAGGTCGCTGCGTGGCTGCTGGAAGCGTGGTGGCGTGTATGGCCTGGGCACAGTGATATCAGCCAAGCGATTGACAGGGCACAAACGATTCAGCAACGAAAGAAGGAAGGCCGCCGACTTCGGTTGCAGGCGCTGGGCCTGACTGAATCTGACGTAGAGGACGAGCCCGTCTACTGGCCAGCGGATGACGTGCTGTTGGCATCCCTTAACCGTTTGGCCCTGCCCGTGTTCGTTGCGTTCGATCTGTGGGGCTATGGAGTGGATACGGCTGCACCTGCGGTAGACGTTGAGGTAGCCGCCGCAACCAGCGCCAGCAATGTGGTGCCGTTCAAACCCGATGATTTGCCCAGTGATGCCACCAACGATGCATGGTGGCTCGAATGGTGCGCCAGCCGCAATGCGGCAAACACCAATCCAGACGGCACAGCAAAGCATGGCAATGCACGCGCGAAATGGAAGGGTGAGGATGTGCAAGTGCTTGGCTTGCGTCGATCAACCCTGATGGGGCGAGGTCTGGCTGACTCTACGGCCAAGAACGCCATGGCCGCCGATTTGAAAATGACCACTCAAGGGATAGGGAAACAGCTTGAAAAACTGGGCACTTCTGAGGCAGTAGCCAATAACCAAGCCGCACAAAAGGTTAATTGAGCAATGGTTACCGCATGCGTTTCAGAGGGGAGCGAACGCATGCGGAGGCATGCAAACACGCATTCAAGGTTCCAACTATTCGAACCTTTCCGAGGTGGATTTACTTCCGTTCATTCGAGATTGCACCACCGTGGATGCATCCGGAGAGAAACGAAAGGCCGCCTCCCGTGAACACCCTTCATACCCCTTCCTCCCCCTTGCGGGCGACAGCGCCAGCCCCCAGCCCTGGCATCCACCTTGTGCACAGCACAGCACCTGTTATGCACCGCGATAAGTTCATCAGGCTACCCGGCGTGATCGACCTCACGGGGCAGCAAAAGTCATGGATTTACGCCAAGATCAAAGAGGGTACTTTCCCGCCTCCGGTGGTGCTGTCCCGTCGCTGCTCTGTTTGGTCCGAAGCTGCTGTGTTGACATGGATTCAGGCCCGCATCGCCGAATCCGAGGCAGCACGTCAGGGGGCAGCATGAACACCGTCGCACCTCAAGCTCCTGAACAGCCCGATGCCATCGCAGCCATGGATCAGGCCGTTGACCGCCTGGCCAGCACAGAGGCCCAAGCCTTGGCCGCTCATGGCGTGCTGGAAGCCACCGTGCGCCAGTTGGTGGCCAGCATCCAAAGCGACGATGCACCCGCTCGAACCGCCGGGATCGTGAGTGACACGCTACAGGCCCTGGCTTTGGCCCTACAGGCGCTTGCTACCTACCAAGACTCTGCCGATGACGTGGTGGTGACCGCCGGTGCTGCCATCGGAGAGCTGGAAGCACAACCACAGGAGGCCACGTAATGACACGCGAAGCCTTGCCCCCCGATTCCCTGGAAAAAGCCCTGTTCGACAACCTGCGCCGCGTGGGCCCCGACCGTTTGGGCGTGTTGCAGTTTGAGCATGACGGCGAGCCCTGGGATGTCACCGCCAACACCATCAGCACCATTCGCACCGTTCACATCACCGCTGAGTCCGTGAGGCATGAAGGGCTTTTTCGCTCCATGGTGGTGGTGCAGGTCAACAGCAACGGCTACAGCGGTGGCCCTGGTGGCCTGGACCATGTGTTGCAGGCATTGGTGAGTGGTGTACGCATGGAGCGCGTCAACGGCGAGCCTGCCACAACGTCCTTTCATGTGCTGCCTGTGGTCGAGACCCCGGCCATTTTTCGTGCTGCTGACCATGGCGTTGCAGACGGGGACTTGTAGGCACCGCCATGTCCCATCCACCCATCCAGTTCGACACCCGACCAGACCAGGCGCACCGCGTGGCCGCGTTCCTGGAAGCGCACCCCCGAGCAACGGCCAAAGAAATTGATGCCGCCTGCGACACGGGGTGCATCACCAAAGTGCTGTCTGACATGCCCCGCATGGGCTACGGCCTGGCCCGTGACTGGCTGGACGTGCTGTGCGTGCGTGGCCAGCGCACCCGCCGTGTTCGTGTCTACCGCCTGTTGCACTGGCCCCATACCGTGCCTGACCTGTTTTCCCAATGACCCCACACCCACCCATCACCCCCGAGCTGATCCGCTCCGCATTGGCCCATGTGTCCGCCCTGGCGGCACGCGACGAATGGGCCAAGATGGCAATGGCCATCAAGAGCGAGTTTCCAGACGAAACCGGCTTTGACCTGTTCGACGCATGGAGCCAGACCGCTGGTGACGTGTACAACGCCAAGGCCACCCGCGACACCTGGAAAAGCGTTCGAGCCAGTGGTGGGGTAACGGTGGGCACACTGCTGCACCTGGCCAAGCAAAACGGCTGGGAGGCACCCAATGGCCAGCAACCCGCCAGCCAGCCCGACCCCGAAGCCGCTGCACGCCTGGCCCGTGAGCGTGTGGAACGGGCACAGGCAGAACAGGCCAGCATTGACGCGGCGCAGGCCAAGGCAGCCCAAGCCGCCGCCTACCTGTGGGACAGCGCCAGCGACACCGGCAACAGCCCTTACCTGGCACGCAAAGGCGTTGCCGGTGTGGGTGTGCGCTACTTGCCCGATGGCACGCTGCTGGTGCCCATGCGCGACGTTGACGGGGTGCTGTGGAACGTGCAGTGCATTGCCCCACAGAAAGGCCCTGACGGATCAGACAAACGTTATGGCCCGCCACGCATCAAGGGTGGGCGCAAACAGGGCCTGTGGCACGTGCTGGGGGCCTTGCCTGTGCCCGTGGTGGGTGAGGGTGCCCATGAAGGTGCTGGCGCTGTTGGTGGCCCGTCTGATGCCGTGCCTGATGCTGCACCTGTTGCCCCTGCCGTGGTGCTGGTTGCCGAGGGCTACGCCACAGCGGCCAGCCTGCACATGGCCACGGGTCACCCTGTGGCAGTGGCCTTTGATGCGGGCAACCTGGCTGCGGTGGCCAAGGCCCTGCAGCAGGTGTGCCCCGCTGCGCTGCTGGTGGTGTGCGGTGATGACGATGCAGACACCGAAGCCCGCACAGGCACCAACCCCGGTCGCACGAAAGCCACAGCAGCGGCCAAGGCCGTCAAGGGGCTGGCGCTGCTACCCGAGGGCTTGCCACCCGGTGGCACCGACTTCAACGACCTGCACATGCATGTGGGCGATGAAGCCGGTTTGGCTGCGGTGCGTGCCATCGTTGAGGCGGGGCTGCAGGTCTACCAGGCCACACAGGCTGCACGCATGCCAAAGGCCGGCACGCACCCAGCCGCAACCAGCACCAGCAGTGGTAACCCGCCCGAGGCTGAACCCGAGTGGGACCGCTTCCACGTGAGTGACAACGGCGTGTTTTACAAAGGCGTGGACAAAGACGGCAAACCCACCGCCCCCGAATGGGTGTGCACACGTCTGGACGTGCAAGCTCTCACACGCGACCAGGAGGGCCAAGGCTGGGGTTACCTGCTGGCCTTCACTGACCCTGTGGGCAAACCCAAACAATGGGCCATGCCTGCCCGCATGCTGGCCGGTGACGGTGGCGAATACCGGGCCATTCTGCTGGGTATGGGCCTACGCCTGTCATCCAGCAGCCGCGCCCGCAACCTGTTGACCCAGTACATGCAAACCCGCCAGCCCAGCGAACATGCCACCTGCACCGACCGCGTGGGCTGGCATGGCCATTCGTTCGTGCTGCCCCATGAAACCATTGGCAACGATACCGAGCGCATCGTGTTTCAGTCCGAGAACGCCATGGAGAACACCTATCGTGTGCGTGGCACCGTGGATGCCTGGAAAGAGCGTGTATCAGCCCTGTGCGTGGGCAACAGCCGTTTGGCCTTCTCGGTGGCCTGTGCCTTTGCTGGCGCTGTGCTGCGGCCTGCTGGCATGGAAAGCGGTGGGTTCCACTTCCGGGGCGACTCATCCAGCGGCAAAACCACGGCCCTGAAGGTGGCTGCAAGCGTGTTCGGTGGTGCCAGCTACCTGCAACGCTGGCGCACCACCGACAACGCCCTTGAAGCCATTGCAGCGCAACACTGTGACGGCCTGTTGATCCTGGACGAACTGGCTCAGGTTGACCCCAAGACGGCGGGCGAATGCGCCTACATGCTGGCCAACGAGCAAAGCAAAGCCCGTGCGACCCGTGGCGGTGCGCCGCGTGCCCGTTTGTCCTGGCGGCTGCTGTTCCTCAGTGCGGGCGAACTGGGGCTTGCCGACCACATGGCCGAAGGCATGAAGCGCACCCGCACAGGCCAAGAAGTACGCATGGCCGACATTCCCGCCGATGCTGGCGCTGGCATGGGGGCGTTTGAGGCGCTGCATGGCCATGAAGGCGGGGCCGACTTTGCCCGGCACATCACAGAGCAGGCGGGCAGCGTTTACGGGGCTGTGGGCTACGCCTGGTTGCAGTGGCTGACCGAATATGCTGACACCCTGAAACGCCGCATCCGCACCGATGCCGACGCACTGGCCATGCAACTGGTGCCCGAATCTGCCAGCGGGCAGGTTCACCGCGTGGGTGCCCGCTTTGCGTTGGTGGGGGCAGCGGGTGAGCTGGCCACCGAGGCCGGGCTGACGGGCTGGCCAGCAGGCGAGAGCATCAAGGCCGCCCGCACGTGCTTCAACGCCTGGTTGGCCGCACGTGGGGGCACTGGCAATGGCGAGGTCACGGCCATGCTGCGGCAAGTGCGCCAGTTCCTGGAAGCCAACGGGGAAGGGCGCTTCACCTGGTGGCACCGTGCGGCAGATGACCACAACGCCAAGACGTTGCAGCGGGCCGGGTTCAGGCGCATGGTCAACGAGCAAGGCGAACCTATCAAGTCCAATAGCCAGCACCTGGGCGAGTATGGGGACAAGATGCACCCCACTGATGGCGAGGGCACATCAACAGAGTTCTTCATATTGCCCGAGGTATTCCGTTCAGAGGTGTGCAAGGGCTTCGCGTTTGAAGCCGTGTGCAAGGTGCTGGCCGACCATGAATGCCTGGTTACAAATGAGCGTGGGAGGCTTGAAAAAAAGGTCAAGCTACCCAGCATTGGGCAGTCCCGGTGTTATCACATACCCGCCAAAATATTCGAGCTTGAGGTGTGAAGTGGGTTTGCGCTGGGTGCTGGCCTACACGGTGACGGTGGGCCAGAACACAAAAGCGTTACGAATCAACGGCTTGCGGGCTGGCGCTGGTTGCTGATAGGTGCAACCTATTCTGAACGTCTGCAAACGCATCGACTTAACATAATGAATGTTGTAGTACTTTCGGGGTGTAAAAGAAAGCTATCGTTCACCTATCGACTACATGGGCTTATCATTCGCACATGACAAACACACAGTTTACAGAGGCTTTGTCCGGGCTTGGCATCAAGCAAAGCGACTATGCCAGATTGATCGAGGTCACCGGCAAGTCAGTCAGTGCCTGGGCAACTGGCCGTGTGCCCGTGCCTGGCGTGGTTGCCCGACACCTGGAAGTGCTGGCCGCACTGAACGCACTGCATGCGGCCCATGTGCTTGGGCTGAAACCAGCGCCAGCAGCAGTAACCGGTGTGCGAGTGGATGACCTGGCAGGGCTGCAGGCTGCTGCCGACCTGGCCCCTGCACCTGGCAACGCTGCTGGCCAGTGATGCGCCTTTGACGTGGCAGGTTGGCACGCACACAGTGCCGTAGCGTGCACCACGCAAGCCGGGGCAGTGGCCTGCTGTGGCAACTGGTGACACACGCACACACACATGCGGCCCACCCAGCCCACTGCCCGACCAAACCCCACCTGTTGACCGCCTGCTGTCTTGTCATGGCCGGTGCGCTTGCCTGTGCAACCGGGTGTCGTGCATCGGCCTGCAGGCCGTGCATGTGGGTGCCGCCAATGGGGGCGGTGCGGGATTCTTTCCGCGCTACTGGTGGCCGTTCGGCATTCAATCCAGTGGTGTGGTTCGGCTTGTTAATTGATAAAAACTATCATCATGCGCCACTCGCGTGATTCTTGTGAGGCGTGGCCGGGTGCCGCTGCTGATTGGTTTTGGTGGCTCGGGTCGTGGAATCAGTCGTTTCGGGCTGTTTTTGCACAATAAACAGGCAAATCAGGGTGTGCAGCTTCCCACGTTCCCACCAAATGGGAACCAGGTTCCCACCTCTGACGGTAACCTGTTTTCATCAATATAATCATGATGTTAAGTGAGTTATCCACAGCAGGTTCCCATGGTTCCCACTAAAAAAGAACGACACCCTGCGGGAATGGGTATGGGGAAATTTCAGAAAGCTTTCAAGAATTGTCAAAAACTATTGAATGTGCTGCCTTGCTGTAGCTTTGGGCAGTCCCAGATTTGACCCACACGGGCCGGTGTGCGGTGGCTGAGCGTGGGGGGCGGGTGAAAACTACAGGGTGATTCACCGGGACACCGACCGGTTAGCTTCAAATTTATAGAAACAAAAAACTACCCCCTGGGGGTTTGAATGGCATCCCATTGGTGCGCTGCCTGATCAGGCTTGGCTACAGTGGGGAGGGGGCTTCGGAAGTTCCAGCAGACAGGCACCGGAAACCGACTG
>JAVBXK010000063.1 GCA_030824555.1 bacterium
GCCTGGGCCGTTTCTGCCCTGGCACTGGCCGCCACACCAACCCCGGCCAGCCCACCCGCCGCCCCCGCTGCTGCGGCGGCGCAATGGGCCAAGGTGGAGGCCGAGGCACGTGGCCAAACCGTCTACTTCAACGCCTGGGGCGGCGGCGAAGCCATCAATGCCTACATTGCCTGGGCTGCCCGCGAAGTGAAAACGCGCCACGGCGTGGACGTGAAGCACGTGAAGGTGGCCGATGCCGCCGAGGTGGTCAAACGCGTGCAGACCGAATTGGCCGCAGGCCGCCAAACCAAGGGCTCGGTCGACCTGGTGTGGGTCAATGGCGAAAACTTTCGCAACCTGAAGCTGGCAGGGGCCCTGCACGGCCCCTGGGCCGAACAGCAGCCCAAC
This sequence comes from bacterium, assembly GCA_030824555.1. Lineage (GTDB taxonomy): Bacteria > Pseudomonadota > Gammaproteobacteria > Burkholderiales > Burkholderiaceae_C > UBA2334. The sequence goes on from JAVBXK010000063.1 coordinate 388, forward strand.
TGGGCCTATGTGGACACCGCCAAACCCGTGCGCAGCGACTTTTCCACGCCCACCGACGGCTACGAATCGCCCTGGGGCACGGCGCAGCTGACCTTCCTGGCCAACCGCAGTGTCACGCCCACACCGCCGCGCTCTGCCGCCGAATGGCTGACCTTTGCCAAGGCGCACCCTGGCCGTGTGAGCTACCCCAAACCGCCCGATTTCCACGGCACCACTTTTTTGAAGCAATTGCTGCTGGGCCTCACGCCAGATGCATCGGTGCTGCAAAAACCGGTTGACTCCGCCACCTTCGCCGTTGCCGCCGCACCGCTGTGGGCCTACCTGGACACGCTGCACCCCCTGCAATGGCGCCAGGGCAAAGCCTTTCCGGCCAGCGCCGCCGACATGCACCGCATGCTGGCCGACGGTGAACTGGCCCTGTCCATCACCTTCAACCCCAACGAAGGTGCCAACCTGATTACCGCCAAACAACTGCCGCCCACAGCCTACAGCTTTGGCTTCACAGGTGGCAGCCGGCCCGGCACCATTGGCAACGTGCACTTCGTGGCCATTCCGGTCAACGCATCGGCCGTGGCGGGCGCCAAGTTGTTTGCCAACTTCCTGCTGTCGCCCGAGGCGCAAGCGCGCAAGGCAGATGTGGCCGTGTGGGGCGACGGCACCGTGCTCAAAACCAGTCTGCTGCCCGCAGACGTGCAGGCGCGCATGGCCAAAGCCCCGCCCGGTGCGCTGGCCGATGCCGTGCCCACCCTACCCGAGCCGCATGCCAGTTGGGTAGAGGCACTGGAGGCCGAGTGGCTGAAGCGCTACGGCGCACGCTGACCGGCCCTGTGCTTGCACTCTGATCCGCACAGTGGCCCACCCGCTCGCACACGCCTTGGCCGTCATGCCTGTGGTGCTGGTCATGGCCCCGGTGCTGCCGGGCCTGTGGTGGGCGGCTGCGCCACTGGCCGACACGTCGGTGTGGGCCGCACTGTGGGCCGACAACCAATGGCCCCAAGCCGTGCAGGCCACGCTGTCGTCTGCACTGGTGGGCACGGCTCTGGCCTGTGTGCTGGCAGGCAGTGCCGCCATGCTGACCTTTCCCGGCGCGGGTTGGGCAGCGTTGACCCGCCGCCTGCCCCTGCTACTGGCCCTGCCCCACGCGGCGTTTGCCGTGGGCTTGTTCTTTTTGCTGTCGCCGTCGGGTTGGTTGGCCCGGCTGCTGGCCTACCCGCTGGGCTGGGCTGCGCCGCCCGACTGGGTCACCGTGCAAGACCCGCACGGGCTGGCGCTGGCCGTGGCCCTTGCGCTGAAGGAAAGCTGGTTCTTGCTGTGGGTGCTGACCGCCGTGATGGGCGAGCAAGGCACCGCCCGCCACATGCTGGTGGCCCGCACGCTGGGCCATGGCACCGCCAGCGCCTGGCAGCATGTGTTGTGGCCGCAACTGCTGCCGCGCATGGCCTGGCCACTGGCGGCGGTGTGGGGCTACAGCCTGTCTGTCGTTGACATGGCCGTGGTGCTGGGCCCCGGCACACCGCCCACCGCTGCCGTGCTGGCCTGGCATTGGCTGAGTGACCCCAACCCCGCCACACAGGCCAAAGGGCAGGCTGCCGCCTGGGCGGTGCTGGGTTTGTTTGGCGCGGGTGTGGCACTGGCCCGCCTGGCGTGGGCCGCCTTGAAGCGCTGGCAGCCGTACCCAGCGGGCCGAGCAGAGAGCCAAGCAGCGGGCAGCCTGCCAGATGCTGGCACCGCGGGTGGCCACAACGCCGCAGCGCAGCAACGGGCACAAGCCGCCCCGCCCCACCCTGACAGCGGCCTGCGGACGGTGGGCGCGACAGTTGAGCGCACAGCGGTTGGGCGCACGGCCATGCGGGCAGCATTGGGGACCGCGCTGTGGCTACCCGGCGTGCTGGTGGTGGCCTCGTTGGCGCTGTGGTCGTTGGCGGGCAACTGGTTCTTCCCGGCGGTGCTCCCCACCGACCTGACGCTGTCCACCTGGCAACAGGCCGACCTGTCGCCCATGCTGACCACCTTGTGGCTGGCTGCGGCCACCACCCTGCTGTGCCTGCCCGCTGCGCTGTGCTGGCTGGAATGGGGGCCGCCACGGCTGAACGCGCTGGTGTTTGCACCACTGGTGCTGCCCGCCCTGCCGCTGGTGGCCGGGCAATACCACGCCTTGCTGCGCAGCGGGCTCGACGGGGGCGCGGCAGGCCTGATCTGGAGCCACGCGCTGTGGGTGCTGCCCTACATGGTGCTCACGCTGGTGGGGGCCTACCGGGCGCTGGACCCGCGCCTGGCGCTCTGCGCGCGGGCATTGGGGCAAACCCGGCTGCAAGTCTGCCTGCGCGTGAAATGGCCAGCACTGCTGCGACCCGTGCTGGCGGCGGTGTCGGTGGGGTTTGCCGTCAGCGTGGCACAGTACCTGCCCACGCTGTTCGCGGGGGGTGGCCGGTTTGCCACCGTCACCACCGAAGCCATTTCTTTAAGCTCTGGAGGCAGTCGCCGCTTGTTGGCCGTGCAATCCATGCTACAAATATTGCTGCCATTCGGCATGTTCATGCTCACCACCTGGGCCGCTGCTCAGGCGGGCAAGTGGCGCCGGGGGCTGTGCTGACATGCTGGCCATTCGCCACCTTCACATCGGGCTGCAAGCGCCTGCACGATCGGTTGGCAGCCCGTTGGGTGCGGCACCCGCTTCGGCCCATGCCACACCCGCAGCCCCCCTGTTCGACGGGTTCCGCCTGGCGGTGGCACCGGGCGAGGTGGTGACGCTGATGGGGCCGTCAGGCTCGGGCAAATCGACGCTGCTGCAATGGCTGGTGGGCGCGCTGGACGGCGCTTTTTCCGCCCACGGCGAGCTGTGGCTGAACGGCCAGCGGCGCGACCACCTGCCCACCGAGCAGCGGCAAATGGGAATTTTGTTTCAGGACGACGTGCTGTTCCCGCACCTGAGCGTGGGCCACAACCTGGCCTTTGCGCTGCCTGCCAGCGTGATGGGCCGCCGCGCGCGCCGCGAGGTGGTGGAGGCCACGCTGGCCAGTGTGGATTTGAGCGGTTTTCATGACCGCGACCCGTCCACCTTGTCGGGTGGGCAACGCGCCCGCGTCAGTCTGATGCGCGCGCTGCTGGCCCAGCCGCAGGCCCTGCTGCTGGACGAGCCGTTTGCCAAACTCGACATGGCCTTGCGCGCCCGCTTCCGGGAACTGGTGTTTGCCCAGACTGCCCGCCTGAACCTGCCCGTGTTGCTGGTCACCCACGACCCGGCTGACGTGCCCGCAGGTGGACGCGTCGTCATGCTGGGCGGTGCGCAGGCGGGGGTGGGGGCCGATTTCCTGAATGCGCAGCAGTCAGATGAGGCCACCGCCCCCGCCTGCGCACCGCCCAGCGTGACCACACCCAAACCGCCACATGCTTGACAGCACCTTGAACCGCTGGCTGAAAGCCCCCTTGCAAGCGGTGGCCTGCCAACTGCACCGCACGGGCATACAGCCCGACCACCTGACCTGGGCCGGTTTTGCCATGGGACTGCTGGCTGTGCCCTTGATTGCCACCGGGCACACCCACTGGGCGCTGCTGTCCATGGCACTCAACCGCCTGGCCGACGGACTGGACGGCACGCTGGCCCGGCTGACCACGCCCACCGACCGGGGCGCGTTTCTGGACATTGCGCTGGACTTTTTGTTTTACGCCAGCATCCCGCTGGCGTTTGCACTGGCCAGCCCGGCCGACAACGCCCTGCCCGCTGCGGTGCTGCTGTTCGGTTTCATGGGCACGGGCAGCAGTTTTTTGGCCTTTGCCGTGCTGGCAGCCAAGCGCCAGCTGACCAGCACGCAGTACCCCGCCAAAGGCTTTTTCTACCTGAGTGGGCTGACCGAGGCCACCGAAACACTGGCCGTGTTCACGCTGATGTGCCTGCGCCCAGACTGGTTCGCACCGCTGGCCTACGGGTTTGCGGCGCTGTGTGCGCTGACCACGGCAACACGCATCGCGGCCGGGGTGACGGCGTTCGGCCCAGCACAAGCCGAAGAGGGCTCGCCAGCAGACGAATGACGGCATCCATCGCCGCCCAACGCCACGTACAAAGTGGTCGTCAGTGGGTGACGCGGCTGTCAAGCTTGCGAATGAGCCCTTCAGCCAATGGCCACTCACCGAAACCAGACGCGGGGTTCAGGTGGCCCACTGCACCAAGATGAACTTGTTCACTGCCCCAGTCCTGAGCCAAGGTTTGGATGCGGGCCAGTTCGCCCAGCGGGTCGTTGTCGCTGGTGGCCACCAGGCTGGGAAACAGCAGCAACTGCCTGGGCACAGGGAGCCAGCCATTTGCGTCGAGCGCTGCCAGAGTGGGATAGCCCTCTGGCATGGGCACCTCGAAATCCGGTGGGGTGGCCAGCAGCGCGCCTCGCACCTGGCCATAAAGGGCAGTTTGCTTCGCCCAATGCGCCACCATGATGCAGCCACCGCTGTGTGCCACGATGATCAGCGGGCCATCGATGGCCGCCACAGCGGCCTCGATGGCATTCACACGGTCCTGACAATTCAAATCTTCGCGACCCATAGGCGGCACGGTATGAACGCGCGGCAACCGCTGGGCCAGCAGGGTTTGCCAATGTTGGGGCACATGGTCACGCAGACCGGGAACGATGAGAACAGTGGTCATGGGAAATGAATAATTTGGACAGCGCGAAGCATTTCGGCCTCGCTTCAGGCCTGGGCCATCGCAGCCAGCAGCACTTTCGGCGGCTGGGCACCTGACAGTCCCTGGCGTTGGTTGAACAGGAAAAACGGCACGCCCGGCACATTGCAAGGTGCAGGTGGCTGCACCCCTTCCAGACACTGCTGCAGCTCAGATTGGGGGACACCTGCTGAACGCCCCAGCGCCATCAGGACTTCTGGGCTGTTCAGGTCACGGCCATGCTCGAAGTACGCGGCAAACAGCTCGCACAACAAGCCGTTGTATGCATCGGCAGTCAACCATTGACGTGACTGCTGATACAGGTGGTGCGCTGCCGCGCTGTTGGGAAACGTCTGTATGCGGTCAAACCGTATCGTCACACCTGCCGCCTGTGCGGCAGCCAGCACCTGGGCTTGCCGGGCCTTGACGGCGGCCTCGCTGCCCAACCGTTGGACATAGAACGCAGCAAACGGCCAACCCTGCGGAGGCACATCCGGCAGCAGTTGCACGCTGTGCCAATGCACGTCGGCCAGCACGCCGGGGTTGGTGGCATGCCACGTTTGCAAGGCCGTTTCCAAATGACGGTGCCCGATCAGGCACCAGGGGCAGATCAGGTCAAACCACACATCGATGCGCAACGACCGCTTCATGCCCTGCTCCTTCAGCTGGCCACGGCAAGCGCCACACCGTCTACACGGGCCGCATCGGACTCGTAACTGCGCGCGGCCAGGAGAAAGCTCCCTGCTGCCAGCAAGCTGAACAACGGGACCACAGACAGTGCCTGCTGCAAGCCCCAGGTGTCAGACAACACGCCCACCAGAAACGGGCCGACAGCCAGGCCGAACAGGTTCTGGAACAGCGCCAGCACGGCCGAGCCAGTGGAGCGCACACCAGGATGGATCACGTCGATCACCACGCCCGACACCACACCAACGGTGCAGGTCATGAACAGCCCACCCAGCAGAATCAGTTTGAACTGTGCTTCGCCAGGCACGGTGCCACCGAATGCTGTCACAAACACCACCAGCGTGACGGGGCACAGGAGCGCCAGGGTCAGCAGTTTGTTGCGGGCACTCTTCATGGCAAACCGGTCGGCCACGCCCCCCCAGACCACGCTGCCCACAGCACCGATCAGCACCACCAGCGCAGCCTGTTTAGCAGCGGCCTCGGGGGCCAGCCCATGAAAACGGTTGAGGTAGCTGGGCAGCCACGACCAGATGGCCGACACCACGATGAGCTGCAATGCCCCGCCAACACAAACCCACAGCAAGGTGCGGGTGCACGCCAGCGTGGCAAAGATGTGCTTGAACGTGCCCCCCATGGTCTGGGTCACGCGGTCAAGCTGGGGGGTGAGCGACACGGTTTTGTAGTCGCGCACCAGCAGGTACAGCAGCGCAAACACCAGGCCTGGCACACCCACCACACCGAAGGCGGCTTTCCAGCCCCACTTCGCGGCAATCACGCCACCCAACACCACGCCCAAAACTGACCCCAGCGACGCGGCTGCAAAAAACGCGCCCAGCAAGGCACCCCGCAAGCGCTTGGGGAACAGGGTGGAAATGACAGCGGCCCCCACCGATCCGTAGCCGGTTTCACCCGCGCCCACCACGGCACGCGCAGCCAGCAACTGTGCGTAGCTGGTGGTGAACATGCACGAAATGGTGGCCAGGCTCCAGGTGGTGGCCATCACCACGATGCTTTTCACCCGGCTGACCCGATCGGCCAGCAAGGCCACCGGCACCCCGCCCACGGCCACCACGATGGAGATGATGGACACCAGCGCACCCAGCTGCTTGTCACTGAGGTCCCATTCGGCCTTGATGTGCGGGAACAGGGACACGATGACCTGCCGGTCGATGTAGTCGAACAGCATGAGGACAAACGTCATGCCGAAAGCAAACCAGGCCTGCCGCTTGCCGATCAGGTAGCCGTCCTGCATGGGTGCAGGTGCTGCGGTTGTGGTCATTCATGTCTCCTGTATTGATAGCTATCCGTGCTTTATATGAAAGCGGTATCAGCCTTTTTTGCTTCTATTTGGCGCAAACCCGTTGGCTGCCAGCGTTTCGTCGGCACCTTGGTAGAACGTGCCCATCTTGTAGATCTGACGGGCTTCCTGGCCATTGGCCACGTCACGGCCCACTTCGCGCGACAGGCGCACCAGCTGCTCAATCTGCTCGACCGTGGTGATCTTGCGGTCGCGCTTTTGCGACCAGATGTTGTCTTCAATGCCGCAGCGCACGTGCACACCCATGGCCAGTGCCATCAGGTTCATGGGCAGCACGTTCAGCATGGACGACTCCAGCGTCAGCACCGCACCATCGGGCACGCCGCGCACGAAGTTGGCCAGGTTGTAGATGTTGGGTGCGTCGAACCCACCGCCAATGGCCACCCAGGTCAGGATGAGCGGCACGTTGCACACACCCCGGCGCATCATGCGTTCCACCGTTTCCAGCTGTGTGATGTTGGCCAGCTGAAAGTGCGTCTGGATGCCTTTTTCGGACAGGCGCCGGATGTGCTCTTCCACCCATTCCGGACCAGCCGGGATGGTCATTTCGCGGTAGGCGCGGTAGTTGGCTGGCTCGGCCAGCGAAGTACCCGCCACGTCCGCTGCGCACATCTGCTCCACCACGTTCATCTGGTTCGAGTTGATGGCAATGGTCACCTGATCGGGTGTGGGTTGCAAGTCTGCCAGCATGTGCCGGGTGTCGTCGCTCAACCACTTGGCCGTGTCACCGTCGTTTTCGGGGGCAAATGAAATGGACCCCCCCACCTGCAAAATCATGTCGGGCACGCGGGCACGGATGCCAGCCAGCAACTCGTTGAATTTGGACAGGCGCTTGGAGCCCTTGCCGTCAGCCTCGCGGACGTGAACGTGCAGCACGGTGGCACCAGCGTTGTAGCAATCCACCGCCTTCTGGACTTGCTCGTCCATCGTGACAGCAATGTCCTCTGGGAAATCGGAGGGCATCCACTCTGGCCCATATGGGGCGCAGGTGATGACGAGTTTTTGCTGGTTTTCGGGGAAGTTGGCACCGTCTTGGAAATGCATGATGGGTCTCCGTAGATGTGGAAGCGGGTCAATGAAAAAGGGAACAGAAAAACAAACGGCAAAGGAAGGGCCTTGGCACTGACGACTGGCGCGTCAGTGCACTCGAATGCACTCGCTCAAGTGCCTAGGGTCAGAAGGGCTTGTCGCCGACGACGGCAGCGCGCTCCATCTTTCGATGGCAGGGTGGGTAATCCATCACGGCGTAGTGCTGGGTGCTGCGGTTGTCCCACATGGCCATGCTGTAGGGCTTCCAGCGCCAGCGCACCTGGTACTCGGGGACCTCGGCCTGGCCGATCAGGTACTGCAGCAGGTCGCCTGCAGCCTGGTTGTAGTCTTGTCCGTAACGAACGCGGCCAGGCACGTGGAAGTTCACGAAATGCGTGGTGAAAGCATTGACGAACAGCAGCTTCTCACCGGTTTCAGGGTGTGTGCGCACCACGGGGTGCTCGGCATCGGGGTACTGGGCCTTCAGCGCCAGGCGCTTGTCAGTGGGCATGGCCGCACCGAACGAGGCGTTGAAGCTGTGGCTGGCGATCAGCCCTTCGATGTCGGCTTTGACCGAATCGGGCAGCTTGTCATAGGCCAGCACCATGTTGGCCCACATGGTGTCGCCCCCCACTGGCGGGCACTCGATGCAGCGCAGCACACAGGCTTTGGCCGGGGTTTCGCGGAAGGTGCCGTCGCAATGCCACGAGTTTTCGTAGCGGTCGATCGGGCTGTCGGGGTGCTTGTAAATCTGCACCAGGCCAGGGGCTTCGGGGTGGCTGGGCGCAACCGGGTGGTCTTCCAGCTGCCCCAAGCGTTGGGCAAACGCCATGTGGTCGTGCCGTGACAGCTTGTCCAGCGTCTGGTCACGCAGAAACAGCACTTTGTATTTCAACAGGGCGGCGTAAATCTCGTTGAACAGACCGTCGTCGCGGACGGCATCGCCCAGGTTGACGTCCATCAATTCGGCGCCAATGGCGCAGGTCATGGGTTCGATTTGCATGCTTGTCTCCTTTTTATATGTGGTGTGTGGGATTGCGGTCAGAGCATGAACACGGATGAACCCGTGGTCTTGCGGGATTCCAGATCGGTATGCGCCTGGCGCGCGTCGTCCAATGCATACCGTTGGTTGATTTCAATGCGGATGCGCCCTGCCGCCACGTGACCAAACACCTCGGCAGCGAGTTCGGCTTTTTCGGCCGGGTCTGCGATGTAGTCGGCCAGTGCAGGACGTGTCAGGTACAGCGAGCCCTTCATGGCCAGCAACTGCGGGTCGAACGGCGGGATGGTGCCGCTGGCGGTGCCCACGCACACCATCAGGCCCCGGCGCTTGAGCGAATCCAGCGAGGCCATGAAGGTGGACTTGCCCACGCTGTCAAACACCACGTCAACGCCTTTGCCATCGGTCAACTCACGCACCCGCTTGGCCACGTCTTCGTGGCTGTAGTTGATGGTGTGGGCGCAGCCGTGTGCCAGCGCCACAGCTGCTTTGTCGTCGGTGGACACGGTGCCGATCACCGTGATGCCCAGCAACTTGGCCCACTGCGACACGATCAGCCCTACACCGCCCGCTGCGGCGTGCAGCAACACGGTGTCACCGGGTTTGAAGGCATGGATGCGGCGCATGAGGTAGGCCGACGTCAGCCCGCGCATGGTCATGGCTGCGGCCGTGTCAAACCCGATGGCATCGGGCAGTTTGATGAGCGGTGCGGCAGGCACCAGGCGCTCGGTGCTGTAGGCCCCCAGCGTGTTGATGAAGCCCGTGTAGGTGACACGGTCACCCACAGCCACGTGGGTGACCCCTTCACCCAACGCCTCCACCACCCCGGCGGCTTCCACGCCCAGGCCACTGGGCAGCGGCACGGGGTAGGTGCCGTTGCGGAAATACGTGTCGGCGTAATTGAGGCCCACCGCCACGTGGCGCAAACGCACCTGACCGGGGCCAGGGGAGCCTACTTCCACGTTTTCAAGTTCCAACACCTCGGGGCCACCCACCCGGTGCATGCGTACGGCTTTTGCCATCTGAATCGTCTCCTTGTTGCCACCGGGGTGGCTGTTCAAACACAGAGGGGCAATGTAGGGTCTTGGATCGCACAGCGTTTCACATGATCTGCCAAGCATTTATCATTTCACGCCAAACAGGTGCCGACTCGGGGATACCCCTAGCATTGGAGACACGCATGAACAACCTCGCACGTGCAGCGGTACTGACCAACTTTTTCGAGGTCTCGCGGGAAGTGGGGCTCAACCCCCTGCCGCTGATCAGGCAGGTCGGGTTGACCCGGTCGCTGCTGGACGATCCCGAGCAGCGCATACCGGTGGACGCAGCTGTCAGGCTGCTGGAAGACGCGGCCAAAGCCAGTGGCTACGGGCAGTTCGGGTTGCGCATGGCCGAGCTGCGACAGCTGTCAGACTTTGGTGTGGTCAGCCTGCTCATCAGCCACCAACCCACCCTGCGGGCAGCACTGGTGGCCGTGGTGCAGTACCGGCATCTGCTGAACGACACCCTGGCCATTCAGATTGAGGATGCTGGCCCGAAAGTGATCCTGCGCGAAGAGGTGGTGGCGGGCATACCAGCTCGACAGGCCACCGAACTGGCCATTGGTGTGCTGTTTCGCATGTGCTGCGCCGTGCTGGGCAAACAATGGACGGCACACAGCATCAACTTCACGCACGACGCGCCAGCCGACACCAGCGTGCACAAACGTTTTTTCAGATGCAGGGTGGATTTCGGCTCAGAGTTCAACGGCATCGTCTGCCATGCGGCCGACCTGGATGCGCCCAACCCTTCCGCCGACCCGGCCATGGCACGGTATGCGCAGCGCTTTGTCGAGTCGCTGCCCTACGTGAGCGCACCTTCGGCGGTCATGGATGTGCGCAAAGCCATCTACCTGATGCTGCCCACTGGCCGCGCCAGCAGCGAATATGTGGCACGTGGCCTGGGCCTGAGTGTGCGCACCATGCAACGCCAACTGGACGAGAGCGGCACCAGCTTCACACTCATGCTGAACGAAGTGCGCCGGGAGTTGGCCAAGCGTTACCTGGACAACCCGCGCTACCCACTGATGAAAGTGTCTGAACTGTTGGGTTACGGCACACAAAGCTCGTTCACGCGCTGGTTCATCGGCCAGTTTGGCATGCCCCCTCAACGCTGGCGGGAACGCATCCATGTCACCCCTGGGCCCACGCCAGAAGCCACCGAAGACGGAGCGGCCTAACCCTATGCAGCCGACTGTCGCTGCCCGTTGCGCCATGCCCGGGCACTGCAACCGAAGCTGTCTTTGAACCAGTAGGCAAATGCGCTGGGCGACGCAAAGCCCAGCAGCGTGGCCAGTTCGGCCAATGGCTGGGCGGTCTGCTCCAACTGGCGTTTGGCCAGCTCGACCCTGACCAGTTGGAGCACATCCGAGAACGTGGTGCCCTCTTTTTCAAGGTGGCGGTGCACGGTGCGCCGGTCCACACCCAAATGCAGGGCCACCTGCTGTGACGTACACCGCCCGCCGGGCAGCAGGGCCATCATCAGCTGACGCACCATGGCATGCGTGCTCTGAGCACCTGTGGACAACGCACGATCGAGATACTGGCGGGCGAAACGGGCCATCTGCGGGTTTCCCCCAGCACGCACCGCATCCAGCTCGGACGCACGGCAGACGATGCCATTGAACCCCGCGTTGAAATCCACGCGCGTACCGAAAAACAACCGGTGCGGCGTGGTGTCGTCAGGTGCCGGGTGCTTGAAGCAAACAGCCAGCGGATGCCAGGTGGCCCCCATCAATTCCACCAGTATGCGGTACATGACGCCCAGCGCCAGCTCCATCGACTGGCGCATCTGACCGTCGTGTTCCGTCACGATGTCTTCTCGGATCAGCAACAGGCCATCGCTGGTTTCCAGCCAGGTTCTCAGCGACGGGTTCAGCAACTGAAGGTATCGGCACAGCGTGTCCAGCGCCTGCCGGGTGGTGGCTTCTTCCTGCAGCACCAGGCTGATGGGCCCCAGGTTGGAGAACTGCCTCAGCCCAGCCAGGCGCAAGCCAAAGTCGGCCACGCCACTGGCTTCGGCACTGCGTTCCAGCAGGGCACGCACCGCGTCGGTTCGCAGGGGCGTGTCGGGGTCGCTCAGGCTGCGCACAGGCAGCCCGGCACGCCTGAGCATGCTGTGGGCGTTGAGCCCCACCGCATGAGCCAACGCCTGGTAGCCATTGAGGCTGGCACTGCGAACCACGGGCACGAAGGCCGTCATGTTATGTCCCAAATTCGAAAGTTTGTGGCGTGAATTATCAAACTGTTGCAGGGCCTGTGCCTAACACTTGCTCCCATCCCGCCAAGCTGATTGACGGGGCTGACTGCAGACCACATCGAATAACGGAGACAACCATGCGCATTCTTTCCACCGCCACCCCACACAAGATGATCTGTGCTGCGGCGCTGTCACTGGCCCTTCCTGCCGCCTGGGCCTGGGGCGACAAGCCAGTGCGGCTGCTGGTGCCAGCGCCCGCTGGTGGCACCATGGATGTGGTGGCCCGCGTGGTAGCTGACCAGCTGGCCCAAGAGATCGGGCAGACCGTTGTGGTGGACAACAAGCCCGGCGCAGGCGGTGCCATTGCCGTGCAGGCCATGAACGCGGCACCGGCAGATGGCAACACCATCATGATGACCGCGAGCAACATCCTGACGGAAATCCCGCACGTCATGAAAACCAGCTTCGATCCGCTCAAGGACGTGAAGCCCGTCGTGGCCATTGCACGTGCCAGCATGGTACTGGTCGGCGCGCCGAACCTGGCACCGAAAGACCTCAAATCCCTGGTGGAGTTGGTCCGCTCGCAGCCCGGCAAGTTCAGCTTCGCCTCGTACAGCACCGGCACAGCGTCTCACTACGCCGGCATGATCCTGAACCAGAAGGCCGGGCTGGACATGCAGCACGTGCCCTTTGCTGGCTCGCCTCCGGCGCTGACACAAGTCATGGGCGGGCAGATTCCCATCATGTTCGACGGCATGGCCACCTCCAAAGCCATGATCGTGGGCGGCAAGCTGCAGGCCTATGGCGTGGCAGCCAAAGCCCGCTCGCCTCACCTCCCCCAGGTACCCACCATGGCGGAACAGGGTTACCCCGACATCGACTTCAGCAACTGGGTCGGGATCATCGCCTCGGGCAACGTGCCCGCTGCCACCGTGGACCAGATTCACGCCGCTGTGCAAAAGGCCGCCGCCCACCCGAAGGTGAAAGACCGGCTGACCGCTGCCGCTTTTGAAGTGGGCATCGACACCACGCCAACCCAGCTTGCGCAATCGGTCAAGGGTGAGTTTGAGCGCAACGCCGCCATCGTCAAAGCGTTCGACATCAAGTTGAACCAGTGATGCACTGAGCCCCACAAGCCAATTACCGGAAGGTTTCCCATGCAAGGACAGATGCAGGCACAGCCGTTGCTGATTTCAACGCTGCTCACCCACGCCGAACGCCACCACGGCTCTCAGGAAGTGGTCTCACGCCGGGTAGAAGGCGACATCCACCGCACCACCTACGCTGAACTGGCCAGTCGCTCGCGCCAGCTGGCCAAAGCCTTGGCGGCTTTGGGCGTGCAGACAGGCACCCGAGTGGGCACCATCGCCTGGAACGGCTACCGCCACCTGGAGCTGTACTACGCCGTATCGGGCTCAGGCGCGGTGCTGCACACCTTGAACCCCCGGTTGCACGCCGACCAGGTGGTGTGGATCGCAGACCACGCCCAAGACCACGTGCTGTGCTTTGACAAAACCTTCCTGCCCCTGGTCGAGGCGGTGGCCTCGCGCCTGGCCACCGTGAAGCACTTCGTGCTCATGGCGGACCGCGAGCACATGCCCACCCAGACAGCCATCCCCAACCTGCTGTGCTACGAAGACCTCGTGTCCAGCCAGAACGACGCCTACACCTGGCCCCAGTTTGACGAAAGCAGCGCCTCCAGCCTGTGCTACACCAGCGGCACCACCGGCCACCCCAAAGGCGTTCTGTACAGCCACCGCTCTACGGTGCTGCACACCTTTGCGTCCGCGCTGCCCGATGCACTCAACCTGTCTGCACGCGACGTGGTGCTGCCCGTCGTGCCCATGTTCCACGTCAACGCGTGGGGCCTGCCGTACTCCGCCTGCATGGTGGGTGCCAAACTCGTGTTGCCTGGGCCGGGCCTGGACGGCGCATCGCTGTACGAGCTGTTCGAAGCCGAAGGCGTGACCGTGTCCGCTGGCGTGCCCACTGTCTGGCAAGGTTTGCTGGGCCATGTGCAAAGCAAGGGCCTGCGGTTCTCGACCATGACGCGCACCATCATCGGCGGCTCGGCCTGCCCGCCCGCCATGCTGGACACCTTTGAAGACACCTACGGCGTGCAAGTCATCCACGCCTGGGGCATGACCGAACTCAGCCCCATCGGCACCGTGGGCATCCTCAAGGGCCACCAGCAAGCGCTGCCCAAGGCCGACCAGCGCGCCATCCAGTCCAAACAGGGCCGGGGCGTGTACGGCATCGACATGAAGATCGTCGACGCCGAAGGGGCCGAGCTGCCCTGGGACGGCAAAGTGTCGGGCGAGTTGATGGTGCGCGGCCACTGGGTGGTCAATCAATACCTCAAAGGCGACACCAGCCCACTGGTGGACGGCTGGTTCCCCACCGGTGACGTGGCCACCATCGATGCCGATGGCTTCATGCAGATCACCGACCGCGCCAAGGACGTGATCAAGTCCGGTGGCGAGTGGATCGGCTCCATCGACCTGGAAAACATCGCCATGGCCCACCCGGCAGTGGCCATGGCCGCCTGCATTGCCGCCAAACATGCCAAGTGGGACGAGCGCCCCTTGCTGGTGGTGATGAAGAAGCCCGGCGCCGAGGTGAGCAAAGAAGAGTTGCTGGCCTTTTACGACGGCAAGATTGCCAAGTGGTGGACACCTGACGACGTGGTGTTCGTCGACAGCATGCCCCTGGGCGCCACGGGCAAGATGCTCAAGCACCGCCTGCGCGACCTGTATCAGGACCACCTGCAGGCCCAGCCAGCCTGTGCACCGGGCACCCCGGTCAGCGCATGAATCAGGCACACCGAGTGAACACCGTGCACACCATGACGCCAGCCACTCCCCCAGGGCCCAGGGCGCAGGCCAAGGCCTGGCTGTCCCGCATGACCCCAGGCATGCTGGTCAGCACCGTGGTGGCGGTGGCTTCGCTGTCGCTGGCCGAGCACTACGATGCGCCGGTCATGCTGTTTGCCTTGCTGCTGGGCATGGCGCTGAACTTCCTGTCGCAAGACGGGCGCTGCGCGGCCGGCATCGACTTCACGGCCAAACAGGTGCTGCGCACCGGCGTGGCGCTGCTGGGTCTGCGCATCACAGCAGCCCAGGTGGTGGCATTGGGCTGGGAGCCGGTGGCCATGGTGGTGGTGTCGGTGGCGCTGACCATTGGCTGCGGCATCGTGCTGGCACGGTTGCTGGGGTTTCAGATGTTCTTCGGCTTGCTGACCGGTGGAGCGGTGGCCATTTGTGGTGCATCGGCTGCACTGGCCTTGTCGGCGGCCATGCCCAACCACCCGTTGAAAGAGCGCGCCACGCTGTTCACGGTGATCGGTGTCAGCACGCTGTCGACGCTGGCCATGGTGCTGTACCCCTTGATCACGAAAGCACTGGGCATGGATGCGTTGCCAGCCGGGTTCTTCATCGGCGGGACCATCCATGACGTGGCCCAGGTGGTGGGTGCGGGCTACAGCCTGTCGCATGAAGCGGGTGATGCGGCCACATTGGTCAAGCTGATGCGCGTGGCCATGCTGCTGCCAGTGATTGCCCTGGCAGCCTGGCTGACGCAGCGTCACATCGCCGAGCAAACGGCTGCACAGGCAGCGGCACAGACATCGGGCACTGGCGAATCCGGCCCCACACAGCGCCCACCGCTGCTGCCGTGGTTTGCCGTGGCGTTTGCGGTACTGGTCGCGGTCAACAGCACGGGCTGGTTGCCCGCCATGGTGGTCAACGGGGGCAAAACGGCTTCGCAGTGGTGCCTGGTGGCGGCCATGGTGGCCATTGGCATGAAAACGCACCTGAAGGACATCGTGTCTGTGGGCTGGAAGCCCGTGGCACTGATGTGTGCCGAAACCGCTTTCCTGGCGGCTTTGTTCTACGGCTTGATCCAACTCAAAGGCTGAGCCATGACAGACGCATCTTCCAACTGGCAAACCGTGGCCCAGGTCTGCGTGCTGCAGCCCTTTGGCAAAACACTGCTGAAGGTGAGCGGGTTTGACGTGGCCGTCTTCAAACACGGCGAGCAGGTGTTTGCGCTGGAGGACCGCTGCCCTCACAGCGGTGCTTCGCTTTGTGTGGGCCGTGTGGAGAGCGGGCATGTGCGCTGCCCCGCGCACGGCCTGCGGTTCAGGTTGACCGACGGCTTGATGGCCGGTTCAGCTCCGAATTCGCACGCCACCTCGCTGGGTGTGCGCACGTTTGCTGTGCGTATTCACAACCAGGATTTGCAGCTTCGCTTCGATGCCATGACCCCATGAAGTCATGGCCCACGTGTTCCCGCCGATCCCGTGCAAATCGGGGTCATTCACCTCAAGTGGCCACAGTGCCATGGTTTTCATTTCAACAGGAGTCATTCACATGAAATTCACCCCCTTGGCATTGGCTTGCGCGGCTTGCTTTGCAGGCACCGCAGCATGGGCGCAGAGCAGCGTTTCTTTGTACGGCACGGCCGATGCAGGCGTGCTGTCGTTGTCGCACGTCAGTGCGGGCAAGGCTGGCTATGTCCCCAGTCCGGCCGATGCTGGCCGCAAAACCACCTACAAAGACGGTGGCCTGGGGGCCAGCAACTGGGGCATCAAAGGCCAGGAAGACCTGGGCAACGGTATGAGCGCCGTGTTCCAGTTCCAGGGCAACCTGAACACGATGGACGGCTCCTCGGGCGGGGCCAACAGTTCGACCACCTCATCCCTGTTCAACCAGCTGGCCCACGTTGGCCTCAAAGGCAACTTTGGCGAGTTCAAAGTTGGTCGGCAGGTTTCCCCCATGTACTACGCCATGGCGGCCACCGACGCACGCGGTGCCCGCTATTTCGGCTCAGCGCTGACCGGTCTGGTCGCACTGAACAGCGCCAGCGGCGCGTGGATCGGCAACAACTCCAACGTGGCGTTCGGCACCGTCTACAACGACCGGGCATTGGTGTACACCACGCCCACCTGGAACAACTTGACGCTGAACCTTGAGTACGCATTTGGCGACGGCACTGGCAGCGCCAAGGCGGGCTCGCAACAGGCCGTCACAGCGTTGTACAGCGCCAATGGGCTGAAGCTGTCGGCGTTGTATTACAACGGCTATGGCAACAACCTGGGTACCGCCACCACCTTGCTCACGGCGGCGGCCGGGGGCAATGCAGCGGCAGGCAGCGCGGCCGCAGCCGCACGGGGCTTCACGGCCACAGCCAACACCAACCGCCTGACTTCGCTGGGCGCGCTGTACACATGGGGGCCGTTCACGGTCAGCGGCCAGTACTACATGGCCCGCAACCCCGCCCATGCCTTGTTGCCCAATGGCTCGGACAAGCTCGACATGTGGACCGTGGGCGGCGCCTGGCGTGCCGCCCCCAACATCAACGTGAGCGCGGGCTACTACGCCATTGATGACAAAAAGAACAATGGCAACAAGGCCACCCAGTTCGCCATCGGGGTCGAGTACTTCCTGTCCAAGCGGACACTGGCGTATGTGCAGGCCGCGAGCGTGACGAACAAAGGTGCCAACATGAACCTGAGCCCCGTCTATTCCAGCCCTGTGGCTGCCAACCAGGGCGTGCAGGCCTACATGGTGGGTTTGCGCCACACCTTCTGATCTGGCTCCGAGGTTTCTTCCAAGGTTTGGCCGATGGCAGTCATGTCATCGGCTTTTTTATTGGTCATTCATGCCTCTGTCGCAATATTCAAAATGAAACATTGCTACATACTTTGAATTGATCACTCGCTCATGCAGGGTGATCCACTTATCCACTTACACACCAAGGCACGTCACTGCAAGTCGAGCAGCGCCGCCTCAATGTGGCCAGCAAACACTGTCGGGTCGGCCAGCGCGTTGGCATTCAGCAGCGCCAGTTTCACCAGGAACAGCGTGGCCTTGTCAGGCCCGGCCTGGTCGATGGCGGTGGCCAATGCGTCGTACACCTGCTCCAGGGCGGGCACGGTCAACTGAGAGGGTGGGGTTGGGTTCTGGGTGTTCATGCCAATACGCCTTCAAAACAGGTCACGGTGTTCAGCGCGGCGCGCAGGCGGGTGGCGTCCAGGCTCATCCAGCGGGCGCACACGTGTTGGTCGGGGCGCAGCAGGTAGGCGGCACCGCCTGCCAGCACGCCGTAGCGGGCGCGCACGCGGCCTTGTGCATCTGACAAGGTCAGCTCGGCCCCGGCCACAGGCTGGCTGGCACCCACGGCCACCACACGCACGGGCACACCCCGTTGGCGGCAGGCCGCCACTTCGGCCAGCAGCGCGGGCGGCACAGCAGCGCCTTGCGTGAAGTACAGCAGCGTGACACTGTGATCCATGTGGTCCAGAAGATAGTCGTCGGCACCCAGTTGCACGTTCTGTGGCGGTGCGCCGTTGGCCGGGCCGGTTTTGAACAGCAGGTTGTCGTCGCCCGCCGCGTTCATGCTCGACTGCCCATATTCATGCGGCCGCGACGTGCGCCAGTGGTACAGCGGCCCCACGAAGGGCTGTGTGAGCGACAGCGACAGCACCGCGTCGCGCAGCAGTCTGAAACCGGGTGTGGGCGGCGTCATGAAGCGGGTGCTTTTGCCCGCTTCGTCGATGATTTCGCGCGCCGCGCCCACGCGCTCCTGGCTGTAGCTGCCCAGCAGTTTGTGGGGAGCCACGCCTTGGGCCACCAGCGCCAGCCGCCACATCAGGCCTTGTGCGTCCTGCCAGCCGGTGTTGGCACCGCGCACGCCAAAAATGGGCAGCATGTGCGCAGCATCGCCGGTGAACAGCACGCGGCCGTGCACGTAATCTGGCAGCGTGAGCGCGCGGGCTGAATACACCGAACACCAGTCCATCTCCCACGGCACACCGGCGTGGCCGACCATGGCCAACTGTGCGTCGATGCGGCTTTTGAGCGATTCAGGCGCCAACGCCTGTTCGGGTGTTTCGTTGACAGGCAGCTGGTAGTCGATGCGCCAGATGCCGTGCGGCTCGCGGTGCATGAGCACGGTGTTGCCGGGGTTCCAGTCGGGGTCAAAGAACGCCAGCCGCTCGGTGGGCAGCGGCAGGTCGACACGGATGTCGGCAATCACGAAGCGGCCTTCGTACGAATTGCCCTCCAGCTTCAGGTCCATGAAGCTGCGGATGCCCGAACGCGCACCGTCAGCGGCCACCAGCCAGCCGGTGTTGAGCGTGTACGGGCCTTCGGGGGTGTCTACCGTCAGGGCCACGCCGTCGGCGTTTTGGGTGAACTCGGTCACGCGGTTGCCCCAGCGCAGGTCGATCAGCGGCTGCGCCCGCACCGCGTCCACCATGTATTCCTCCAGGTACTGCTGTTGCAGATTGATCATGGGGAAAAAGCGGTCGTCGGCGTCGTGCGGCGCTTCCATGCGAAACACACGCTGGCCGCGGTAGAACGAGTTGCCAAAACGCCAGGGCAGGCCGTTTTGCGAGATGCGGTCGGCCACACCCACCTGTTGCAAGATTTCCATCGAACGGCGCGTGAACACGATGGCGCGGCTGCCCTCGGACACCTGACGCTCGCTCTCCAGCAACACGCAGCGCACGCCATGGCGCGCCAGCTCCAGCGCGGCAAACAGGCCAATGGGCCCGGCACCGGCAATCACCACGGGCGTGGTGTAGGCCTCGGGCTCGGGGTGGGCCGACGGCAACCAGGCGTCGAACACCTGGTAGTCGTAATAGATGGACTGCCGTGGCTCGGCGTGGGGCTGGTGCATGGGGTGTCTCCGGTGTATGCCTGGGGCGGCGCAAGCTGGGGGCCGTGCGAACGGCGGGGTTGCGTGCCATGGGCTGGTGAGACCGCAGTGTAGGCAAGCCGACCGGTTGCCACGTCCCCGTTATGGGACAAGTACTTTCCCGCATTGGGCTGCCATGCGCCCACAAACTCCTGAGCGCGTATTGATACGGCCCGTATGAAATATTAACTTTGTTGCATTTTCTGACTTCACCCGTAAAAAAAGAAAATAACGCAAGAAAGCAAACACCGGAGCAGCTGCACGAGAGGCGCAAGCAAGTCGTGAGGTTGCACAAAAAGGCGCTGGGTGTCATGCAAATCGTGTCGATGACGGGCTCGATCTACCCGGCGGTTCGCACCTGCATTGATCTGTTCGATGCAGGCGGCTGGCCCGCCATCTGCCCCGCTTTGCGCGGGCGCGCTGCAAAAGCGGGACGCACCCTACCGCAAATTGAGCTGTTTTATCTGTCCAGCTGCAGCCCCCAACTCAACCCTGAGGAGCGACTCAATGCGGACTTGAAGCGGGAGATGGACAAAAAAGTTCCGGCGCGAACCAAGTCCAAGTTACGCGAGGCGGCCAACGAGCACATGGCGATGCTCGACAGAACTTCTGCACAGGTCATAGGCTACTTCCAGGACCGCCGGGTCCGCTATGCCGCTTAACACTTCATCGGACCCAAGCAATAAGTAGGCGACAACCATTGTGACGCGGGGAGATACCCGGATGGGCAGTAAACTGTTTGGCATCAGAAAAAGGACACATTCATGAAGGGCATGCTCGATTTTCTGGAAAAAGCGGGACTGGTAAAGAGAGACGATCCTGCTGTATCGGCAGAGATCGACATCGCGCCCACTGTCCCTGATGCAAACCCACCAGCCTCAGCGACGGCCTTGCCACTTGCCACTGCAAGCGCAGATCCTGCCACCAGCGTGGCCACGTCGTTGAACCTGGACGAGATTTATGCAGCGCACGGGGTCGGCCCAGCCCTGTATCCGGCGGAACGCTTGTTGCGTCTTGTGGATGGTCTGAGCGCCATGGATGAAGCCACGCGCCTGATGGCCATCAAAGCCATGGATGCTGCGGACGAGTCTTGGACGATTGACGACCCACTGGCTGACGCAGACTCGAAAGTCAAAGCACTGAAGGCCCACAGTCAGGCAATTGCCGCCAATTTGCAACTGTTGGAGCAAGAAACCCAGGCTCACCTGGATGCCATGACCAAACGTCAGGACAAAGTGGTTGGAGATATCCGACAGCAGATTGCTGAACTCGAAGGCCTCGTGGCCCGCGAACTGAACCGCACAGCTGAGGAAACCGCAACACAAGAGGCCAACTTGAAAGCCGCTCGTGAGCAGATCGCCAGAGACCTGGCTGACGTGACCCAAGTCAGCCAGCGACTGCAAAGCCTATCCAGCCAATTTGGCACGCCCAAAACAAGCCCTGAGGAATAAAACATGGCCAGCTTGACCCCACTATCCAAAGGTCTGATCGGTTTGGCTGTGGTCGGTGCGATGGCATCAACGGTATGGCATCTGGTGCTGAAAGAGCGGATGGGCACCGTTGTGACGACAGACGGGCAAGCCGCGTCAACACCGAAGGTATCAACGCCCCACTCAACGCAGGCGACACCCGTTGCCCGGACACCAGATACAGCGGCCACACCCAGCACACCGGTTGCGGCCGTCACCACGCCCAGCAGCAACGAGTCGGCAGCGGCAAATTTTGAAGCCGGGCGAAAGTTGATGGCCAGCGGTGACCACAACCAGGCACGCAAACACTTGGAAGCAGCCGTCAACGCGGGCGACGGCGCAGCCGCCTGCCTGCTCGGTGAAATGACCCTCAAAGGCCAAGGTGGCATCACCGCCAACCATGACGCATCAGCCAAACTTTTCCAGTTGGCGCAGTCACGCGGCAGCATTTGCTTTGCCCCTGGCCAGTGACCTGATTTGACGGCACGCCAGATCCAACTGCAGCCTCAAGCTGGCCAGCACTTTGATCAAGGATTCACCATGAAACTTCACACCCTCTCTCTGTTGACCGCCTTGAGCATCAGCTGGGTCGCGTCCGTCCAGGCCCAGGGTTTTGTGTTTGGCACGGCTCAGGCGCCTGCCAAGGCTGAAGCCGCCGTGCCGTCTGGCGCACGCAATGCCAAAGTGGAGACCGCGCAGCGTTTGCTCAAACGCATGGGGCTGTTGCAAGAAGCACCCTCTGGCAACTTGACGCCAGCCACACTGGATGCCATACGTACGTTCACAAGCAAAAATGGTCTGCCCCCCACCAACCAAGTCACTGATGCACTGCTCAACTCGATACGCCGTGTGATTTGGACCACCCAAAACTGGTCTAGCGGCAACTACAAGGGCCGAGAGAAACTGGTTGATGCCGCAGGTTTGAGAGAAGCGCAAATTTTGCTTGGCAAATTGGGGTTCAACGCGGGCCCGTTGGACGGCACTTTCGGGCCCCAAACGCAGGTGGCCACCGAGGCGTTTCAGGAGTCTCAGGCCGTCACGGTCGATGGCCTCATCACCGCCACTGTGCTGATGAACCTGCGTCGCGCTGTGAATGGTGTCGGCGTCAATGCAAAGAGCACTGTTCGCCTGCTTAACTGGCCAGACTACATCGAAGCCAGCGTGCTGCAGGACTTTGAGAAAGAAACCGGCATCCGTGTGGTCTACGACATTTTTGCGGGGAATGACGACCTGCAATCCAAACTGAGCGCAGGTGGCGCACCGTATGACGTGGTGTTTCCCACGGCCAACGCGGTACCCGCCATGGCGGCCAAAGGGCTGCTGGGCAAACTGGACAAAGCCAGCCTGAAAAACCTCGCCAACATCGATCCTCGGGTCGATGCCACGCTGCGTGCCTGGGACAAGGAAGGCACCTACAGCTTGCCCTACATGTGGTACACGGTGGGCATCGCCTGGAACCCCAAACTCACAGCCAAGGCCTACCCCGGCCAGGCGATGGATGCCCTCGGCAATGTGTTTGACCCGGAGATTGCACGGCGCTTTCAATCCTGCGGGGTCGGTGTGGTGGACTCTGCATCTGACGTCGTACCACTCGCGGCGATGGCAGGTGGCGTGAGTAAATGGGATGGCAAAAACTCCACAGCGGCCGCAGCCAAGGTGCTGGATCGTGTGTCAGGCATTGTCAAGGTGATCCCCACCGACCAGTTCATTGATCAGTTGGCCAGTGGCAAGATTTGTGTCGCCATCGGTTTCTCGGGCGACGCGGTACAGGCGCAAGCCAAGGCCCGCGGTCAAGTCGAGTACCGTGTGCCGTCTGACGGCGGCCTGCTGGCAATTGATGCCATGGCGGTACCGGCCAACGCGAAAAACAAACGCGAAGCCCACCTGTTCATCGACTACGTGCTGCGCCCGGAAGTGATTGCAAAGATCTCCAACACCGTGGGGTATGCCAACGCCAACCTGAAGGCCGGTGAATTCATGAGTGAGGCGGTCAAGTCGAATCCGGCTGTGGTGCCAAGCAGCGCCGCGCTGAGCCGCTCGTCGCCCATTCCGATCCTGTCCGAACAAGACCAACAAGAGATTGCCCGCATCTGGACCCGGTTTTACAAATAGCGTGGACACCAAACCGTCTTACCTGGGCGCGTTCCTGACACACCCGACCAACCGTGTGGCCTTGCTGGCCGCCGGGGTGGTGGGTATTTTTGCCTCTATTCCTCTGGGATGGACTGGCTTGGCAGTGGTCGGCGTGGTCGCGCTGGGCACCGAAATTTTGGCCGCGCTGACTGTTCCAAGCCTGCCCTCGTTTCAGGCTTCTGTGGATCGAGAGCTGCAGCAGCGGGTGCGCGCCCAACGACGCCTGCAACTGTTGGCTGAAATCAGCAATTACGGCGACACGCGCGCGCTGGACACCTACCAGCACATGGTCACACGTGTGCAAGCGTTGTACAAAACCGCTGATGACAGTCGCACGACGCTGACCCGCGCCGATGTCGACAAGTTGGAAGACCTGACGGTCGATTACCTGGGTTTGTGTGCAGTCAATCTGTCACTCAAACAACGCAAGGACAACGCCAGCGACGACACCGTGACCAAGCGCATCGCTGCAGTGCAGGCGCAGTTGCAAAACGCGGCATTGCCAGATGATGAACAACGTCAATTGCGCAATGCACTCAACGAATACACCGAGGTACTGCAGCGCTCACGCCGCTTGGCGGCGCGGCGCAGCGCGCTGGAAGCCACGTTGATCTCATTGCCCGACAAGATGGAAGAGGTCTACCAACTTGTCATCACCTCACCCTACTCGTCCGAGATGGGCGGCAAGCTGGAAGAATCGCTGTCTCGCCTGCTCATTGCCGAAGAAGTGGCTGCCGAGTTCGACGACCCGGCGGGGCCCGAAATCAAACCCGCCATCACCAGCAGTACAGCAGGCAACACCATTGGCAACGCCGCACGCCATACCGCCCGCAGCGTCAAAACCTAACGTTCACTTTTTCAACGTTTTCATCAGGAGTCCTCATGGCCAACAACGCAATCTTCGCCCGCCTCGCCAACCTTTGGACCGGTTTCGTCAGCCTGTGGGTGTCCGACGTGGAAAAAGCCCACCCCGAGATCGCCTACCAGAATGCGATTGCCTCGATGATCGAGAAATACACGCAGCTCAAAGCGGCCACAGGTGCCATCATTGCACGTCGACAGGAAATCACCGCTCGTCTTGAGACAGCTGAGCGCGAACTGGCCAGCGTCGCCGCTGACCTGGAAACAGCGCTCGCCACCAACCAGGACGACTTGGCAGTGGTGCTGATCCAGAAAAAGAATGCGCTGGATGCCGCCATCGCCGAGTTGCGCACTGACGCCAGTCAAGCCACCGCAGATGCCGACAACGCCAAAGATTCACTGACCCAAGTCAAAACCGAAATCGACAAACTCAAGGCGGAAAAAGAACGTATGTTGGCGCAAATGCACAGCGCCCAAGCCCGCCTCAAGATTCAGGGCCAACTTGATGGTCTGTCGGTCGATGCAGAAGTGCAGGCGCTGGGTGCTGTGCGTGACCACATCAAGGGCCAGGTGGCCCAGGCCAGTCTGGGCTCCGAGCTGCGCGAATCTGACCTGGATGTGCGGCTGAACAAACTGCGCCAGAGCAGTGGCAGCGTGACTGCCAAGGCGCAGCTGGATGCGCTCAAACAAGCCCGTGCCGCAGCGCAGGCAGCGCCGGCCAAAACCCTTTGACGTTGCCACTGGCGAACCGCTCAACCATGACCACTGCCATCAGCCCGCGCCACACGCTGCCACGCTGGGCTGAAACCCTGCGACAAAAATACCTGGCGGGTGAGGCCTCCACCTTTGTGCTTTACCGCAATGTGTTTGACAACTTTCTGGTCGGCGGCAACTTGCACAACCTGCAATCGTTTCTGGTGGAGGAGTTGTTCAAAGACACCAAGAAAAACGTGGTCGAGGTCAGTTTGGAGCGTGGCATGCGGCACCTGAACGGTAAAGCCCACGCGGCACTGACTGCCCTGGCCGACTTGAATGGTGAAGACACCGAACTGCTGCCCAAGCTGCATCGCCTGGAAGCGCAGATGCGCAGTGAACAAAGCACCGCCGTCATCGTGCCCTACGCCGATTCACTCTTACCGGCGGGCGACCCCAGCTTCATGTCCCAGCCAGACCGCCAGACTTATCTGGCGTTTCACCGCTGGTCGCTCGACAAAACGCTGACCAGCGGAGACAACATCACCATCTTGATCGCCGAGTCGCTCAACGCCATCAACCCTGGACTGCTGTCCAACCCCAAGGTGGCAGCCATTGAAATCCCGATGCCGGACCTGGAGACGCGGCAGAAGGTGATCGCATTTTTTGCGCCAACGCTTTCACCGGCGCAAGTCAGCTTGTTTTCTGAGCGCACCGGCGGCTTGCGCACCGTGCAACTGGCCAGCATTCTGGCCAGCTCGCAAGGACATGGTTTGAGCGAGATCGAGCGGCGCGCACTGATCCTGCAACTGCTGCAGGGTTCCCCCGATGCGGAATCACGCGCCAGCACATTGGCCACCATCACCGCAGGCATGACCCCGGCCGAGATCGGCAAACTGATTGAGCCTGGCAAAACCCTGCCCGCCAGCGACCCGAATGTCGAGGTGCTCAAGGTCATCCACGCCCGCAAGCGCGAGATGATTGAGAAGGAGTGCGCGGGCCTGATCGAGTTCATCGAACCCAAACACGGCTTGGCCAGTGTGGGTGGGCACGAGAACATCAAAACGGAACTGCTGGCGATTGCCAAAAACCTCAAAGAAGGCAACACCACCCTGACGCCGATGGGCCTGCTGGCAGTGGGGCCCATGGGGTCGGGCAAAACCTTTGTGATCAAGGCCTTTTTGAAGGAAGCCGGTTTGTCGGGCGTGGCGCTGAAAAACTTCCGCTCCAAGTGGGTCGGCTCCACTGAAGCCAATCTGGAACGGGTACTGGCCACAGTGAAAGCCATGGGGCCGATTGCCGTGATCATCGACGAGGGTGACCGCAGCTTTGGCAATGGCGGCGGCGAAGGCGGAGACGACGGCACCAGTTCCCGGGTGATTGCCCGGCTGAAAGAATTCATGGCCGAGACTGACAACCGAGGCCAAGTGCTGTTTGTCATGATGACGAACCGCCCAGACAAGCTGGACACCGACATCAAACGCCCAGGGCGGTTGGACCGAAAAATCCCGTTTTTTTACTGCGAAACAGCAGCAGAGCGCTCACAGGTATTGCTTGCTGTGCTATCAAGATACGGTGAATCCTGTGTCGCCAGCACCGAAGAGCTGCTCACCCTGTGCGAGACCTTGACGGGGTACTCGAACGCCGACCTGGAAGCCCTGGCGCTGCTGGCGGTGGAATCCGCCCGCATGCAGGCAGTACCACTGGATGCTGCGGTGCTCAGCGTTGCCACTCATGACTTCATGCCCCCGCAAGAGCGCGACATGATCGAATTCATGGAACTGCTGGCAGTGTCGGAAACCTCGCGCCGCACCCTGCTGCCAAAACGTTTTCGCGACATGGCGACGGCTGACATCCAGAGCAACCTGCTGGCGGCGCGCAAACGTGCGCTAGCGCGTTAACGCGCTGACCGCATTCACACTTCAAGCGACTTCAAGTTTCATTGGACTTGTTCCTAAACAGGAGACCACCATGCATCCCATCCAAGACCAGAGCCTCAGCCCGCTACAGGTGACCCAACTCACCAAGGCCATGTTGGCAGTGGCCACTGTTGACGGCATTCAGCCCGCCGAAGCCGCGCTGATCGGTCAGTTTTACGAGGCATCTCGCAGCGCTGACATGCCGACCACTGCCAACTTGATGGCCAGCCCAGAGACCCGCCAGTTCAACACCGCAGACTTGGCAGGAAGTCCGTCAGAGTTTGCCGACACCGCCGTGCTGATGTGCCTGATGACCGCCTATGCCGACGGCCACCTCAGCCAGGCTGAGCGCGATTATGTGCAAACAATTGCCACCAGTCTGGGCGTGGACGCGGGTCGGTTCGATGCGCTGATGGCCCAAGTGCGTGACGATCTGGTCGGTGCCCTGTCGCATTTGCCTGACGCAGGCTCGGTGGCCGTGGTGGTCAAGGAGCTGGCGTCCACAGATTGAGTTGGGTCGTGGCGGTACTTTGCCGGGGTGTTGCCAAGGTGTGCCCAAAATGGGCCTCAGGCACGTCCTTGGGGTGAAAAATGACCCAAAACACGACAGAAATGGCCCGCTTGAGTCCCGCGATCCTACATCGTGCAATCGGTGGGCAATCTCAAAAACGCCACTCGCAAATCCGCTACTTGTTTGGCGTAGCCTGAAGTTCGGAGGATTGGACCGCAACCGGGCTCACTCGCCCTCACCCGGCTCCATCAACCACGCCAGCAGCTCGCGCTGGCCCGACAGGCCCAGCTTGCGGTAGAGGCGTTTCACGTAGGTTTGCGCGCTGGAAACGGTCAGCCCCAGGCTCTCGGCCATGGCGTCGGTGGCCTGGCCTTTGAGCAAGCTGGCCAGCACGTCGTGGTCGCGCTGGGTCAGGCTGGGGTTGCGGCGGGCGGCACGGGCTTGCATCAGGCCAGACAAGTCTTGCTGCAGCGCGTTGCCCGTGTGGTGCAGGCGCACCGCGTGCTGAATAGTGGGAGCAAACGCCTGGACGATGGCCACGCCCGCGTCGTCAAACGGGCCGTGTTCCACCCCCCGGTAAAAATTGACCGACATCCAGAACCGCCCCTCGTACCGCGCCAGCAGCGCCAGTCGCTCAGCCACCTGCGGCAGCTCGTAACAAACCTGCCGGTACTCGGGGTGGGTGATGTCTTGCGGCCGCTGGCGGTGCAGGGTGATGCGTAGGTCAGCCAGGCTCTGCACATGCTCATTGGCAACCGGCGTTGGACCTTCGCCCGAGTCCGCACCATGCACCCGCCCCGCGCTTTGGGCCACCGGGTGCACACCCGGCACCACAGCCAGCGCCGGGTCGAGGCGGAAGAAACGGGTCACGTAGGCCTGCGCGATGCGCGGCAAGGCGCTGGTGCGCGAGCGGTCGCCCATGGCCACAATGCGCGGGCGGTTGGGGTGCTCGAAACTGAAAATAGTGCACTGCGCCAGCGGCACGTGCGCGCCCACCAGCCGCAACAGCTGCTCGGCCACCGCGTGCCGGTGCGTGGAACCCACCCCGGCCATCAAGGCGTTGACCTGCGCCAGCGACACCTGCAGGCCTTGCGGCGCAGCCGATGGTGCCACGACCGAAGGCCTGGTGCCGAGCGAGGGGGGCACGCGTGCAGACATGTCGGTTCAGCCGATCTCGCCTGCGTGTTGAACATCGACGCAAGCCACCGGCTTGCGCATCACGCCCACAAACAGCGCGCTGGCCAGCCAGCTTTTCAGCCACGCCTGCGTGGCCGGGAACGGGCTGCTGGCCCACCAGGCGGGCTCCACCGCAGCAAACTGGCGCACAAATGGAAAGATGGCCGCGTCAGCCAGCACCGGCTGTGCACCGCCCAGCCACAGGCCGTCAGTACTCAGCGCCTGTTCCAGCGGGGCGATAAGGGCATCCACCGCCTGCTGGCGGTAGTGCTCGCGCGTCTGGCCCGGGTGACGTTCCGCATATTTATAGCGGTCAAGCCAATGCTTGAAAGCGGTATCGGTTGTTTTGATCAACATTTCGTCACGCTCGGGCTGGCGTGGCAGCAGCCAGCCCGCCGGGTCGTGCTGCGCCAGCGCCCACCGCATGATGTCCAGGCTTTGGGTCAGCACCTGCCCGTCGGGTAGCACCAGCACGGGCACCGTGGCCTGTGGCGACACGGCCAGCAAAGCGGCGGGTTTGTGCTTCAAGTCAACCTCGACCGTCCGCACCGCCCCCCCGGCCTGCGCCAGCGCCAGCCGCGCCCGGATGGCAAAGGGGCATCGCCTGAAGGAATACAGCAGGGGTTCGGTCATGGCACGGCTCCAACTACTCAACGCGTTGAGTCATTTTGCTCAGCGCATTGAGTCATTTCATTTCCCCTCCGCCAGCGTGCTGCGAATCAGCTCCAGCGTGGCGTGTTGCGTCAGCGTGGTGGGGCGCATGGAGCTGACGGCCAAAAACAGCCGGGTGCGCAGCGGTGGGTCGCACACGGCGCGCACCTGGTAGGCCGACGGCCTGATGCAGCTGGCCACCGCGTTGCGCGACAGCAGCGCGGCCCCGGCACCGTCGGCCACCAGGTCGAGGATGGCCGACACACCGTCAATTTCCAGCGCCACTTGCATGCGGCAACCGATTTGCGCCATCTCGGTTTCCACATGGGTGCGGATGGCGTTGGGCCGGCTGGGAATGACCAGCGGCAGCGCGGCCACCTCGGCCAGCGTGATGGGGCCGGGGGGCGGGTCTTCGGCCAAGCCGGGCTGGCGGGGTTGCACCAGGAACAGGTCTTCGTCCAGCAGGGGGCTGATGTCGATGTCGGCACTGGCGCGGGCGTTGTACAGCACGGCAATGTCCAGCCTGCCGTCCACCAGCCATTCCTGCATCTGGGTGCTCAGACCTTCGCTGATGGACACGCGCGCCTCGGGCAACCGGGCGCGAAAGGCGCGGGTCAGCGGCACGGTCAGCACGCGGGCCAGGCTGGGCGGCAGGCCAATGGCCACGCGGCCTGCCAGCGCGCCGCGCACGCGGCCCAGGTCTTCGCGCGCGCGGGCCACCTGGTGCAAGATGCCCCGCCCGTGGCTGAGCAGCAGCTTGCCCGCTTCGGTGGGCACGGCACCGCGGCCGTTGCGCACCAGCAGGCTCTGGTGCAGGTCCACCTCCAGCATGCGGATCTGGCGTGACAGCGCGGGTTGCGTCATGCCCAGCATCTGCGCGGCTTTGGTGAAGCTGCCCAGCTCGGCCACGCGCACGAAACTCTCGATTTGCCTGAAGTCCATGTTGTCTCCGGTGGCGGTGAAGCGCGACCCGCTAGTGTGGTGTTGCTCGCCAGATATACCAAAAACGATTACCAGCTATAGGTATTATCTGCTTTACGCATGACTGTTTGGCCCACACAATCCGGACATTCCACCAGACCACCGTGCCATGACCACCAGCCCCCACACAGCCGTTCTGACCGGCATCTCGTCCATGGCCACGCGTGCCGTGCTGGCCGAACTGGCCGCCGGCTTCGAGGCGCGCACCGGCGTGAAAGTGGCCATCGAATCGGTGGGCGGCGTGGATGCCGCCAAACGCGTGGCCGCTGGCGAAGCCTTTGACCTGGTGCTGCTGGCCAGCGACGCGCTCGACAAACTCATGGCCGCCCAGCACGTGCTGCCGGGCCGGGTGGACTACGTGCACTCGCCCGTGGCCATTGCCGTGCCAGCGGGTCAACCCGCCCCGGATGTGAGCAGCGAAGCCGCTTTGCGCGCAGCGGTGGAAGCGGCGACCAGCATCGGCTACTCCACCGGCCCCAGCGGCCAGCACCTGATGCGCCTGTTTGAACGCTGGGGCTTGGCCGACGCGCTGGCCAGCCGCACCGTGCAGGCCAAGCCCGGCGTGCCCGTGGGCAGCCAGGTGGCCCGTGGCGAGGTGAGCCTGGGCTTTCAGCAGCTGAGCGAGTTGCAGGGCCTGCCCGGCATCACCATCGCCGGGCTGCTGCCGCCCGCTTGCGCCTTCATCACCACCTTCAGCGGCTGCGTGGCCACAGCCAGCCAGCAGCCCGAGCTGGCCCAGGCCTTTCTGGCGCACCTGAACACCCCCCTCACCGCAGCCCTCAAGCAGCGCCATGGCATGACGCCTGTACACACCTGACCTGCGCGGCAACTGCCCCCGCCCATCGCTTCCCCCCATTCATCACCCAGAGAACTTGCCATGCCCAAAGCTTCCGGCTCCCCACTTGTCATCGACTGCCACGGCCACTACACCACCGCCCCCAAGGCGCTTGAAAACTGGCGCAACCAGCAAATTGCGGGCATCAAAGACCCGTCGGTTAGCCCCAAAGTGGCTGACCTGAAGATCAGTGACGACGAGTTGCGCGAAAGCATCGAGCAAAACCAGCTGCGCCTGATGCGCGAGCGTGGGTCTGACCTGACCATCTTCAGCCCCCGCGCCAGCTTCATGGCCCACCACATTGGCGACTTCAACGTCAGCAGCACCTGGGCGGCCATCTGCAACGAGCTGTGCTTTCGCGTGAGCCAGCTGTTCCCCGACCACTTCATTCCCGCCGCCATGCTGCCGCAAAGCCCCGGCGTGGACCCCGCCACCTGCATCCCCGAGCTGGTGAAGTGCGTCGAGCAATACGGCAACGTGGGCCTGAACCTGAACCCCGACCCCAGCGGCGGCCACTGGACCAGCCCACCTTTGAGCGACCGGGCCTGGTACCCCATTTACGAAAAAATGGTGGAGTACGACATCCCCGCCATGGTCCACGTGAGCACCAGCTGCAACAGCTGCTTCCACACCACCGGCGCCCATTACCTGAACGCCGACACCACGGCCTTCATGCAGTGCCTGACCAGCGACCTGTTCAAAGACTTCCCCACGCTGAAGTTCCTGATTCCCCATGGCGGCGGTGCCGTGCCCTACCACTGGGGCCGCTTCCGTGGCCTGGCGCAAGAGCTGAAAAAACCGCTGTTGCAAGACCACCTGCTGAACAACATCTTCTTTGACACCTGCGTGTACCACCAGCCCGGCATCGACCTGCTGACCAAGGTGATCCCGGTGAAGAACATTTTGTTTGCCAGCGAAATGATCGGCGCGGTGCGCGGCATCGACCCCGAAACCGGCAACTACTACGACGACACCAAGCGCTACATCGAGGCCAGCACGCAACTCAGCGCCGACGACCGCTACGCCGTGTACGAGGGCAACGCCCGCCGCGTGTTCCCCCGCTTGGACGCGGCACTGAAGGCCAAGGGCCAGTAAGCCGCCACAGCCTCATTTTTCAAAGCTTTTTCAGCCTTCACCGCTTTATATACAAGCGGTTCAAGCTCTCATTTCAGGAATCATCACCATGTTTGAACTTGGCGTTTGCTACCGCAACATCACCCGCGCTGACCGCGCCGCTGCCGACGGCCTGGCCGCTTTGGGCAGTGCCACCGTTCACGAGGCCATGGGCCGCGTGGGCCTGCTCAAGCCCTACATGCGCCCCATCTTCCCTGGCAAGCAGGTGTCGGGCACAGCCGTGACCGTGCTGCTGCAACCCGGCGACAACTGGATGATGCACGTCGCCGCAGAGCAAATTCAGCCCGGCGACATCGTGGTGGCCGCCGTGACGGCCGAGTGCACCGACGGCTACTTTGGCGACCTGCTGGCCTCCAGCTTCCAGTCGCGCGGGGCGCGTGCGCTCGTCATCGACGCCGGTGTGCGCGACGTGAAAACCTTGCAGGAAATGGACTTTCCGGTGTGGAGCAAAGCCATCAGCAGCAAGGGCACCATCAAGGCCACGCTGGGCTCGGTCAACATCCCCATCGTGTGCGCGGGCATGCTGGTCACACCCGGTGACGTGATCGTGGCCGACGACGACGGCGTGGTTTGCGTGCCCGCAGCCAAAGCCGCCGAAACCCTGGCCGCCGCGCAGAAGCGCGAAAGCTTCGAAGGCGAAAAACGCGCCAAACTCGCCAGCGGCGTGCTGGGGCTGGACATGTACAACATGCGCCCCGGCTTGGAAAAGGCTGGCTTCCGCTACATCGATTGAAGCTGCTTTCGCCCGATACATAAGCGCCAGATGCCATTTTGACCATGAATCCGAGCGCCACGCCCCCCATCGACACCCACCGCACCGGCACCACCCCAACCGGCAGCACTCAGGTGGGCCTCATCGGCTATGGCGAGGTGGGCCGCATCCTGGCTGAAGACCTGCGTGCGCAGGGCTTGGCCGTGGCGGCGTTCGACCTGAAGCTGGCCGACCCCGCCCAGGCACCGGCATTGCACGCCCACGCACAGGCCCACGGCGTGACGCTGGCGACCAGCCATGCCGCGCTGGCCGCGCAGGCCGAACTGGTGGTCAGCGCCGTGACCGCCAGCCAGACCGAAGCAGTGGCCCACGCCGCTGCGCCCGGCTTGCAGGTCGGCGTGTTTTTTCTGGACTTCAATTCGGCCTCGCCCGGTGCCAAACAACGCGCCTCCGCCGTGGTGGACGCCACCGGTGCCCGCTACGTAGAAGGCGCGGTGATGACCAGCGTGCCGCCGCACCGCATCAAAGTACCACTGCTGCTGGGCGGCACACACGCCGCCGCGCTTCAACCCCTGCTGAATGCATTGGGCTTTGCCAGCAAAGTAGCAAGCGACGAACTGGGTGTGGCCAGCGCCACCAAAATGTGCCGCAGCGTGATGATCAAAGGGCTGGAGGCCATGGTGAGCGAAAGCCTGACCACCGCCCGCCACTACGGCGTGGAAGACGCGGTGGTGGCCAGCCTGTACGAAACCTTCCCCGGCATCGACTGGGAAAAGCAGGCGGCCTACTTCTTCCAACGTGTGATCGAACATGGGCGCCGCCGCAGCGAAGAGGTGCGCGAAGTGGCCGCAACCGTGCGCGACGCCGGGCTGACGCCCTGGAGCGCCAGCGGCACCGCCGAACGCCAGGCCTGGGTGGCCGATTTGGCCGATGCCGGGGTGTTTGGCCCGAAGGGCGCGCCCGGGTTTGCCCGCAACGCGGATTGGCGCGTGGAGGCGGATCGGGTGCTGGGGTGGGTGAAGGCTGGCGGGAGCTGACGGGGCGCATGGCCGCGTTTGGGGGTTCCGGCGAAGGGACTACCGGCTTTTTCCACCTGAAACCAGCAAAGCCCCACCGATCACGATGGCGGCAATGCCTGCCCAAAGGGGCACATTGACCGTTTCTTTTTCTTTGACTGACAGCTCGATGGGCCCCAGTTTCACGGCGGTGGTGTCTTTGGTGTAGCTGAAACCGCCATAGGCCAAGCCCAATGCGCCAGCCACGATCAGGGCCAGGCCCAGCATTTTGATTGCGTTCATGAATTCATTCTGTGGTTGTGGGGCACAGTTGACCGGCCATTCACGCTGCTGTCTGTTCGCTACCGAACGGTCTTGGACATGGGTTGGCCAGCAGATGCGCGATGTGCCTGATCGCCTGATCGAAGCAGACCCCATGGCTCAGGGCCAGGGCGTCAGCACCTCGTGCCCGTCGGGTGTGACGGCGACCATGTGTTCCCACTGCGCGGACAGCGACCGGTCCTGGGTCACCACGGTCCACCCGTCTGGCATTTTCCGGGTGTCGCGCTTGCCCGCGTTGAGCATGGGCTCGATGGTGAAAACCATGCCCGCCTCCAACCTCAGCCCTTCTCCGCGTTGGCCGTAGTGAAGCACATTGGGCTCGCCGTGGTAGACCTGCCCGATGCCGTGCCCGCAGTAATCGCGCACCACGCTGAAGCATTCGCGTTGGGCCACGGACTGGATGGCGTGGCCAACGTCGCCCAGGGACGCCCCCGGCCTGACCTGCTGGATACCGGCCAGCAGCGCTTCATGTGTGGCGTCGACCAAGCGGCGGGCCAGTACGCTGGGTGCGCCAACGAAGAACATGCGGCTGGTGTCGCCGTACCAGCCCTCTTTGATGACGGCCACGTCGATGTTGACGATGTCGCCCATTTTCAGGATTTGGGTTGCCGAAGGGATGCCGTGGCACACCACCTGGTTGACCGAGGTGAGGATGGTGTTGGGGTAGCCGTGGTAGCCCAGGTTGGCGGGAATGGCCCCCTGGACGTTGACGATGTGCTCGTGGCAAAGGCGGTCCAGCGAGGCGGTGCTGACGCCTGGCACCACGTGGGCCTCGATCATGCCCAGCACCTCGGCGGCCAGCCTGCCCGCTTGCCGCGCCATGGCGAGGCCTTCTGCGCCGAGCAGGGGAATGTCGCGCGCCATCAGTGAGCGTCTGCCAGGGCGGCACCGGGCTTGCCCGGCTGACCAGACAGGGCCCCGGCCAAGTCCAAGCCACCCGCCAGCTCGGCGCGGATGAGCAGTTGGCAGATGTCCCGGTGGTTCAGCTCGGGGTGCATTTCGGCCAGCATGCCGACGCGCATCCAGTGCTCGGCCTGCGCGTTGATGGACCGGCTGAGGGCATTGCCCGCCACACGCAAGTTCTCATGCATGAGGTCTGAAATTTTGACGATGCCCATGGGCTATCTCCATATGAAACGTATACGAAGTATATGCGTATCATATGGTTTTTGTACATCCAAGCGGATGAGCCGTTGGGATGCCTATTGCGCCGGTGTCACGGTGATGCTTCGGCGCAAGAGGCCACCCGCCTCGGTGCCAGAGGTGACATCGCCCTGACCGAGGATGCGCGCTTCGCAAGCCACGCGGTCATCCCCCTGGTGCACGGCGCAGCGTTGCAGCGCATTGCCTGAGTATTGCGCCGGATCGTTGTGGAGGTTGCCTTGCCTGGCCTCGGCCAGGGCCGCCCCGGCTTCCTGGCGGCAGGTGGCAACGGTCTGGTGAGACTGGCCGCTGTTGCAGCGGGCCATCTCGTCGCGGTAACGCGCCTGCGCCTGGGCTGAGGCGCCTGGTGACGCCGCCAGCGCGTTGCCCACACACACCAAAGTGGCCAGCGCCACCAGGGCCAGTGGGCGGCGCGCAAAAGTGCCGGTGGTCATGCGGTGCGCTGCGGTCACTGGGCCGGGACGATGACCACCGTGCCGCCCGTTGTGTCGCCTTTGGCACCTGTGCGGCCGGTTGCACCCGTGTTGCCGGGCGCGCCTGGGCTGCCCGTGGCGCCGGTGTAGCCCGTGTTGCCCGTGTTCCCTGGGGCACCCGGTTGTCCCGTGGCGCCTTGTGGGCCTGGAGGGCCGGCAGGGGCCGAAATGCATCCGGCCAATGCCAATGCGGCAACGCCTGCCAGCAGCAGTTTTGAGTAGGTCATGGTGACTCCTTTGGGTTGACTGAAGAGCCGCCTTCCCTTGTCAGTCTGCTGGGCTCGGCAACGAAGTTGCCGTGTCTGCAGCCGATGAAAAGTGGCGGTAAGTCAGGCTACGTCGCACGGCCATCGGCGTCGGTGCGGTGTGCCACACACCCTGTGCGTTAAACCGCACCGTCTGCCACACCCCCGCAGCATTTTTTGTATTTTTTGCCACTGCCGCAGCTGCACGGGTCGTTGCGGCCAGGGGTGGCGAGCTTGTGTGCCGTGGTCACGCGTGGCCCCAGGGTGCGCCACATGTCGCGCATGTTGTAGACCGCCCAGATGGCATCGGCAAACGCCTTCATGCGCGTGCTGCTGACGGTGGGCGGGCCTTCGCTGTCGGCAAACGCAGCTTGGGTGGGGAGCGCGGTGTCGGCTTGTGTGAGGGCTTCCACCCACCCCAGTGCCGATGCGCGCCAGGCCTGCGCGCTGGTGTTGCGCGGCCCCTTCCATTCGTCTGGCCAGGCCTGCACCACGGCCATGAAACCTTGCGCCCACCGTTGCCCGAAAGAAGGTGCCTGCAGGGCTTGCGGGTGGCTGCCTGGGACGGCGGGCGCATCGGCGGCCACCGAGGGATGTGCGCCAGGGTGGACGACAGGGTCAGTGACGTGGTCCAACGCGGGTTGGTAGGCACCCGCATCGTCAAGCGACGTGACCGGGGTGTCCAACGCGTGGCGCACAGCGTACCAGCGCCGCGTCCACAGGTCCTCGAATCGCTGTTCCTGCAGGGCGTTGTGCCACGGGTTGGGCAAAGGCAGCAGCACGGGCCAGTACTCGGCAGGTTCAATGGCCCGGCGGCAGCAAATCAGGGCGGCCATGAAGCCTTCACAAAACTCCCAGGTGGGCGTGGCTGCGCGCCGCTGGCGCATGCCGTCAAGCATGGCTTCGAGCTGGGCAAAGTCGTCATCGGTCAGCGGGTTGATAGTGGGAACAGTGTCTGACCCTCCATCCGCCACCGTGTGAGGTGCGGTGTCTGGCACCGGGAGGGGTGGGGTATGTGGTGCGGTGCTTGGCGAGTGGTGGGTCATGGTCTGGCGCGATTGGGGGGGTGGCATCGGCCATCAGGCCGAGGGGCAAGGGGCTGCGTGTTCAAGCAGGTGGGCCAGGTGGCGCACCACCTCGGTCTCGGTCTGACCGTGCGCTTGCAGGGCAGTGCGCAGTCGCTGGCGGCTGGAAGCATCGAGCCCGCGTTGCTGCAGGCGTGCAAACACGGCCTGCGCCGATGGGTGGCCATCGCGCTCGATGGCTGTGAGCCTGTTTTGCAGCTCAGGGGCCACCGCACGGCTGATGGACCTGAACGACCACGATCCCGCCATGACGGGGTGGTAGTAGTGCGCACGGGCCATGGGGTACAGGTCAACCAGGCGGTCCAGCACGGCTTGCAGCGCGGGAGCCAGGTCTTCAAACAACGCGGCCAGGTCGCGGATGCGGTTGCGCTCGAAACCGGCGTTGTAGGCCAGCACAGGCCCGTTGTCGCCCAGCGCCAGCAGCAGTGACTGTGCGAAGGCGCGACGCGGATCGGGCCCCTGTGCATCGGCCAGGAAACCGTGTTGCTCGGTGTGGCCGTTGGCGTGTTGCACCAGGCATGACCACTGGAGCGGCAGCACCTGATAGGGCTGTGTGCCCGGCCACAGGGGCACGGCCAGGCCAATGGTGTCAAACCGCAGGCAGTGGCGCGGGTAAGGCAGCGCACGCATCTGCGCCGATGCCTCGGGCGCCAGCACCGGGCCACCTTGTTGCACGGCCTGCACAGCGCGGCGGTGGCGCGGGTTGGACAGGCTTTGCATCGGCACGCTGTACACGTTGGCATGGCCGGCCGCACTCAGTTCGGCAGCCAGCTCGCGCCCCACGATGTCCAGGCTGGCCTGGCGCTCGGTCACGTCTGGGGGCGGGCAGGTCGAGCGGACGTGGCATTGCGCGTTGAATTCGCAGCCGCCGTGCTGGGTGCAGTGTGGGCCGGGGGTGGCAGCGGGTTCGGGGCCGCGCTCGCAGGTGCGCATGCCTTCCAGCCACTGCGCAACGGGGCGCGAGCCCAGCACGGGTGCCAGATCGACCTCGCGGAACAGGCCCGCGTAGCAGCCGTGGCCGGGGTAGGTGAAGTCGGTGTCCACCAGCAGCAATCCCACGCTCTGCACCCGAAAACCGCAGCGCGCCATCACATGCGTCCACAGCGCGGCGGCGTCCACATCGGACTCGTCACCCACGGTGGCACAGCGCACTTTGAACAGCTGAAAGCCCATGGGGCCTTGCGTCACCACGTCGATGCGGGCTTGCGCGCGGTCTTCGCTGGTCAGGCAGGCACCCAGCACGGCCCAGCCTTCCGGCACACGATCGTTACCGCTCAGGCAATGCAAGGTTTGCCCCATGGCCCGGGGCCATTGCGCAGGGGTGGCGGGGGGTGGGATGGCATCGGCCAGCGGGTATGCCGCGCGCAACGCGGCCTCGACCACAGGCGTGGGCACGTCAGGCTGCGCAGTGTGTGCCACCGGATGGCGGCGGCTCAGCCAGAAGCGGCGCGCGCACCCCCGCCAGCGGCGCAAATCATCGTGGTTCAGTGGCAAATCAAAAAGTCTGGACATAAGCGGACAAACGCGACACAGCCGGGCAACAAAGTGCACAGACCCGACACGCCCTGCCGCCCCGCGCCCCGCACAACAGGTGTGTTAGCAAGCCGCATGCAAGCGCAAACCACGCTGTCACGGTTCTTGCAAGGGCAGCGCCATGACCCTCAAGTTCTACATGGTGCCGGGCTCGTGCTCAACGGGCATTCACATCCTGCTCGAAGAGCTGGAGCTGCCGTTTGAAGTCACGGTGCTGAACATGCCTGCGGGCGACCACCGCCGTCCCGGCTACCTGGCCATCAACCCCAAGGGGACCATTCCCACCCTGGTGCTGAACGGCGGCGAGGCGCTGACCGAGTTCCAGGCCATTGCCTACTGGCTGGCCCGCACCTACCCGCGCAAGCGCCTGCTGCCCGACGACACACTGCTGGCCGCCCAGGCCATGGCGCTGATGGACTACGTGGTGGGCACCGTGCACGGCCAGGGCTACACCCGCATATTCACCACCGACCGCTACCTGCCCACAGGCCTTTCAGCGACCGAGCAAGCCACATGGCAAGCAGCCATTCAGGCGCAAGGGCGCGAGAGGGTGACCGAGGCATTTGCCGTGATCGAAGGGCTGTTGCCCGACGCAGGTTATGCCGTGGGCGGCGCGTTTTCCATTGCGGACGCGGCGCTGTTTTACGTCGAGTTCTGGGCCGACAAAACCGGCCTGGCGCTGCCGCCGCGTTGTGCGGCCCACTACCAGCTGGTGCGCGCCCGACCGGTGGTGCAACAGGTATTGCGTGAAGAAGGCTACCGCTGACCGCGAACATGAACAACACCATGAACCTGCCCGACTCCTTGGCCCACAACCGCGTGATCTTCACGCACTTTGACAGCTACAGCATGGCCCTGCTGTTCCCGCGCTGGGGCACCACCTTGCTGTGGCCCGCCGCGCTGCCGGAAAACGCCACACCCATGGCTGCACCACCCGCTGAAGTGGGCCCCGAACACGCCAGCGATGCCGTGAAACAAGCCGCCGTGGATGCCTGCGGCTTGAACGCGGACGAAGTGGAGTTGGCGCCAGACTTCAACCACTGGGCGCAAACGCCCGATGGCCCCGTGCGCATCCACCTGCTGCGCTTCACCACGCCCGATGCACCCAAGGCCACGATGGCCGCACTGGGTGGCGAGATGAAACCCATGAGCCTGCTGCGTGGCAGCGCCATGAGCGAGCTGGCGCTGCTGCGCGAGGTCTACAACCGGCTGGTGGGCGGCACGGGCTGATGCCCAGGTTGCCCATTTGTTTTCTCGACTTTCGCCCTGCCCAGACCTTTGCATACCTGAGCAAGGGGGCCTCACTTTTCTGCTCGATTTCAACCCTTCCAACCCACCCCGGCCAGCGTGCTGGCCTCATCGGAGTTTTGTCATGTCCCGTCCCGAACGCAGTGTTTTCGTTTGCTCGCAACAACGCCCGGCAGGCCACCCACGCGGCTGCTGTGCGGCGCAAGGCAGCCAGGCTGTACTGCAGGCTTTCTGGCAACAGGTGCAATCCCGCAACGCCCATGAACAGGTGGCGGTCACCTACTCGGGCTGCCTGGGCCCGTGCGAAGGTGGGGTGAACGTGGTGGTGTTCCCCGACAGCGTGCTGTACAGCAAAGTCAAGGTGGAAGACGTGCCGGAAATCTTCGAAAAACACCTGCTGGGTGGCGAGGTGGTGGCACGCCTGGCGGCCTCTGCGGGCACGTGGTGAACATCCTGACTGGCGAGTCGTCCACCGAACTGTTCGGTGGCGACGTGCCGCCCCAAGTCAAAGCGCTGCTGGACGAAGCGCGCACCGCCGAGTCGCCCGAGCGCGTGCTGGCGCTGCTGCTGACGGCCCAGATCAGCGCACCGACATGCCCGTCGGTGTACTACCTGCTTTACAAGTACCACGCCAGACAAGCCGACTTCCAGCAGGCCGAAGCGGTCGCCCTCAAAGGACTGGCTGTTGCTGCAAAGCAGGCGGGCCTGCCCGATGACTGGCGCAGCGTGACCCACGACATGGCCGACTTCACCTCGCCGGGGCCAGCGCGCTTCTGGGTGTTCACGCTCAAGGCGCTGGCCTTCATCCGCTTGCGTCAGCACGACTCGGCACAAGCTGCTGAATTCCTGTCCAAGGTCAAGCAGCTCGACCCCGAAGGTGGCACGGGCGCTGGCGTGATCCAGTCGTTGATTGACGGCAGCAGAAGCTGAGTTTGCCCCCGCATCGCCATGCATCTTGCGTGACGCACAAGCGACGCGGATCCTGACCGCCTTCGGCGTTCGCCTGTTTGGCGCTGTTATCAGTTGCCAGCGCGCACCAGGTAGGTCGTTTGAACGAAACCAAACTCGTATGCCTTGGAACGGGCAACCGTCCATCTCACGTCGCCGGGGAGTCGCCCGAACAGTGGGCGACCTCCGCCAATGAGGATGGGGACGGTTGTGACGGTCAGTGCGTCAATCAGGCCATGCGACAGAAAGTTTTGAATGACCTTGCCGCCATCGACATAGGCATGTTTGCAGCCTTCCGACGCCAAGCGCTTCAGCAGTGCTTGTGGGAGCTCCGCACTCTGTTCGAGCTGGATTTCCGGGCCTTTGCGAAAGTCGATAAGTCTGGATGTCAGAACCACCACGCGCTTGCCTGCATAGGGCCATGGCTCGAATGCCGCGACTTGCTCGTAGGTATTGCGTCCCATCACCACAACGTCGACCGAGCCCATGAATGCCGCATAGCCGCAATCTTCGCCAGGCGGAACGGCGGTGTTTGCTTGCGACAGCCAGTCAATGGAGCCGTCCTCGCGTGCAATGAATCCGTCCAGGCTGGTCGCGATGTAAACAGACGTGGTGATGGTCATGGTTGGCAGGTCTGACGCATGATTCGGTGACGAGCACAGTGCAATCCTACAGGGCATGTCCCACACAGATGCGCCGCTGAAGGCCTGCTTTCCCGTTCGCTGCGCTGCACTGTCGGCAAGTGACGAGATGAGACAAGGTGAAGGAAAGTGAGGTGACATGAAGCAACTCGATGTCAACTTTACCATGTAAAATGCGGATCATATTCCACTTTTTGCATTGATGATTGATCGTTATCTAACACCTTCCATTGACGCTGCACTGTCTGATTACCCAGCCGTTGCCCTGCTGGGCGCGCGCCAGGTTGGCAAAACCACGCTGGCCCGGCAGATCGGGGATGCGCGTTCGGCGGTCTACCTGGACATCGAACGCCCAAGCGACCGGCAAAAACTCATTGATCCTGAAGCCTATCTGTCGCTGCACAGCCAACGCCTGGTGATCCTGGACGAAGTGCAACATATGCCGGAACTGTTTCCCATATTGCGCAGCCTGATCGACGAGGGTCGCCGCAGGGGGCAAACAGCTGGCCAGTTTTTACTGCTGGGGTCCGCCACCGGCGAACTGTTGCGCCAGTCGGGAGAAAGCTTGGCCGGACGTGTGGCTTACCTGGAGTTGCCGCCGTTGCAAGCGCTTGAGTTGAATGATGAACAACACAACACGCTGTGGCTGCGCGGCGGTTTTCCCAACAGTTTGCTGGCGAGCAGCGATGTCAAAAGCATGCACTGGCGCCAGAACCTCATCAGTACCTATCTGGAGCGCGAACTGCCCAGCTACGGCTCGCGCCTGCCCGCGCAAACCCTGCGCCGCCTGTGGACCATGCTGGCGCATCTGCAGGGGAGCTTGCTCGATGTGGCACAGCTCGCCAAGGGCCTGATGCTGGATGCCAAGACCATCCACCGCTACCTGGACATGCTGGGCGACCTGATGTTGCTGCGCAAACTCGCGCCCTGGCACAGCAACCTGGGCAAGCGCCTGGTCAAGTCGCCCAAGGTCTATGTGCGCGACAGTGGCTTGTTGCACGCTTTGCTGGGGCTGGCCAACCACGATGCATTGTTGGCGCATCCGGTGGTGGGCAACAGCTGGGAAGGTTTCGTTATCGAAACCCTGCTCAATGCCGCGCCGCGCGAGGCACAGTGCGGTTTTTACCGCAGCAGCAACGGTGCCGAGATCGACTTGCTGATCGAAGCACCCGGCCTGGGCCTGATGGCCATTGAAGTGAAAAAAGGCGCGACTGCCAAACCCCGCCGGGGTTTTTACAGCGCCTGCGAAGACTTGCAACCCGCCCATAAATTTCTGGTCCACAGCGGCGCGGGCGGCGAGGTTGTCCCAGTGGGGGATGGCGTCACTGCGGTGAACTTGCGGACGTTGATGGGCAAGCTGCGTCCTTGACATGGTCGCCCTGGGCGGCAACATGAAACCCATGAGCCTGCTGTGGGGCGGCGCCATGAACGAGCTGCTGACGCTGCGCGGGTGTGGCAACTGCATCGTGGGCGGTGACGGGAGCGCCCGCTTTCCTGATTTGTTTATTCCCTGCGCGGGGAGCTGTGTGCGTTTGTTGCCCACACTCACAATGTTTATACTTCGTCTAAACGCGCAGGAGTATGTATGTCCGAAGCCATTTTGTCTGTCAAGCACTGGGGCAACAACCTGGGCGTGCGCCTGCCACAGGCAGTGGCACGCGAGGCCAATCTGCACGCCGACCAGCAAGTACGTATCACAGTGGAGGCCGGGCGGGTGGTGATCGAGCCGCTGGCCATGGTCGCGATGTCCCTTGAAGATCGGCTCAGGCGCTTCGACCCAGCGCGGCATGGCGGCGAGGCCATGGCCGCAGCGCCTCTCGGGGCTGAAAAGTGGTGACACGCCGCACCGGTGCCGCTGGAGCGGTTTGGGTACCTGAGCGACAAGACATCATCTGGATCGATTGCAACCCGCAAGCGGGCAGGGAGATGAAGGACGTTCACCCTTTTCTCGTGCTGTCGCCTGCCAACTTCAACGAACGCACGTCACTGGTGATCGGGCTGCCGATGACGACGGCCGAGTACAACGCGGACAACCCGTTTGCGGTGGCTGCGAACAAGGCGAAGTCGGGCAAAGCCAGCTATGTGCTGTGCCACCAGCCCAAGTCGTTTGACTGGCGCACCCGCCAAGCCAGTGCGCACCCGATGAAACAGCTCAACAGTGCCGCCTTCGCACAGGTTTGCAGCCTGCTGAACCAGATCATCACATTGGCTTGATGGGGCAGAGGCCCTTGGCAGAAAAATTGAACCCAAAGTGCCGCTATTGCTTGAATGCATTAGCTTATTTTCTATTTAATTATTCGGCAGACCCAGCAGGTGCAAAAAACGCGAAGACAAGAATGTCACCCCCTTCTTGGCAATCCTGCGCAGCAGCCATTTGAGGTTGTAGCCCGCAGCACACAACACCGAGTGCAGCCGGTAAGCACTTGCCTGTGGATCAGAAATCTTGCGCTTCCGAAGCGATGAGAGATCGGTTCAGTTTCTTCACTTGGCGTTCATCTCGATAGTCGCCCGGTGTCATCCCCATCCAGTTCTTGAAGGTACGTATAAAGCTTTTTTCATCTATAAAGCCGCAAGCTATGGCGACTTGCTTTAAAGGGCGGTTACTTCGCAGCAACATGGCCGTGGCACTCTTCAGGCGGGCATCATTTTTAAGTAATTGCAATGACGTACCTTCGCCTTTGAGCTGTCGGTGCAGCGTGCGTGGTGACATGTTCAGTGCATGTGCTAGGCTGTCCGCTGTGTGCGTCTGATTCGACGGGCAACGTGTCAGCATTTGTTTGACCCTGAGCATGAGTAAGCGGTCTCGTTTGTACTGATAAACGGTGAGAGGTAAAGCGCTCTGGAGCATCTGCTGAAGAGCAGATTCGTCACGAAGGACGGCAAGATCTAGGTAGCTGCTGTCAAATGATATTGCAGCTTCCTGCTGCTGAAAAAGCGTTGACCCCGTAAATATAATTGAATAAACTTGTTGGTGAGGCGGGGTTGTAAAAGGGAATTGTGCGATTTGCAAGGGAATGCGTGAGTCCACTAGCCAACAAGCAAAGCCATGCATGTTTCGCAGCACTGACACCAAACAAAACTCCCGCATCACACCTAAATCGACTCGCTCGGAAATACAGATGCGTGCTGTCTGGCCGGTGGTTGTTAGCGTCAGCGAAATATCATCGGTCAGTAATCCGTGATGCCTGCACCAACGTTTAATAGCTACCGCCAGGTTTGGTGACGTGATGGAGGCTCTGGCCAACATGCCATAGCTGCCCCAGGGCAGTCGTCTGGAAAACCAGCCCAGTGCTTCGTCTCCGAGTTCCCGCATAGCAGCTCCAGAGATGTATTCCATTTGTGAGGCCGTAATGCGGGCATGGAGATTGGCCGCATCAGCTCGAGTGATTCCTATCGCCTCCAACAGTTCTGACGGATCTAATTGCCTTCGTTCGTACGCGGTCAGGATGGCGCTTACAAATGCCATAGGTGTCGCGGCTGTGCT
The DNA here is from genome assembly GCA_030824555.1 of bacterium. Classification (GTDB taxonomy): domain Bacteria; phylum Pseudomonadota; class Gammaproteobacteria; order Burkholderiales; family Burkholderiaceae_C; genus UBA2334. The sequence goes on from JAVBXK010000063.1 coordinate 45,244, forward strand.
GTTACGTGAGCGCATGCCGTGCTCCCAAATATGATTGATGAATCTGCGATGAAGTTCAGTCATTTGATCGATGCACGGACAAAAATTCATCGGTGGCGGGTCAGGCAAGCAGCACGGCAAAACTCTCAGAAAACCACCCCTATTTTAATTCAACCTGGAAGTTTTGCACCCCGGCTGTCAGTCAAAAAGCTTGTGTTCTGCGGATTCCGGAAATTCTTCAGAGACAACTAATTATTCTTCTGACATTGCGCAATGGCAGGCAATGATTACGAAATATTTGAGGCGGGGCATGCTGTGAACTTCGATTGGGATTCATTACTTTAAGGTTGAGCTTGGACAGGGTTAGAGTCTTGCGATTTGAGCATTAGTATTCCCGTATTTTGCCGAACAATCTGCCAACTTTTGTTTACATATATTTGCCAATGATGTTGATCTGATAAATTGATCTATTTTTATGCCGCTGAGCGCGAAGCGATAGCTTTATAGCGGCGCTGCATGGCTGTAATTAGTGGAATCAATTCAATTGGCGTATTTGCTGACTGATTTTCTTTGTCAATCCAACGTGAAATTCCCCAGTTAAATTCTATTTTTTCATTTTCAGTGTAAATGAATATTTGAGGGTGCAGACCCTGGTATTTGTCATACTTTTTAAGCTCTACAAGAATGATACTAAGTAGTTGATTCTGGGTTTTTAGTTCTTTGATCATTTGTTAACAAGTGAAATTAAACCGAGAATGGTAGTGGAATCAGGTATTTTTTGTCAATGTGTGTTTATTTTTGTACCTGTACAAATCACCCCTCCGGCCTTCGAATCTGAGTAGCGACTGACCCTGGAGTCCAATCCCAAAGGCGGGAGATTGGACGTGAAGACGCGATTTACAGAAGAAGACCGTTGCACAACTGAAGTTGCCAACGGTGTTTTGCGGTTTCAAAGCCAATTTGCCTTGCTTTTTGAGCAATTTCAAGGCGTATCCTTTCCGTTTTCGCCGCCGTTTGCGGGTTCTGGCCTCTTTCGGGCATCAAGTAGGCGCACCCGTGCCTTGCGACATCGGCGTTGCATGCGCTCCAGCTTGCGATGGGCCTTCAGTTCATCCCCAACGCAGCAAACTCATCTGAGCCCGTACCTTGGCCGCTCCAAGGTACCTCGCCCTGGCCAGGTGAAACCTGCGCTTCATCGTGCCGAATCCCTGCTCCACTTTGAAGCGCAGCCCACCAATGGCTGTGTTGAGCTTCTTCAGAATCGGTGACAAGGGCTTGCCCTTGGCCTCCTTGTGTTGGATGAGATCGGCCATGCCTCTGTCATTGAGGTATTGCCGGTTGGCTTTGCTGGCATAGCCTTTGTCAGCCAACACGCCATCTGGTGCGATGCCGTGGGCTGCGGTCATGGCATCGATCACCTGGGACAGCTTGTTGTTGACCTCGGCTTCGTTGGCCGGATGCACCTGGGCGTGCTCGACGTAGCCATCGTCTGTATCGATGGTGCTGTAGCCCTGGTAGACGTAGAAAGCGTTGTGGCCCTTCTTGACCCAGTGAGCTTCGTTGTCTGCGCTGGTGATGATCTGGGGCTCTTCGCCTTCGATGTCAACACGGCGTCGACGAACAGTCGGTTGTCTTTGGCCGTGGCTCCGGGCTGGCCTGCCCGACCTTGTAGCAAGTCCTTGATGCGTTACCACTGGGCATCAAAAGTGGTGTACGTGTGGGGGCGTCCATTCCATTGGCTGGCGTCAAAAAGGCCAAGTTCTTGTTAGGTCATGACGCCACTGTTCAAGCCTCACATCGCTCAGACCATCCGAGCTTATTCGGGGTTTTGAACACCACTCGGAGGCAATCGATCCCTCCATGAATCCGATTCGATGAGGGCTTCAACACCTCATTTACAGGGGGATTCCTCACATGAAAAGTGGATGGTTTTACGCAGTGGTCATAAGTCATATCTTTTTTGTATATGTACAAAAACAAGTGCTATTTGACAATGTTTTCTGATCTGCCGATACTTTGTCCACACCAACAAACGGCGAAACAGATCCATGTCACTCCTCACAGACCTCACGACTTACGCAGACGCCCATGCGCAGTTCTCCCCCGACAAGTTGTGGGAGTTGTTCGATGGGAAACGAGAGTTTTTCAACATCGCACACGAGTGTGTTGATCGGCACGCTGCTACAGACAAGACGGCACTCATCATTGCCCGTGCCGATGGCGAAGACGAGGTTCTGTCATACGCCACGCTGGCAGAGGAATCCGCCCAGTTTGCGCACTTTCTTGAATCACGGGGGGTCCAGGCAGGGGATCGTGTGGCGATCATGCTGGAGCCTTCTCGCGCCTTCTACACGACCATGTTTGGGGTCATCAAGCGGGGGGCCATTGCTGTGCCCATGTTCACCCTGTTTGGTCCGGATGGCATTCGCTTGCGTGTGAATGACTGCAAGCCCGCACTGATGGTCACCAACCAGGCCAAGGCTGCTGATGCCCGCACAGGCAACGAATCGCTGGCCATCCAGATCCACGACGAAGCGTTTGAAGAAGGCCTGCGTGCTTTTCCAAATCACTACCACATGCTGTCAAAAGCGGACGATCTGGCAGTTTTTCAGTACACATCTGGCACCACCCGTGAGCTGCCAGAAGCCGTCAAGCACACGCACAAGGCTCTCGTCACGTTGATGGTGGCTGCGCTGTACGGCACAGGCCTGCGGCCGGGTGACCGGTTCTTCTGCCCTTCATCACCGGCCTGGGGTCATGGCCTGTGGCATGGAACGCTCGCGCCACTGGCTCTGGGGCTGACTGTTGGGGCGTACAGCGGCCGGTTCAACCCTGTTCGTCTCATCGAGGCGCTCTCCCGGTACCGGTTCACGAACATGTCGGCAGCCGCGACTCATTACCGGATGGTGAAAAACAGCGGCCAGGCGAGCAACTATCCCTTTTACTTCAACAAGCTGTCGTTCACGGGCGAACCAATTGACGACGACACGGCCGACTTCGTCAAGCGCACTTTCGGCTTGGAGGTGTGCAGCATGTATGGCACCACCGAAATTGGTGTGGTACTGGCGAGTTACCCCGGCGCGGCAGATTTCCCCGTCAAACGGGGTTCGCTCGGGAAGGCCGTTCCGGGCACGCGGGTGGAAGTCCATGACGCCCAGGGTCAGCAGTGTCCGGTCGATGTGACTGGGCAGCTCATGGTGATGCGTCGCGGTGAATGGATACCGACCAAAGATCTGGGCCGTATGGACAGCGATGGCTACTTTCACCACGGTGGGCGGGCTGACGACGTGATCATTTCTGCAGGCTGGACGATGAGTGCCGTCGAAATCGAGAACGTCATCCTGATGCACCCCGATGCACTGGAAGCCGCAGTCATCGGCGTCCCCGACCCATTGCGGGGCCAGGTCGTCAAAGCTTTTGTAGTCAGCAACCGCCCCGCTTCCGGTGCGCTGGTGTCCGAGCTGCAAGAGCTCGTCAAAAACAAACTCAGCCAGCACGAGTATCCGCGCCATGTCGTGTTCGTGCCGGAACTGCCCAAGACCCCGGCCGGCAAGGTGCACCGCAAGGTGCTGCGCGACCGCGAAGCCGCGGCAGCCGCTGCCAGCAAGTGATCTCCCTCCGCTCCCTTTTCCCTTCCTCAACCAACCAACGTCAGGAGACTGTCTATGTCCAATCAGACTGAAAGAGCTTTTCCCAAGATCACCGAAAGTGGTCTCGATGACCTGCGCCAACGCATCGGCATGAAGATCGACAACATGGCTGAGCCGTGGTGCCACGAGGCCACTCGGGACAACATTCGCCACTACGCCCACGGCATCGGTGACGACAACCCGCTGTGGTGCGACCCGGCCTATGCAGCCCAGTCGCACCACGGGGGCATCGTTGCGCTGCCCAGTTTCCTGTTTTCCACCAGCCGCATTGTGTCGGGTTATGTCGGGGGGCTTCCGGGTGTGCACGCCATGTGGTCCGGCGCGGACTGGACTTGGCACAAGCCTGTCTACCGCAACGACGAAATCCGCACCGAAGCTTTTCTGAAAGATCTTGTCGAGCACCAGACTCGTTTCGCGGGCCGGGCGGTGCAGCAGATCTACCACGTTGATTTCTTCAATCAACAGGGCGACAAAGTCGCGGAAGCCGACAGCTGGTGCTTTCGCACCGAGCGTGACCAGGCGCGTGAACATGGCACCAAATACAAAGAGGTTCGGGAACGTGGGCTGCGACGCTACACGGACGAAGAACTGTCAGAGGCCTACAAGCTGTACCGCGACGAAGAAATCCGTGGCAACGTCCCCCGTTACTGGGAAGACGTGAACGAGGGTGACGAACTCCAGACCATGTTCAAAGGTCCGATGACCGTCACTGGTTTCGTGGCCTATGCCCAGGGCTGGGGTGGGCTCTACATCAGAGCGAACAAACTGGCGTGGAAGCTCATCGATGCTCACCCGGGCGTGGGCATCAAAAACCGCTTCGGCATCCCGGACGTGCCAGAGCGTGTCCACTGGGAAGAAGAGTTCGCCCTCGAAGTGGGCGCCCCCGGTGCTTACGACTACGGTCCGGAGCGCACCTCCTGGCTCACCCACCAGCTGACCAACTGGATGGGGGACACCGGTTTCCTGCACAAGGCCAGTTGCCAGGTGCGCCGCCACAACCCCGAAGGCGACATGCTGTTCATCACCGGCAAGGTCAAACGAAAATTCATCGAGGACGGCAAACACATGGTGGAAATTGCCCAGGAGGCCCGCAACCAGACTGACGAGCTGTCCGCGATCGGCACAGGCATCGTCGTCCTTCCAACCAAGGGGTAAATCCAACATGAGCGCTGGCTTTCATGGCGCGCTCGCCGGGATGCGAGTGGTTGACCTGACACGCGTCCTGGCTGGTCCACTCTGCACCCAGACCTTGGCAGACCACGGCGCAGACGTGGTCAAGGTGGAGCCCCCGGCAGGCGACGAAACCCGCAAACTCGGTCCCCCGCACGACCTCAGTGGCAACGCGGCTTACTTTTTGGCGCTGAACCGGGGCAAGCGGTCCATCAGTCTGGACCTATCCAAGCCCGATGCGCAGGATGTTCTGCACCGCTTGCTGGCTGATGCTGATGTGTTGATCGAGAACTTCGTACCAGGCACCATGGAGCGCTGGGGCATAGGCTTCGAACAAACACTGCGCGAGCGGTACCCGAAGCTGATCTATTGCGCCATCAGCGGTTTTGGTCGCGACGGCCCGCTGGGTGGATTGCCGGGCTATGACGCGGTGCTACAGGCCATGTGCGGGTTGATGAGCATCAATGGCGACGAGTCCATCGGTGCCGTGAAAGTGGGCATTCCCATCGTGGACCACCTGACTGGCTACGTGGCACTGACTGGCATCCTGATGGCCCTGCACGCCAGGGGGCGAACCGGCACTGGTCAGCGCGTGGAGGCCACGCTGTTCGACTCCGCGCTGAGTCTTTTGCTGCCACAGGCATCCAATTGGTTCACATCGCAAAAGGAGCCAGAGCTGTTGGGCAGTGCCCACCCAAACATTGCCCCTTACGACAAATTCAAAGCCCAAGGCGGTGACCTGTTCATTGGCATCTTGAACGACGGGCAGTTTCGCCGGTTCTGCACACACGTCGGGCTGGACGATTTGCCAGTGGACGAGCGCTTCGTGACCAATGCCAGGCGGGTGGATAACCGACTGGCGCTGAAGCAGCTGATGGAGGCGGCTATTGCCGACATTGAGTGCGGGCGACTCTGCGACGCACTCATGCGCGCGGGCGTGCCCGCTGGTCCAGTCAACTCCGTGCCTAGCGCTTTGGAACACCCTCACACCAAGCACCGGGACATGGTGGTTCACCAAGGGACATACACCGGCCTGCGGTCGCCCGTGCGGCTGTCAGGCACACCGGGTTCGCCGGGCCGACCCCCACCAGGGTTTGCCCAGGACACCGACGAAATCCTCACCCAGATAGGTTTTGCGACGCAGGAGATCGAATCCCTGCACCGCACGGGCGCTGCACCCCGTCCCTGAATGCAGATGACATCATCAAATTTAAAGGAGACATCTCATGAAAACTCTCGCCGGTCTGGTGGCAGCCTTGTCCATGGCGGTCAGCCCACTCACCATGGGGCAAACCGTCTTCCCGACCAAACCAGTCAAAATTATTGTGGCTTACCCTGCTGGCCAGGGAACGGACATTGCTACCCGCTACCTGTCTGATCTGGTGTCCAGAGAGCTGGGACAACCCTTCGTCATCGACAACCGTGCCGGATCTGGCGGGAACATCGGGACCGTTGCCGCAGCGCAGGCAACTGGCAACGGTTACACGCTGACCATGGGGACCAATGCCACCCATGTGCTGAATGAGTACCTGTACACGGCGACCGGCTTTAACCCTGAAAAGGACTTCGAGCCCATCGCGTTGATCGGCTCGTTTCCTATGGTAATTGCCGTCAGGAGCGAATCTCCCCTGAAGTCGACAGCCGATCTGGTGGCCGCTGCCAAGCGGGAAAAAGGCACGGCTGACATCGCCATGCCCAGCACCACCGCCCGCTTGGTGGTGGAGCTGCTCAAAGAACAGAGCAAGGCCCCGCTGTTCGGGGTGCCCTACAAAGGGTCAGGCAATGCGATGTCGGACCTACTGGGGGGCCAACTTCAAGTGATTGTGGACACGCCCACCGCACTTCGCCCTCACTTGGCATCGGGTCGGGTGAGGGCCATCGGCATCACCTCCAGCAAACCCAGCGGCCTTGTGCCCGGTGTCCCCACCGTCGCCGAGCAGGGACTTCCCGGCTTTGAGGTCATTGCGTGGAATGGTTTGTTCGCCCCAAAGGGCACGCCCCCGGAGGTCATTGCCACACTTAATGCCGCCTTCAACAAAGTGCTGGCACGCCCAGAAACACGGCAACGCTTGCTGGACCTGGGCTTTGACCCCGTGGGGGGAGGGGCCACCGAACTCCGGGACTTCGCAGCGGCAGAGCGCAACAAGTGGGGCACCCTGATCAAGGTCGGGGGAATCAAACTCGAATGACCACCGATTCCGCCACCCAAGTTGTCATGCCCACGGACACACCATGGAAACTGCTCGAACTGCCGGGCTTCATCGGTCAGGCTGGGCCACTGATGACCCGACGGGTAGCCGGGGAATGGGTGTATGGCCTGCAGGTCAGGGCCACGCACTTGAACCCCGCAGGTGTGGTGCATGGAGGAGCTCTGTCAACGCTGATGGACCATGCCATCAGCACGGTCGCCTGGGAGGCCTGCGGCCGGGTGCCATGCATCACCTTGGAATTGAACACCCATTTCCTGTCCGCCGTCCGGGAAGGCCAGCTGGTCGAAGCCCGTGCAACGGTGACACGGCGCACGCGCAGCCTGGTTTTCATGCAAGGCCAGCTTACGGTGAACGGTGATGCGGTGCTGAGTGCACAGGCCATCATGAAGGTAGCAACTCCTAACTGACGCAGGGATGTGGGCAAGTACCACCGTCAGCGCCCGGTATGCCTGAGTGATGTGTTTTTCTTGAATGGATTTCTTTTTGTACAGGTACAATTATGAACTGGATGGTATTCCCACCTGCGGTCATGGACCGAGTCTTTCCATTTTCGATGCCAATGTCACAGACGCCTAGTTCAAAACCTGCCCTCAAAACAAAAACAACCCAAAAAAGGGCGACCCGGGTCCGGCCTGTGCCCGCCGTTACCCGGGCCATCGCTATTCTGCGGTTGCTGGGGGGAACCAAACACCCAATGGGTGTCAAGGCCATCGCTGACGAACTGGAATTGGTTCCAAGCACGTGCCTGCACATTCTGCGAGTGCTGGTCAATGAGGACTTGGTGAAACCCGAGCCGGGCACCAAACGCTATGCCCTGGGCAGCGGCATGATTCGCCTAGCCCGTAGTGTGTTGGATGGTGGAAGTTTCGCGAATTTGTCGCAACCTGTGCTTGACCGATTGGTGTCTTCGCATGGCGTTACCGCTATGGGTGTGCAATTGGGATCCAACCAGACATCAGTGGTGGTATCTATTTCACAATCTAAGCAACCTTTCCGAGTTCACACCGATGTGGGAAGTCAGTTCACCACGCTGGTCAGTGCCACAGGCCGACTTATTGCGGCCTACAGCGGTGAAGGCTGGGTGGAACTGCGAAAGAAATTCAACGCCATTCAGTGGGACTGCGCTCCTAAATTCGCCGATTGGCGCAAAGAGGTTGAGCAAGCCCGCGCCCGAGGCTGGAGCATTGACAAAGACAACTTCATGAATGGCATTACTGTTGTGGCAGTGCCAGTGCTGTCCAGTTCGGGGGTATTGACCCACACCTTGGTGGCCGTGGGACTTAGTGCCCATCTAAGTGACATAGCCGCAATTGAAATTGCGAGGGTTATGCAAAAAGAGGCGGCAGAAATCAGTGAATTGCTATTGGATTGAGGCCGAGGACTGCTGATGTACACCGACTCTCCTGCGCTTGCAAACGACCTAAAACTGGTCCTCCAAACGATTCCGCTGCCCGTAAATGCTGGGCCAGACGGGTTGTTGCCCTTGGGTTGGACCTTGGCGATGCTTGACCGTGCAGGTGCGGTTTTGCCAGCCGGATATTTCAAACAATCGGTTCAACTTGTCCACATTGCGTCTGTAGTCATTCAGGCTACACCTCAAGTGGGTGAGTTGGTCACTTTTCGCGCTCGATTGCTGGAAGCTAGTCCTCGCAGTGCACGGGTAGAAGTTCAAGTAGCCAAGGCGTCTTTGGGCCAAGTTACGTACGAGATAGTCATGCACTCATTTTTGGAATACAGGCCATATTTGAACGAGCTACCGACGCGGACTTAAGAAGCGTCTGCACAAACTTGGCGCCGGTGCCCGAAGCGAGACAGTGATGACATGAAACAGATGAGCCTAGGCGAGCGGCTTCGAGCGCAAGACTAAGAGGACGCGCAAGCGCGAGTTCCTTGACGAGATGAAACTGGTGGTGCCCTGGGCCGAACTGGTGTCGTTGGTCTCGCCGCATACTCCAGCCCGTGGCGCCAAGGGCGGACGCCCTCCGTTTGCTGTAGAGACCATGCTGCGCATTCACTTCGTTCAGCAGTGGTTCAATCTCTCTGATCTGACGATGGAAGAAGCGTTGTACGACATGGTGCGGCTTCGCGAGTTCGTGGGCCTGGATGCCGGAGAAGACTACCTGCCCGACGAGGGCACCATTCTTCGGTTCCGCCACCTGCTCGAACAACACAACCTGAGCTTGCAGATCCTGGCCACGGTCAACGCCACGCTGGCGGCCAAAGGCCTACTTCTGAAGAAGCGGCACGGTGGTCGATGCTACGCTGATTGCCACACCCAGTTCGACCAAGAACAGCATCGGCGATGCGGAACCCCGAGATGCATCAAACCAAGAAGGGTAACCAATGGCATTTCGGCATGAAGGCGCACATCGGCGTTGATGCGGGCTCGGGTCTGGCGCACACGGTGGTGGGCACAGCAGCCAACGTCAACGACGTGACGCAGGCACACGCGCTGGTGCATGGAGAAGAAATGGACGTGTTTGCCGACTCGGGCTACCAGGGCGTTGGCAAGTGCGGTGAAACGCAGGACATCGAAGTCAACTGGTACGTGGCCATGCGACCCGGCAAGCGCAAGGTGCTGGACAAGGGCACCCCGATGGGCGCGATCATGGACAAACTGGAGCAGGTCAAGGCGCGCATTCGTGCCAAGGTCGAACACCCGTTTAGGGCGATCAAGCGCCAGCTCGGGCATGTGAAGGTCCGCACCGCGGGCTGGCAAAGAACACGGCGCAGTTGCACACACTGTTTGCACCGAGCAACCTCTGGATGGTACGGTGCACGTTGCTGCAGGAAAGGCGGGGATGAGTGCATTTGCAGGCGGCCAGAAGGCCGTGAAACAGGGCGAAATCGCCTTTCAAACCGGCCTTGCGGGTCGGAGCGCGGCAGTGTGAAATCGCATGCGTCAACCCTCGCCACAGCGGGTGCTGTGCAGACCTTTCCTAGGTAAATATACGTCCTCCGAATCAGCTAAAAATCAGAAAATTCAGCCAATTTATCAGTAGCATAAATCGCCACCAACACAGCAATTAAGTCATTTTAAGCGTACAAAAAAGCCATTTATTTCAATAGCACCCATACCCCCATCCTCACCCCCCAGCCACCACCACCGGCACACCCACACCCACCGACGTTTCAGGCCCGAAGCACACGGCGTAGTCGGTGCACACGTTGCAGGTGGGGGACTTGCAGATGTTGATGTCGGCGCGCTCGCACAGTTGTTTGTAGAAGAACTTTTTCCACTTCATGTTCTGTGTGTTGCGCTCGGCCAGCGTGGGGAACCACTGGGTCAGCAAGGCTGACAGTTCGGTGCGTGACGGCAGGTACAGGTCTTGCCACAGGTGGTTGTGCCCCAGGCTGGCGCAGGCCAGGGCACAGGCCACGGCTTGGGCTTGCTCGGGATCGGCTTGCGGGACTGCGTGCGACTGCAGCAGCGTCATCAGCTCTTCTATTTCATCGAACCGTGGCTCGGGCCGGTCGGCCAGGGTCAGGGCAGACCAGTCAAGCCCCAGCGGCACATCGGCCCCCGGAAACCAGGTGTGCAGCACCCGGCGGGTGACGGTGGCGTCCAGCCCCGGCATGGGCAGCCACTGCGTGCCGTGGTTGGACAGGGCGTGTGACACCACACCGGCCAGGGCCAGGGTGGCGGGTTCGTGGGGGTGGCGCGCATGCGCCATCAGCACAGACTGCACTTCGGCAAACGTGGGGCAGGCAAGGTAGCTCATGGCAGTGGGCGTGCACAAAATGCACCAGCGTGGACGATGGGAAACACACTAACAATTAGCGTGCCAGCCCATCGGTCCAAGGTGGCGGTGCGCATGCAGTCAGGCCGTCATGCGAAACAGCTCGGGCTTTTCTTTTCGGTACACGCGCAACCACAGCACGGTGGCGGGCACCAGTGAGTTGCTGGCAAACCAAAGTGCGTCGTCCAGCGCCCGGCCGGGGGAGCCGTGCAGTACGCCAAGCATGCCCTGCCAATCATCCCACCCCAGATCTGGCAGGGTTGTCTGAAGTGTGGAAGCCAGCTGCGCCAGGCTGTCGGCCAGGGTGACGAGCTGGCGCAACACCTCGGCGCGGGTGAGGCGTGAGCGCAGCAGCTCTTCTTCACTCAGGTTTTCGACCAGGGTGACCACGGCCAAGCCCGCCTGTTCGACGATGCCCAGCAAGGCACTGGTTTCCAGGCCCGACAGCGCCTGGGAGGGTGGGTTGGCCATCATGGTCATCAGAGCTTGAGCAGCTCCACGGTCACGGCTTCTTCGCCCAGGATGGCCTGGCAAGCCAGGCGCGAGCTGGAGCTGACGCCCACGATGCCGTCGAGTTTTTCGTTTTCAGCGCGCTGGATTTTGGACAGGCTTTTGCGCCCGACCGGCACCATGACGTGGCAGCTTTCGCACTGGCCTTTGCCGCCGCACTTGGTGACGATGGCTTCGCCTGAGTCGAGCAGGGCTTGGAGCAGGCTGATGCCCGCTGCAACTTCGTAGGTTTTGCCAGATGGGAGAACGGTGAGTGTGGTCATGGTGGGGGGTGGGCAATCTGCCTCTTGGGTTGAAAAAACGGGGGACGTGCCAGCGCTTGGGCTCGGGTCAGGCGGCCAGTGCGGCGGGTGTGGTGGCTTCCAGCGCCTGCACCAGTTCGGCAGCGAAGTCGGCCAGCGGGGTGGCGATGCGGGTGATGCCCTGCTCTTCCAGGAAGCGGGCTTCCATGCGCGTGGGTTCGTTGGGCATCACGGCCCAGTGCTGGGCAGACGAGCGCTTCATGATCTGGCGGGCAAAGGTGCGGGTGATCTGGTCGTCAAACCGGCAACCCACAAACAGAAAACTGCGCCCGGTGCGCCAGGCTTGCACGGCGGTGGGAATGGGGGTCTGGATGTCGATTTCGGTCAGCACCTCGACGTGGTCGCTGTCAGACACCAGGTAGTTGCTGGCCGGTGTGCTGCTGCCCAGGGGCTGGTACAGCATGGGGGTTTGGGTGGAGGTGGTGGCGGGCAGCTCGGCCAATGATTGCCCGTGGCTGTCGTAGGCACCGCACCAGCGGCCAAAGTGTTCGGACTGGGCCAGGCCCTGCACCTGCACCCAGCCGCCTTCGGGGCGGGCTTCGGCCACGGCGGTGGCCAGAGTGTTGTCGTACCAGGTGTCTACCCACAGGCCGGTGCCGCTGGCTGCCAGAGCGCGGTGCAGGGGCGATGGCGTGGGGCTGGCGGCAAAGGCTGCGTCCATCAGCTGCACCAGGCTTTTGCGGTGCTTGAAGTTCTCGATGAACTGGGCCGCCTGGGTCAGGCGCTTGCGGATTTTGTGCGGCACGCTGACCTTGGCGGTCATTTGGGTGGCCAGGGTCAATGGGTCGGCGGGCACGCCTGTGGGCTGTGCGCACAGGCTGAGCATGTCGGGCCCCAGGTAGGGAATGAGCGCCCCAGACTGAAGCAGGCCTGCCAGATTGGCAACGGAAGTGGTGGTCATGGGTAGGGCCTTTGGAGGTGTGAACGGTTTGTCAAAAACATGAGCGCAGATAGCTTTAAGGTAAAGCTGTAGAGCACAAAAACATCAATAAATGGCTGCACCCGCACCCACGTTGGTGGCGGCGTCTTGCAGGCTGGTGACGATGAACTGCACCTGCTCTTCATCGAGCTGGGTGTGCAGCGGCAGCGCCAGGGCGCGGTCGCCAATGCGGTCGGTGTCGGCCAGCACGCCACGCGCCTGGCCCGCCTGCACGTAGGCAAACTGGCGGTGCAGTGGCTGGCTGTAGGCCACGGTTTCGATGCCGCAGGCGGCCAGGTCGTCAATGATTTGCGTGCGTGCGCTGCCGCTGAAGCGTTTGCCCAGGTGCACCACGTACAGCATCCAGTGGATGCTTTCCACGTCTTCGCCCATGTAGGGGGGTTTGATGCCTTCGAAGCTTTGCATGTGTTGCTGGTACCAGCCGACCACTTGCTGGCGTTGGGCCAGGCGCTCGTCCAGCTCGCTGAGCTGAGACAGGCCCAGCGCGGCGGTGATGTCGCTCATGCCCGCCTGCACCGGCACGCGTGCGCCCACCGAGACCGATTTGCGGTCGGCCAGGCGGCGCTGGCGCAGGTAGCGCAGCTCGTGCACCAGGGTGTCGTCGTCGGTGACCAGCATGCCGCCCTCGCCTGTGCACAGGGCACCGGGTTGCGAGAAGTCGAACACGGAAACGTCGCCAAACTGGCCCACGGTGCGGCCCTGGTAGGCCGAGCCCAGGCTTTCGGTGCTGTCTTCCAGCAGGTGCAGGCCGTGCTGTGTGGCCAGACCACGCAGTTCGTTCCATGCGGCGGGGTGGCCGTTGGTGTTGCCTGCCAGCAGGGCACGGGTGCGCGGGGTGATTTTGAGGGCGGCCTTTTCGGGACTGAGGCAACCGCTCCAGTAGTTGATGTCGGCAAACACCGGCGTGGCCCCGCACAGAGTGATGGCCTGCGCCACCTGGTGCCAGGAGTGCGCGGGGCACACCACCTCGTCACCCGGCCCCAGGCCCCAGGCGCGCAGCGCGATCCACACGCCCAGCGTGCCGCTGGCCACGGCCACGGCGTGCTTGCGGCCCACCCAGCGGGCAAAAGACTGCTCGAAAGCTTCGGTCATGGGGCCGTCGTGCCAGCGCCCGCTGTCGAGCACGGCGCTTAAGAAAGCCAGGTCGCGCTCGCCCTGGATGGGCTCCGACAGGTTGATGAGGTCGATGTCCATATGGGTACCCCTAGTCTTCGGTCACGATGAAGGCGGTGGCCGCCTCGGGCTCGGTAGTGACGTGCCAGCAATGGCCGTTGCTGGCTGCCAGGTAAACGCTGCGGGCGGCTCCGGCGGGCGAGCTCAGGCGCTGGGTGGGGGTTTCGTCGCGCATGTCCATGGCGTCGACCACCACCATGCGGATGTCGGGGTGCTGGCCGCGCCAGGCGGTGGCCGCTTCGCGCACGCTGGCAGCCGTTGCCACCAGTGCGCTGGCAGCCTGAATGTGTTCGCTGTTCAAGGCCATGGTGTGTGCCCTTTCAGTCGTCGGCAGACAGGATGCGACGGGCTTCCACGGTGATGGGCAACGTGGTTTCGGGGGGCATGGCGGGCAAGTCGAGCTGCCAGCCGTTGCCCAGCGTGACCAGCCCGCCCCACATGGTGGGGTTGACCATGGAGACGATGGGTTCCTCCAGGTCCTTCTTGGGCACATAGGCCGTCAGTTGGCCTTTGCTGTCTTTGCGAATCATGACTTTCATCGTCGGCTCCTGGTAGGTGGAAAAGTGAGTGGAATCAATGGGGTGGGGAGCTGGACGGTTTCATGCCGCCTCCAGCAAAGGCAGCAACAAAGGGGGCAGGCCTGCCACCACGGCGGCCACATCGGCCGCGGTGGTGGAACGGCCCAGCGACAAGCGGATGGCAGCCAGCGCCTGCACGCGGGGCACGCCCATGGCCTGCAGCACATGAGAGGGTTCGTTGCCGCCTGACGAGCACGCGGCACCCGAGGCAGCGGCCACACCCAAGCGGCCCAGGCGTTGCAGCACCGCATCGGCGCTGAGTTCGCCCACGCGCATCAGGCTGGTGCCGGGCAGCCGGGGCAGGCCCTTGCCCCACACGTGCACCGTGCCGGGGGGAAATGCCTGCAACAGGCCGTCTTCCAGGGCATCGCGCAGCGCCTCAACGCGTTGGGCTTCTGCGTTCATCACGGTGTCTTGTCCGCCTTCGGTCAGGCTGCCCAGTGCGTCGAGTGCGGTGGCCATGCCGACGATGGCGGGCAGGTTTTCGGTACCGGCGCGGCGGTTGCGCTCCTGGCTGCCCGGCCACTGCGGCTGCAAGGTCACGCCCTGGCGCAACAGCAGCGCGCCCACACCCTTGGGGCCGTGGAATTTGTGGGCGGACAGGCTCAGGGCGTCCACGCCCCATTCACCAAAATGCAGTGGCAGCTTGCCCACCCATTGCGTGGCATCCACATGCATGCGGGCACCGGCCTGGTGGGCCAGCTCGGCCAAGGCAATGGCCGGCATGAGCAGGCCGGTTTCGTTGTTGGCAGCCATCAGCGACACCACGGCCACGTCCGGCCCCAGCAGTGCCTGGGCAGCAGCCAAGTCAGGCAGCCCGTTGGGCAGCACGGGGATGGTATCCACCACCACGCCTTGGCTTGCCAGCGCGGCACCCAAGCGCAACAGACCGGCGTGCTCGACCGCGCTGATCAGCACGCGCCGCCTGTCAGCGGCGGCTGCTTGCAGCAGGCCGTTCAGGGCCAGGTGGTTGGCTTCGGTGGCCCCGCTGGTAAAGATGACTTCGGCAGGCTTGCAACCCAGCGCCTGCGCCACACGGGCACGCGCAGCAGCCAGGGTGCGTTTGGATTGCTGGCCCGGCTCGTGCGGGGACGATGCGTTGGCCCAGCAGGTACGCAGGGTGTGCAGCATGGCCTCAGCCACCTCGGGCGCGGGCTCTGTGGTGGCGTTGTGGTCGAGGTAAATCATGGCCAGAACACCCGCTGTGCGTCCAGGCACAGCATGTCCAGCAGCTCGTCCATCTGGCGGGCCTGCTCGTGCAGCTGCCAGGTGCCTTGAGCATGGTTGCGGGCGTACAGGCGCCACAGGGTGGCATCGACCCCAATGTGTGCTGCATCGTCACGGGCCAGGTCGGGCTCGCCCACCGTGCCCGGCGGCAACAGCAAGGCAATGTCGATCACGCCACCGTTGGGCTCGATGTTGCGCGAGCAGCACGGGCTTTCAATGCGAAAACCCTCGCCATCGCGCCACACCCTGGGTTGCACGTAGCGGTAGCGCACGCGCTCGGCCAATGCCCGCAGCACGCGATGTGCAATCAGGTCGCACACCTGTGCGCCGGTGTCTGCGTGCAGGCGTGTGGGTGTGGCGGCCAAGCTGGGCATGGGGGCAATCAGGCAGGGTGTTCAGTGATTCGGGACTGTGGGGAAACCGGCTCAAGCACTGTCGTGGTGGTCGCCTTCTTCCTCGGGCTGCCAGCCCATGGGAACGGGGGCCAGCTCGTCTTCCACGC
The DNA here is from genome assembly GCA_030824555.1 of bacterium. GTDB lineage: Bacteria > Pseudomonadota > Gammaproteobacteria > Burkholderiales > Burkholderiaceae_C > UBA2334. The sequence continues at coordinate 61,225 of JAVBXK010000063.1, forward strand.
TGCCCACCACCACCGTGCCGAAGCTCCCCACAAACTCGACCAGGTACACGGGTTCGTTGGCCTCGGTGGCGTGGCCCACGTTGACCACCTCGCCCACAGAGCCTGCAGGCACCAGCAGGGCATCGGGCTCGCGCTCGGGGTGGCTGCCATCGTTGTGCAGGTCGCACAGGGCCACCACGCGCTGGCCCCAGGCAAAGCTGGGCTGACGGGGTTCGATGAAAGCTTCAACGTCGGCAGCTGTGGCGGCGGGGGTGACAGCGGTAGCAGCGGTGGTCATGGTGTGTCCGATCAGGCAGTTGGAGGAAGGTGTGACGTGGCTCAGAGGGAATGGGTGGAGGACGCCCCTGCGGTGCGGCCGATGTCGTCGGCACTGTCGGCATGGGCCGCTGCCGAGCCCAGGGTGCGCAGCACCTCTGTCTTGTCGCCCAGGCGGGTCAGCACCTCGTCGGGCAGGTTGTCAAGCGTGCACAGTTCTTTGGCCCGCATGCCCACGCGGTGGCCGCTTTCGACAAAGTCCACCGCGTAGATGTAGAACTGCTGCAAAAACGGGTTGATGCTGGTGACGTAGCCCACCTCGCCCCGTTTCACGATGACGTCGCCAATGTCTTTGCCTTGATAGGTGCCGTCGTTGCGCACGTTGGAACGGGCCACCACTTTTTCACCAAAGTTGAAGCGGGGCGGAAAGGCCACTTCCAGGCCGTCTTCTTCGTCGTCGCGGTTGATGTCGGACATGGTGCGGCCTGTGATGTGAAGGGGTGGTTGAAGGGCGGCAAGCGGGTGGTCAAAGCGGCGGTCAATGCAGCGGGACGCCAGCGTCCCAGCCACGCAAGGGGTTGTCGGTGCCCACGATGGCCGGGTGGGCATCGCGCAGGTCGGGGTCGTCGTTGCTGAGGTGGTCGGCCAGCACGTGCCACAGCAGTGCACCACCCACGTGGTCACCGGGGTCCAGGCGCTTGAGTTCACGCAGCAGGCGCACGGCTTCGTCCAGCTGGCCCAGCCGCAGGTTCAGGTAGGCCAGCCCTTTCAGGGCAAACAAGTAAAAACGCACGCACACGTCGCCCCGGGCTTGTTCATCGGTAGGCGGTGCATCGCCAAAGTCGGGCCCGAGCACGCCGCGCACCACGGCCAGCGCGTCTTCGCCCACCTGGCGGGCCTGGGGCAACCGGTGGCCATAGAAGTGAAAGCGGTACAGCGCCACCAGCGGTGCGGGATGACTGGGGGCCGCTGCACGGGCTTGCTCCAGCAGGGCCTGCGCCTCGTCAGCCTGGTGGGGCATGGCAGCGGCACGGGCCAGCAGGTCAGTCACATCCGGGCTGAGCTGACCGCCGATGACCGCATGGGCAAAGGCCGTTGCGGCATCGTCCAGCCCCAACTGGGCAAAGTCCGTGGTGGCCATGGCGGTGTGGCTCAGTGGGTGAAAGGGGCTGACCTGGGCGGCTGCGTGTGGCGTGGTGCGCTGCCCACTCAGTGCGAGTGCGGCGCAGGTGCCGCAGGGCGGCCACCGCGCTGGATGGCGCCGATGCCAATGTGGGTGACGCCGGCCACGGGTGCGGGTGCACCGGCTTCGGCACTGCTGCATGCGCAGGGGGCGGCATTGGGGTTGGTGAAGACCAGACCCGATTGGGTGGGACGGTCTACGAAGTCCATCGTCAGACCGTCGAGCATGAGGCGGCTTTCGGCTGGCAGGAATATGCGCAGGCCGTTGACATCCAGGACGCTTTCGCCGGGCTGAGGAGCAGCCTCGGCACTGAATTCGGAGTTGTAGCCCGAGCAGCCGCCCGCACTCACAAGCAGCCGAAAGCCTGCGCCCTCAGGCAAGCCTGAGAAACGCACGATGCGCCGCATGAACTTGTCGGCGGCGGGGGTGATGGTGAGGTTGGGCAGCATGGGGGTACCTGATCGGGGTAGGGGGATGGGCCTGAAGGC
>JAVBXK010000051.1 GCA_030824555.1 bacterium
GCTTGGGCCAGTTGCCAATGACCACGTCCACCTCGCCTTGGGCCAACTGGTCACGGTAATCGGTTTTGCCGCTGAGGGAATGCACCTCAATCGGGCATTGCGGCGCGCTGCGCTTGAGCAGTGCCACCAGTTGGGGCAGAAACAGGGGGTCGAGGTAGTCACTGGCAGCGACAGAGAACGTGTGTTCCGACGTGGACGGATCGAACCCCCGTGCGTCTGAAAACAGCGTTTCGGCACTGCGCAAAATGTGCGCTGCGGGCTCCAGCATGCGCAAACCCGCCTCGGTGGGCACCATGTTGGCGCCTGAGCGCACCAACAGCGGGTCACCCGAGATGTCGCGCAACCGCTTCAACGCGCTGCTCACCGCTGGCTGGTACATGCCCAGGCGGACGGCGGCACGGGAAACACTGCGTTCGGAAAGCACGGTATGCAACACCTTGATGAGATGGAGGTCGATCTTGTCGAAAAGCGGCTGCGGTTTCATATCCATTCCCCCATGCAAACCATACGCCATTGCGTATGCACAACTGTCACGCACTGACTAAGCTGGCCCGCACACCCACGCACCAATGCGTGAGGCTCACCGCAACCAACCCACCGCAAACACCCGTTTGGCACAACCATTGCAGTAGCGCAACATGGCCATCACCACCCCATCACACACGCCCCCCGGCACCTCGGTTTTGCAGTTCGTCCGCAAGGGCCAAGTGCAAGGGCTGGGCAATGTACCACCCACCCGCACGCTGCTTGAGCTTCTGCGCGACAACCTGGGCCTGACCGGCACCAAGGAAGGTTGCCGCTCGGGCGACTGCGGTGCCTGTACCGTGGTACTGGCCCAACCAGATGGCCACGGCGGCCTGACATACAGGGCCGTGAACAGCTGCATACAGCTGGCACACGCGGCCCACGGACAGGCACTGTGGACGGTGGAAGACCTGGCCCAGGGCACGCAAGCCCACCCGGTGCAACAGGCTCTGGTGCAACACCATGCCAGCCAATGCGGGTTTTGCACACCGGGGTTTGTCATGAGCCTGTTCGCGCTGTACCAGACGCGCCTGGGCGAATCGGCCCGCAACGGCACGCCGCCCGCCCCCGTGACACGCGACCAGGCGCTGCACGCGCTGTCGGGCAACCTGTGCCGCTGCACCGGCTACCGCCCCATTCTGGACGCCGCACAGACCATGCTGGCAGAGCCCATACAAACCGTTGACGAAACCGAAACAGTCCTGAAATTGGAGCAAATAAACCAATCCAATGATGCGGAGATGGCATTTTTTGTTGATGAAACAGAGCCCACAGGCTACCTGCTCCCCACCTCGCTGGCCAACTTGCTGCACGCACGCACCCGCTTCCCGCAGGCCCAACTGGTGGCCGGGTGCACAGACGTGGGCATTTGGGTCACCAAACTTCAGCATGCCCCCGCACAGGTGCTGGACCTGACCCGTGTGGCCGAACTGCGGCGCATTGAAAACGTTGCGCCACCGCACACAACGCAGGCCGCACCGACCGCCCCAACCAGCTCGCCAGCTGCGGCATCCACCCCAACAGCCGCGCTACCCACCGCCGACTGGCTGTCCATCGGTGCAGCCGTGACGCTGACCGACGCTTTCGATGCCCTGGTGACCACCCGCCCTGCCCTGGCCACCTTCACCAGCCGCTTTGCCGGACTGCCCGTGCGCAACGCGGGCACGCTGGGCGGCAACGTGGCCAACGGTTCGCCCATTGGCGACAGCATGCCCCTGCTGCTGGCACTGGGCGCGCATGTGCGGCTGATGCAGTGGGATGGCGGTGCAACCGATTCGGCTGACTCTGCTTCGGCCCCTGCCGATGCCACCGCGCTGCAAAGCCGCACCCTGCCGCTCGACCAGTTCTACACCGGCTACCGCCAGACCGCGCTGGCCCCTGCCGAGTTGCTGACGCACATCCTGGTGCCGCCGCCCGGCCCCGCCATCACCCCCCACCCCGACACCACCACGCTGAATGGCGAATGGCTGCGCGCCTACAAAATCAGCAAGCGCTTTGAAGACGACATCTCAGCCGTGTGCCTGGGGCTGCGCCTGGTGCTGCGCAACGGTGTGGTGACTGAGGTCAGCATCGGCGTGGGCGGTGTGGCCGCCACACCCGTGAGGGCGTTGCAAACCCAGGCGGCGCTGCTGGGCCAGCCCTGGACGCAAGCCACCACCAGCCAAGTCGCCCAGGTGCTGCAAGCCGAATTTGCGCCCATTTCAGACATGCGCGCCAGCGCCGCTTACCGCCGCGCCATACTGGCCGCCCTGCTGCAACGCGCCTGGGTGGAAAGCACCGGCACCCCCCATACCGATCTGGCCCACATCAGCCTGACCGACCTGACCGGAGCCGCCGCATGACCGCCCTGTCCGCCCACGCCGTGGCCACACCAACCACCCCAGCCCAACCCGTGCCCCCCACCGCCATGGGCCACAGCCATGCCCACGAAAGCGCGCAGGCCCAAGTGCGCGGCGCAGCGCCGTATGTGGACGACATCCCCGAAACCATGGGCACCCTGCACGCCGCCCCCGTGCTGTCGCACGTGGCCCATGGCAGGCTGCATGGACTGGATGCCTCTGCCGCGCTGGCCCTGCCCGGCGTGGTGGCCGTGCTGACCACAGCCGACATCCCCGGCGACCCGGTGCTGGCCGCCTACACGCACGACGAACCCATTCTGGCCACCGGCACCGTCCAACACGTGGGCCAGGTGATGGCCTTGGTAGTGGCCACCGATGTCAACACCGCACGCCGCGCCGCGCGGCTGGTGCGCCCGCACATCACCCACCTGCCCCCGGTGCTGCACGCCCGCGAGGCACACGCCCAAGCCAGCTACGTGCTGCCCCCCGTGCACGTGGCACGTGGAGATGCCGCCACGGCGCTGGGCCGCGCGCCGCACACCCTGTCGGGCGCGTTCGAGGTGGGCGGGCAGGAGCACTTCTACCTGGAAGGCCAGATTGCCTACGCCCTGCCGCAGGAACAAAACCAATGGCTGATCCACAGCAGCACGCAGCACCCCGGCGAAATTCAGCATTGGGTGGCACACGCGCTGGGGCTGGCGCTGCACCAGGTTCGGGTGGAATGCCGCCGCATGGGTGGCGGCTTTGGTGGCAAAGAAACACAAAGCGGCCACCTGGCCGTGTGGGCCGCGCTGGCCGCCCAGCACACCGGCCGCCCGGTGAAGATGCGCTTGGACCGCGATGACGACTTTCTGATCACCGGCAAACGCCACCCCTTCAGCTACGACTACACCGTGGGTTTTGACGACCAAGGCCGCCTGTGCGGCCTGCAGCTGACACAACTGGCGCATTGCGGGTTTTCGGCCGACCTGTCTGGCCCCGTGTCGGACCGGGCCATTTTTCATGCCGACAACGCCTACTTTTTGCAAGACGTGGCCATCAGCAGCTACCGGTGCAAAACCAACACCCAAAGCCACACCGCCTACCGGGGCTTTGGTGGCCCGCAGGGCGTGATTGCCATCGAAACCATTCTGGGCGACGTGGCCCGCCACCTGGGGCTGGACCCGTTGGCCGTGCGCCTGGCCAACCTGTACGCCGACGAGCCCCTGACGCAACCGCTGCCATCGGTATCGGCCCACAACCCCACGCCCGCGCAGCGTAACGTCACGCACTACGGCATGGCGGTGGAAGACAACATACTTTTGCCCCTCATCGCTCAATTGGCGGACGGTTGCAGCTATCAAAAACGCAAAGCAGATATTGCCGCTTGGAACGCCAGCAGCCCCGTCATCCAGCGCGGGCTGGCGCTCACGCCGGTGAAGTTTGGCATCAGCTTCACGGCCACACAGTTCAACCAAGCGGGTGCGCTGGTGCACGTGTACACCGACGGCAGCGTGCTGGTGAACCACGGTGGCACCGAAATGGGCCAGGGCCTGCACACCAAGGTGGCACAAATCGTGGCCAGCGAGCTGGGCCTGCCGCTGCACCGCGTGCAGGTGAGTGCCAGCGACACCGCCCGCGTGCCCAACGCCAGCGCCACCGCCGCCAGCAGCGGCACCGACCTGAATGGCCGCGCCGCCCAGTACGCCGCACGCAGCGTCAGGGCCAACCTAGCCGCCTTCGTGGCCGGGCTGGACGGCTGCGGCGCGGGCGAGGTGCGGCTGGTGTGCGGCAGGCTGCCGGGTGCCCCGGCCGACTCACCGGCCGTGGGCCTGGTCGTCACCCCCACCACCACGCGCCTGTTTGACGACGTGGTGCAGGCGGCCTACGTCAACCGCATTCAACTGTGGAGCGACGGTTTCTACCGCACGCCCAAAATCCATTACGACAAAACCACCCTCACCGGGCGGCCGTTTTACTACTTCTCCTACGGCGCGGCCTGTACCGAAGTGGCCATCGACACCCTCACCGGCGAAAGCCGCGTGCTGGCCGTGGACATCCTGCACGACGTGGGCCACAGCATCAACCCCGCCCTGGACATCGGGCAGGTGGAAGGCGCTTTCGTGCAAGGCATGGGCTGGCTCACCACCGAAGAACTGGTGTGGGCTGCCCCCGATGCCGAGCGCAACGCAGGCGCGCTGCTGACCCGCGCACCCAGCACCTACAAAATTCCGGCAGCAGGCGACGTGCCCGAGCACTTCAACGTGGCCCTGTGGCACCAGCCCAACCCCGAAGACAACGTGGGCGGCAGCAAAGCCGTGGGCGAACCCCCCTTCATGCTGGCCATCAGCGTGTGGGAGGCGATTCGCGATGCGGTGGCCAGCGCACGGGCAAAGGCGGGGTTGGCGGGGCCGGTGAAACTGGATGCACCGGCCACGGCTGAGCGGGTGTTGTGGGCGGTGCGGCAATGACCGCAATTTGACAGACGACCATGGGCACGATTGCCGGTTTGCATCTAGGTACGGAATTCAGTCAGCCAGGGACAGCGACCGCTGAGCAGCAATTGACAATAATTATATCGCTCAATACAAACATCCCAGTCAACGTGTTACTCTGACATTTTTAATTAGGCAAGGAATTAAGATTCACCTAATTGAAACCTAATGGCACCAGATGTAACGCCATCCAATTTAACGAAAGATTGCGCACCTTTTGTATGCAAGTACGGTACCGGTTGCCGCAGAATACGAACCTTAGTCAAAACCCATGCATATCGGTATTTCGCCATCTCTGGTTGGTCTATTCGCGACGGATCAATGCCATGCATTGATGTTGACGCATGCATTGTCTCGATACTAAGTGGGCCACGAGAATCAACAATCTCAGCGACACCATAGATCATCCCGGATCCCTTCTTTGCTAAAGCGATCCTCTCGCGCTTCCGAGTGTGCTGAGCCCTCATCTCCCACGTTTTCCGACCAGAGAGGATCTGCTCCAACGGACCATCTGTTATCACCAGCGCAACGACTGGGCCATGACAATCCAAAGCTCGATTGCTGGACATCGCTGGTGGACTCCCCCCCTTACCCCTACCAGATTCGCCTGAATTGATGTCAGTTCGAATATTTAATATCGAATATCCCGGGTTTTGATCTACCTCAATTGTCACACCGGGAACCTTGTAATTGTTAAATTTAGTGGATCCCTCCCACCAAAGGAGCAGGACAAACGCTATCGCGAGGCCTATTGAAATATAAAGCAACCACCATCCGAGCCAATTTATTAAAAGAAAAACCAATAAAAAAGCGAGGAATTGCATACTAGACACTCAACCTACAATATTTAATCAAGCTCAGATTGCGCGTCTGAAGTTTAAAATGTGTCAGTTTTACCGACACATTTCAAATCGCTCTGCACACAGGATTTACGTCTGCATATCTCAGACTACATCCTGTTCAAAAAATGCACGTCGTATGTCCATCAGCGTCAAGCCTTCACGTGCTGCTGCCATCTTGAGTCTTTCAAGTGCTTCCTGCTTTCGATCACCCGCAATTTCCTGAACAATCTGGGCCAGCGCCCTACCTGCGTCCTCGGGCCGCTGTACAACAATTTGAATGAGATCGACAAACGACCTGGCACCTGCTGCCCTGACCATTGATCGCAAGTTCTCTCTTTGAGAGTACGGGATGGGTACCGTGGCCCGATAGATCCGGGCTTGGTCTTGCTGGCTATCGCTTTGTTGCCTGGCTGAACCTCTTTTTACTTCCGAACATTAAGTCGAATGCCGCAGTCAATGACGCTTGATGCGCTCAGTTCTGTGGCCAATGGTGATGACGTTGCCTTCTCCAGCAATCACGGCATATATGTCCAGATGCTCTTCTAGGAGTGAGGCCAATGGGCCAGCGTAAGACTTGATCTGCTTTCTTGCCGACTTGTCAAAGTAGATTTTTTCTGCGCCACCGGCTGCATGCTCAGTGGTGCCAAAGCGCATCAGGAGATCGACCAGCATCGGTGGAATACCGCGTTGCTGTGATCGGATGTTGGCGTGATGGGTCATCATGTTTTTGCTCCTTGTCTTGGGTATGCGTGAGTCGATTCAGGAAATTTGGCGCGTACCTGTCTATTCACTGCCCAAAAGGTCAGTGCCGGTGTATCACGGTTGTTGTTTTGTGAGCGGCTACTCGCTCACGCGCTGATCGTTGGCATAACCGTTGACGGTGCGTGACCGATCAACGGGTTGCTCATCCGAACCCTGTATCCCAGTCGCACTAAATCAATGAGCTCCATCTCAGTTGTGACGCGACGACCTTCAGGGTCATTGCGCGAATCTGTCTTGTGCGCTCGAAAGTGTCCCCCGTCTTCGGTGAACCAGTGCGGTCGGAGAATTTGTCCCGTATTTTTGCCACGCTTGATGACATAAACGAGCTTGCTCATGTTCACTCCCGATATTTGATGGATCAAGACTTCTTGCGAGTTTGACGGACGGTTTCAGAAAAGCGCCGTTCGAAAGCATTGGCCATGGCCTGTGCATGTAGGTGCGCAGCTTTCAAAGACAGCAACTCAGGAGGCAGGTGCAGAGCCTTTCCGATTTTTGCCATCAATGCCGTGTTGCCGTAATCGTCTGTCTTGAGATTCAGGCACGGCCCATCCTCGAACTGACGCTTGCCAATCAACCCCCCGCGAAGGGCAGCCATTTCAGCGGTCACATCGCCGGCATCGTCCGTGCCCAGCAAGAAGTGCAGCCGTGATTCCAGTCGCTGACTCAAATGATCGAGATCGACGAACGCCTCGCTGGCCAGGTCGACTTCGACCCCTCGGCGGTCTATATCTGATAGCGGCACGTACCGGCCTTTGCTGATAAGCCATTCCTTCACATCACTCGTTGATATGTAGGTGTGCCGACCATGTGACTGTGTTTTCAATGGATTGCTCCGCTTGGGATTGGCCATGGTTCGCAGGCTCGCCTCAGACATACCTGACAACAGCGCTACTTGGCGGATAGTGAGGCCCTCATGTCCCTCGAACCCATACCAACTCATAAAGGTGTCGTCTCGCTGGATTTCCTCCAAGATCATTCGTGCTTGGGCGGTTTCGCAAACAGCCATCAACGCCAAGATTGCATCTTTTGCAGGTGCGTATTGCTCGCTTTCCTCTACATATTGGGACCGCGAAAGATCAACCAGTATTCGCGAGACCCACGACGGTGCAGACTCACTGTTCATCTCGTAGCCTGTGCCGTACAGCATGCCCAAATATGCAAACTCGTACAGCTCTTCCATTACTAGCGCGAACACGGTGTTCGAAAGATGTTCGTAGCTGAGGTCAAGACCCTCACCCCGAGGCTGAACATCAGGATCGTTCATCCCCGTCGTGTTCGTCATCCCCAGTAACTGGGCCTGAGCCTGCTCATGAATACCCATGTTCTCCGGGCGTGAGAAAACAAAATGCAGTTGCCGTGCGATCAGTAAGCTGACGGTCACAACATGTTGACGCAACTCATCCTTGATGAGAGGAGCCTTGAAAAAATTGCCTTGTAGGGTGATGAGTTCGTCGACCATGAGATTATGTTGTTTATATCAATGACGCGAATCATACATGAATTTCTCGGTTTTAAACAGTTGATACAAACGATATCAACAAAATGTTTGTACTCATCCATGTGCACGATTGAAACTGGACGGGTACTACGCACAAGGCGTGGGACCCGATACAGCCACACTGGCAGAAGGCTGGATGGATCGGTTGCATCGAGTCCAGAACGCCAACACCAACGGCCGTGTGGGTTACTGCCTAGACGCAGTAGATCTCTTTCTTTCCAAGGCTGCCGCCGCTCGGGAAAAGGAGCGAATTTTCTGCGTCGCGTTGCTGGAACACGGGTATGTCAAGCCGCACGAAGCCCTTGCACTCGTGCCCCGCATGCCTTTGAGTGACGAAGAAAAAAAGCGCCTCAAGGCGCGCATTCAACGCTGGGTCAAGGAGGTGGCGATGCCGACAGCCGCAAATTATCAGAAAACATAGCAATGTTTCCTTTTAGAAAAAGCGGCAGATGACATTTTTACCTGATTAGGTACATACCTCAGACGATCGCAGCGATCGCAAAGGCTGAGGTTGGGTGAGGGTAGCGGCACGCAACAGCCTGGGGATCATGGCAGGCATGTCAAAGCGGCGATTGAAGC
>JAVBXK010000038.1 GCA_030824555.1 bacterium
CGTGGCTGGGGCGGTGCCGGTGGTGCGAGGGTGAAATGACTGCAGCAACGGGGTCAGAGGTCGGTGGCCGCTGCCTGAATGGCCTGGGCATCCAGCCGGACGCGCGGCACGCTGAAGCGCCAGGGCTGGTCGGCGTGCGTGAGGGTGATGTGCTCGGGCGGGCCGTCGTCAAACGGCACACCGGCTTCGCGGGCCAGTGCCAGCCACAGGGCCAGGGTTTCCAGGTCGTGCTCGTCGGGTGGCAGTGCCTGAGCCAGGTCGGCCAGGGTCAGGGGTTGGTTGGTCTGGGCCAGCAGGGCAGCGGTTTTTTCCAGCAGGGCCTGGCGATCCAGCCCCTCGAACGCTTGCCAGAACTCGTCTTCCACCTGGTCCAGGCGGGCGTAGCGGGTGGTCAGCAGCAGTTCGGATTCGCCACCGCCGTCGAGCGACTTGATGCGCAGCCTTTCGATCAGTGGCAAACCCGCCAGTGCGATGCCCAGTGGGGGCAGCGGCGCGGGTTGGCGGCGCGTGGCCTGGCGCTGCCAGTCGATATCCAGGGCTTGCTGCAGGATGTCGTTCAGCAACTGGCCCACACGCTGGTTTTCGGCGGCCTGGCCGGTTTTCATGAACTGGCTCACCTCGCGCTCGCTGCGGGCGCGCACGGCTTGCACCACCTTGGCTTCTTTGATGAGCTGCATCACCAGCAGGCGCATTTCGCTGCGTTGCAAGTCGTCCAGCGCTTTGGCGGCGGCCGGGTGCTCGACGATGGCGCGGATGTGTTGGCCCATCTCCCTCAACTCGCTCTCGTGGTCGAGCTGTTGCTGAAAGCTCTCGAACACGCGTCCCTCCTGGGTGTTGAGCAGCGAGCTGTGGCCTTGCAGCAGTTGGTCCATCACAGCGCCCCGGTGGTGCTGCGCACTCAGAATCGCCTGGCGCAGCGCACGGTCGGCTTCGCGCCACGAGTCTTCCACCCGCCTGAAGTCGGCCCGCAGGCTGGTGGCCAAGGCATACATGTCGCGCATGGCCTCCACCGCCTGTGCCTCGGTCAGCGTGGGCACGTGGCCTGCCTGTACATCGGCCAGTTGCGCTTGCAAGTCGTTGATGCGGCGCTGCAAATGGTCGGCACGGCTGATGGGGTCGGGGTTGAGGGTGGCGGCCAGGTTGTCGATTTCGCGCTGCACCAGGCTCAGGCGCGAGGCGGTGGAGGTCATCATGCGATGGTCGAGCTGGGTGACAAACCTCAGGGCCGATTTGAGGGCATCGGTTTCATGCACGCGCCCTTCGCGCTCGGTGACCAATGCGCGCTTGATCCACTCGCGCAGCTCGCGCCGGGCCTGGGCGGCCACATCGGTGGGGTCGATCTCAAAGTCGGGCTGGTTGGCGTGCGCGGCCAGCATGTCGGCCAGTGCCTGCACCGCCGTGTCAAACGGCACGCCGTCGCGCTGGTGCTCGAACAGCGCATCCAGACAACTCAACATCAGCGGTGCCCGCCGCGATGCCAGCAGCACCCAGGCGGGGTGTTGCTGGCGGGCCAGGATGTATTTGTGCGTGCGCTGCTGGTTGAGGCTGGACATGTCAGGCCGCTGCCCTTGCACGTATCCCATCCAGCACCTGCAACAGCTTCTTCACCCTGACCGGCGGGAACACCCCCAGTGGGCCTTGCGCGTTGATGTCGGTGTAGGGCGACTCGAACAACCGCCCGCTGTCCATCACGCCGCTTTGCGTCAGCTCCTGCACGATGAGGTCTATGAACTCAATCTGGTTGGGTGTGGCTGTACCTCCCTTCAGGAACTCGCTGAACGCTTGCATGGCGGCTTCGCGGTCCAGCCCCACCAGTGAACGGATGAACAGGCCCAGGCCGTGGGCTTCTGCCTTGGCCTTGTCAATCAGGTCTTGGGAACCACCCGCCTGCTTCAACATGCCTTCCAGCTCGGTCAAGTCGGTGGGGGTGAGTGCCTGGTTGCGACGCAGGCGTTGCAGGGCCAGATGGTTTTCATGTTCGCGCAGGAACTGGCGGGCTTTGTCTTTGAACTTGGCCATGTTCAGACCAGCCGTCACCTGGGGCAGGTTGATGACCGTTGACTCGCCCATTTCGTCTTCAAAGTCAGTGAAGACGAGGGGCTTTTTGCCTTTGGGCAGCAGCTTGACCAACGCCCGCAAGCGCCGCCGCACCGTCTCCAGCATGGGCACCGTCACGCCTTCCCACCATTCTTCGCTGCCCAAGGCTTGAATCAGCACCATTTCTTTCTGAATGTCCGGAATGGCGGGTTGCTCTTCCAGTGCACTGGCAATGGCCTGAATTTTGGCCTTCAGGGTCTCGAAGTCCGGCTTGGCCTGCAACACCGCCAGTTGCGAGCGCAACAGCAGCATGTCAAACCGCTTGGCCAACTCGTCGTCGTCAGTCAGCTCAGTGGGCAGGTGGGCCACATGGGTGGTCAGCTCGTGCACGTCCTCGGGGCCTATCTGTTGCCACGCATCGGCCTTTGCGAACTTCTCCACAAATTGCCGCTGGGGGCGCACCACGAAGTTGTTCACGCGCATGGCGGCCACGTAGCAGTGCAGCCCTGAAGCCAGGTCGCGGCGCAGGTCAGACAGAGACAGCGAAAGGCCCCAAGGTGGTGGCGGCTCTTGCATGGCGTGCGGTGTTTCAGGTTTCGCCGCCAGCACACCATCCAACTCCGTGACCAGGGCCAGACGGGTTTTGAACAACCGCGTGCCCAGCGGCTCGGTGGCTGCGCCCTCTTTGAAGTCCGGGTTCTGGCTGAAAAATTCCAGGTTCTGGCAGTAGTCAAAGATGCTGAAGTTCTGCTTGTCCTGCCCAGGGCCAAACAGGTCAGGGCACAAGCGGGTGCCACGGCCCAGCATTTGCCAGAACTTGGTTTTGGAGCGCACCGCCTTGAAGAACACCAGGTTTACCGCCTCGGGCACGTCAATGCCGGTGTCCAGCATGTCCACCGAAATGGCGATGTGTGGCATCTTGGCCGGGTTGCTGAAGTCGTCGATGAGGTCTTGCGCGTACTCGGTCTTGTAGGTCACCACGCGGGCGAAATGCCCCTTGTAATGCGGGTAGTTGGCATCGAAGCGCTGGGCAATGAAGTCGGCGTGATCGTTGTTCTTGGCAAAGACGATGGTTTTGCCCAATCGGTCGCCACCGGCCACTTTCTGGCCCTCGGTCATCAACTGCGCCAGCACCTTGTCCACGGTGTCCTGGTTGAACAGCCATTTGTTCAGGGCTTCGGCGTTCACCTCGTCAGGTGCGGGGGCGTTGCCGTCTTCGTCCCACTCCAGTTCGTCCCACTGGGCTTTTTCTTCATCGCTCAGGTCGGCGTATTTGATGCCCTCGCGCTGGAACTTCAGCGGCACCGAGATGGGCACGGGTGGTACCAGGTAGCCATCGGCCACGGCTTCGTCCAGCCCGTAGGCATCGGTGGGCACACCGTCTTCCAGGCCAAACAGGCCATAGGTGTTGTGGTCAATCTCGTCTTTGGGCGTGGCCGTCAGGCCCACCAGCAGCGCATCAAAGTAATCGAAGATGGCGCGGTACTTTTGGTAGATGGAGCGGTGCGCCTCGTCCACGATGATGAGGTCGAAGTGCCCCACGCCAAAGCGGCGCTGGGCTTGGCTCACGTCGTCAATCAAGCCCATCATGGTGGGGTAGGTGGACACGTACACCCGCCCCTCGGTGGCCTTGTCCGTCACCAGGTTCACGGGTGAGGCATCGGGCAGGTGCTTCTTGAAGGCATTGACCGCTTGGTTCACCAGCGCCACGCGGTCGGCAAGGAACAGGATGCGTTTGGCCCAGTTGCAGCGCATCAGCACATCGGCCATGGCAATCACGGTGCGGGTTTTGCCCGAGCCGGTGGCCATTACCAGCAAGGCCTTTCGCTGGTGGTCGACCTCGAACGTGGCCCCCACCCTGCGCACCGCGCGGGTTTGGTAGTGCCGCTCGATGATGCTGGCGTCAATCACCGCCTCGGCCAGCGGTTTGCGGCTGGTGCGCCGCTGAATGGCCAGTTGAAGCTCGGGCTTTTTGTAAAAGCCTTGCACCGGTCGGGGTGGGTACAACACATCGTCCCACACCCAATGCTGGTAGCCGTTGGTGTAAAAAATGACCGGGCGCTGGCCGTGCATCTGCTCCAGGCAGTCGGCGTACAGCTTGGCCTGCTGCTGGCCCACCGTGGGGCTTTTGGTGGTGCGTTTGGCTTCTATCAGCGCCAAGGGTTTGCCGTCGTCGCCCCACAGCACGTAGTCCACAAAGCCTTTGCCTGGCGTGTTGGGCATGCCGGTCACTTCCACCTCGAAGTTGACGGCGGGGTCCAGCTGCCAACCGGCTTCCTTCAGCAACACGTCGATGAAGGCTTTGCGGGTTTCGGCTTCGGAATAGTCGTGCGTGTCGGGCTCGGCGGTGTTGGTCTTCTTGGCGGCGGCTACTTCGGCTTGCAGTTTTTGCAGTTCTGCCGCCAGGGCTGCCTTTTCTGCGGCAAGGGTGGCGTGGCTCGCTTCGGTCGCCTTGAGCTTGTCATCCTGTTCTTTCAGGGTGGCGGCCAGTTTTTGCAGTTGCTCGACAGTGGCTTGTGGGGCCGCAGCAGGTTGTGTCGTTGCAAGGGCTGGGGGCTTCAGCAGGCTGACATCGAACGTCTGGGTGGGGGACGGGCGGTTGGCTCGCGCATAGGTGCGGGCGAGCCAGTAGCACACATGGAACAGCTCTCGCGTGGCGTTCAGCGCATCGGTGGCCACCATCTTCTTGGCCCCGTGCACCGCCATGTTGCCCAGGTCTTTGATGAGGCGGGCTTTGGTGAACAGTGCATCGCCCACCAGCGCCTTGAAGCTGGGCTCGTGGATGAAGGCACTCAGGTTGTCTTGATACGGCTGGCGCAGTGTTCGGTCATGGGCATACACCCAGGCCACAGTCAACTCCAGCGTGCGGCGGGCGTAGAAGCACGATGCGCGGGCATCGGTTTGGGCGGCGCGTTCTGCCTGGCTTGCCGCCTCGAACAGCAGGGGCCACTCGGCGGATAGGAATGCGAAGTTGCTCACTTTTTTGTTCTCCCTGGCTTCTGGCTCTGCATGGCCGTGGTCAGCCATCAACGTGTTCAAGGCAATTTGATGGCCACAATTTGCTCGCGCAGCTCTGGTAAATCGGTGTGGATGCTGTTCCACACCAGCTCGTAGTCGACCCTGAAGTAGCCATGCGCCACGCGGTTGCGCATGGTGTACATCAACGCCCAAGGCACTTCTGGGTGCTGGGCCGCAAAAGCGGCATGGTGCAGTTCAATCTTGTGCGCTGCCTCACCCATGATTTCGAAGTTGCGCACCACGGCGTCTTGCGTTTTGGGGTCTTGCAAGAAAGTCAGCTCGGTCATGTCATCCACGTATTGGTGGATGCGGTCAATGGCCTCGGTGATGTGCGCCAGGTAGTCAACCAGCCGCAAAACGTCTGACTTGCTCACAGTGCTTGCGCCTGAGCCAACACCTCTGCCCGAAACTTGGCAGGCAACGCATTGGGGGTGAGCACATCCACCGGAATGTGCAGCAACTGGGCCAACTCCAGCTGAATTTTGGCAATGTCCATCAACGTGGTTTGCCGGGTGGGTTCCACCAAAATGTCCAGGTCGCTGCCGTCTGCATCATTGCCATGCAGCACCGAGCCAAACACCCGCACATCGGTCACGCGGTGGCGCAGGGCGATTGCACGAATGGCCTCGCGGTGGGTGTTGAGGGCGATGGAGGGGCGCATTCAAGTTTCTCCTGGTTTGGTGCGGTCAAGTATCCGGCACGGGTTCAATGGTTGGCAAATGGCTTGGGGTATGTCACCCTCATTGATGAGGGGAGCATCCATTAAGTCTTTGAATTCATTGAGACTTTTTCCCTGTCAGCAGCCGATAGCCGTTGGCCTTCAGTTCGTCGCCGTGCTGGGCAAGGTAACGTTCCACCGTGGCATCGCTGATGTCAAACAGTGCCGTCACCTGCTGCTTGGTGAACACGGTTTCACCCGCATACGCCAAGCCGCCCAAGCCCAGGTGCTGCTCGGCAGCCTGCAAGGCATAGCGGTTGTTCAGGATGTTTTGCCGCTGGTGCTGTGCGGTGGTGAGGTCGCTCATTCAAAGTTCTCCACGGAAGGCGCGGTGTTGGAGGGAGGTGAAGAGGACATCCAGTTCAGCCAACGCAGTGAGGTGGCTTGCTTTCAGAGCTTCGACGGCTTGGACGCGCTTGGCGAAGGTTTGTTGGAGGCCGAGGGGAGGAACGGGTATCGGCATTGCCTTGAGCTTCTCTCCTGTCAAGTGCGCAATGGTCGCAGCAGTGACGTGGTCGCCTAGTCCACCGAGTTTTGACAGGAACCATAGCAACCATACAAGGTACTCTGGACAGACTAGCCCCAGCTTTGGTCGTCCGCGATGGAGGGCCTTTTGATAGTAGATGTCCTCAAGCTCACCACGCCAAATTGCAGCTCTCCCTGGCTCTCCCCCTTCACAAATCAGAATGTCTCCAGGCTGGAGGCGAAAAGTCTTTCTGGCATTTTCGTCAAAGTCCATTTCAAGCAAGTCAATAACATCTATGCGAAACCATTGAACGTTGGCGTTCCGCAAATAGCGACGAGCGTTTTCGCCCGTCTGCTGTTTCGCATCAAGCATCTTCCCGAGTCGGGTTTCACATACCGCTTCGAATGGCTGAATCGCCCAAAATTTCGAATTCTTCACTGGGTCCCCAAACATCGCCACAAAAATCGCCTGCGTGAGACTGTCGAGCTGGGCCAGGGCTTCGCGGCGCTTGGCTCTGAGGGCATCGGCCTGGTCGAGGATGGCGGCGATGCGGCGTTGTTCGGGGAGCGAGGGAAGGGAAATCGGAAGGTCTTTAATGAGTCCTTGGCTAATGTTCGGTTGCGCTCCTCCCACCCCCATGGCCACGATGGAGGGTACTTGTGCTGCGAGTGCGTGATAGACGTAGCGGGTATCGGCCTTTGAGGGCTCTGGAACGATGTGACACACAGCCTGATTGGTGGTGGCTTCGATGCCAAGAATCGCCAAACGCCCCACGGTCGCGCCGTACATGGCGAGCAATATGGCACCGGCAGGTACCAATTTGATGCTGCTTTCCCTGAGCGCAGCCTCGGTCACATGTTCCTCAGCCGACGTAATCAAGCCTTCACGCAGTTCACCAGACTTCACCCAAGGAATCGTTCCTTTGGCGTAAAAGCGGTCCGCTTGCGTTCTTGAAGGCGTGCCACCACTACCTGTTCGGCAAAACTCGCCCAATCTCGCTACGGGATACCCACTCACGCCAACATCCCCTCAAGCGCCTTCATCCCCGCCTGAATCTCGTCCTCCAACACCGCCAGCCGTGCCAATATGACCTGGGGCGATTCATGCTCCACCACCGTATGCACCACTTCCTTGTAGCGGTTGATGCTCAGGTCGTAGCCCTGCGAGGCAATGTCGGCCTTGGGCACGCAAAAGCTCTGTGCGGTGCGAGGGCGCAGGCGTTCGCCGCCTTCGCTGGTGTCGTCCCGCTTGGCCCAGCGGGCCAGCACGTCGGGCAGGTTGTTTTTGGCGTGGTCCTGTTCTGATAGCTGTTGCGGTACGCCAGAAAAGCGGTGGAGGCCTAATTTGTCTTCAGAAAGCAGGGGCTGGCGCTTGTCGTCCAGGCTATAGCCATCGGCCTGCATGTCGTAGAACCAAACGTGGTCGGTGCCGCCGGAGTTGGTTTTGGTGAAGAACAGAATGGCGCACGAAACCCCGGCGTAGGGCTTGAACACGCCAGCGGGCAGCGACACCACGCCGTCCAATTTCTGGTCTTCCACCACCATGCGGCGCAGTTCTTTGTGGGCTTTGCTGCTGCCAAACAGCACGCCGTCGGGCACGATGACGGCGGCGCGGCCACCGGGCTTCAGCAGCCGCAAAAACAGGGCCAGAAACAGCAGTTCGGTCTTTTTGGTTTTGACCAAGGCCAGCAGGTCTTTGGCGGTGTTTTCGTAATCGAGGCTGCCCGCAAAGGGTGGGTTGGCCAGGATGAGGCTGTAGCGTTCTTCGTCGCCCGAGTGGTCTTGCGCCAGCGAGTCTTTGTACGAAATGTCGGGGTTCTCCACCCCGTGCAGCGCCATGTTCATGCTGCCGATGCGCAGCATGGTGTGGTCAAAGTCGTACCCGTGGAACATGCCGTAGTGGAAGTGCCTGCGGGCATCGGCGTCGTTGAACAGCGCGGGGTGGTGCTGGCGCAGGTATTCGCCCGCCGCCACCAAAAAGCCGCAGGTGCCACTGGCGGGGTCGCAAATCACGTCTTTGGGCGTGGGGGCGGTCATTTCCACCATCAGCTGGATGATGTGGCGCGGCGTGCGGAACTGGCCGTTTTGCCCAGCGCTGGCAATTTTGCCCAGCATGTATTCGTAGAGGTCGCCCTTGGTGTCGCGGTCATCCATGGGCACCTGGTCGAGCATGTCCACCACCTTGGCCAGCAGCGCGGGCGTGGGGATGGTGAAGCGGGCGTCTTTCATGTGGTGGCTGTAGGTGGAACCATCGCCGCCCATGCTGCGCAGAAAAGGGAACACATGCTCGCCCACAACGGTGTGCATGTCAGACGGGGCGAAGTTCTTGAACCGCGACCAGCGGAGGTCGTTATATGGGCGGCCTTTGGGGTCTGCACCCTCAGGGAAGATGCGGTTTTGCATGGGCCGCTTCAGGATGCTGGCCTTGCTTTCTTCCAGGCTGTGTGCGTCGTCCAGGCGGCGGATGAACAGCAGGTAGGTGATTTGCTCCATCACCTCCAGCGGGTTGGAGATGCCGCCGGACCAAAACGAGTCCCAAATGGCGTTGATTTGGCTGCGTAGTTCGCCTGTGAGCATATGCGTCCCTGTCTCTGTCATGTGCCCGAGACAACGGATGCTGCTGGGCGGATGAATCTGATGTTAACCAGTCCGTCGCAGGCAGATAGGCACAGCCAATGCCAATGAAAAAGCCCATAAGTTTCTCAACGTATGGGCTCCGATTTCTCAGCTTGTGGGTTCACCTACAGGCTTTAAACGTCAATATTCCCCGCCCGCAGCGCGTTCTTCTCGATGAAATCCCGACGGGGCTCCACCTCGTCGCCCATCAGCATGGTGAACACGCGGTCGGCTTCAATGGCGTCGTCAATCTGCACGCGCAGCAGGCGGCGCACGTTGGGGTCCATGGTGGTTTCCCACAGCTGCTCGGGGTTCATTTCGCCCAGGCCTTTGTAGCGCTGGCGGGCCGTCACGCGTTCGGCTTCGCTGATGAGCCACTTCATGGCCTGGCGGAAGTCGGACACTTTTTCTTCCTTCTGCTTCTCGCCTTCGCCGCGCATGACCTTGCTGCCCTCGGCCAGCAGGCCGCGGAAGGTGTGGGCGGCTTCGGCCAGTGCCGCGTAGTCGGCACCGTGCACAAAGTCTTGCGTCAGCACGCTGCTCTTGATGTTGCCGTGGTGGCGGCGGCTGATGCGCAGCAGCGGTTTGTCGGTACGCACATCGAACTCGGCGGTCACTTCGGCGGGTACGCCTGTGGTGTTGAGTTCGCGCAGCTTGGTTTGCAGCGCGGGGGCACAGGCGGCGGCATCGTCCAGGGTGTCCAGGTTCAGGGCCACGCCGTCGGCAATCGCGCGCAGGGCTTCGGCGTCCATGAAGTTGCCCAGGCGGGCAATCACGGCTTCGGCCACCTGGTGTTTGCGGGCCAGGTCGGCCAGGGTGGGGCCGTCGAGCAGCTGTGGGGCGTCGCCACCGGTGCTGACGCTGGCGTCTTTCAGCGCAATGCGAAGCAAAAAGCCGTCTAACGCAGGTGCGTCCTTGAGGTATTGCTCTTCTTTTCCTACCTTCACTTTGTACAGCGGCGGCTGCGCAATGTAGATGTGGCCGCGCTCGACCAGGTCGGGCATCTGGCGGTAGAAGAAGGTCAGCAGCAGGGTACGGATGTGCGCGCCGTCCACGTCCGCGTCGGTCATGATGATGATGCGGTGGTAGCGCAGCTTGTCGACGTTGAAGTCGTCAGAGCCGCTTTTGCCGCTTTCGGCACTGGCCTTGCCAATGCCGGTGCCCAGGGCGGTGATCAGCGTGATGATTTCGTTGCTGGTCAGCAGCTTTTCGTAGCGGGCTTTTTCCACGTTCAAAATCTTGCCGCGCAGGGGCAGGATGGCCTGGAATTTGCGGTCACGGCCCTGTTTGGCAGAACCTCCGGCGGAGTCGCCCTCCACCAGGTAGATTTCGCACAGGCTGGGGTCTTTTTCCTGGCAGTCGGCCAGTTTGCCGGGCAAACCCATGCCGTCGAGCACGCCTTTGCGGCGGGTCATTTCGCGGGCTTTGCGAGCGGCTTCGCGGGCGCGGGCAGCTTCCACGATCTTGCCGCACAGGATTTTGGCGTCGTTGGGCCGCTCTTCCAGGTATTCGGTCAGCGCCTTGGCCACGATGTCTTCCACCGGCGCGCGCACTTCACTGCTCACCAGTTTGTCTTTGGTCTGGCTTGAAAACTTGGGCTCGGGCACCTTGACCGACAGCACGCAGCACAGGCCTTCGCGCATGTCGTCGCCGCTGACCTCCACCTTGGCTTTTTTGGCAAATTCGTTCTGTTCGATGTATTTGCCAATGACGCGGGTCATGGCCGCGCGCAGGCCGGTCAGGTGGGTGCCGCCGTCACGCTGGGGGATGTTGTTGGTGAAACACAGCACGTTTTCGTTGTAGCCGTCGTTCCACTGCATGGCTACTTCCACGCCGATGCTGGTGCCGGGAATGCCGCCATAAGAGTCAGCCGGGCGCTCGCCAATGGCGTGGAAGGCGGTGGGGTGCAGCACCTTTTTGTTGGCGTTGACGTAGTCCACAAAACCCTTCACACCGCCTGCGCCGGAGAAGTCGTCTTCCTTGTTGGTGCGTTCGTCTTTGAGGCGGATGCGCACGCCGTTGTTCAGGAAACTGAGTTCGCGCAGGCGCTTGGCCAGAATTTCGTAATGGAAATCGGTGTTTTGCGTGAAGATGTCGGTGTCGGGCAGGAAGTGCACTTCGGTGCCCCGCTTCTCGGTGGCACCCATCACGCGCATGGGGCTCACTTCCACCGGGCCGTCTTTGCCGTTCACGGTTTCCAGCAGGCGGTTCTGCACGAAGCCGCGCGCAAAGTCGATCTGGTGTACCTTGCCTTCGCGGCGCACGGTCAGGCGCAGCCATTTGCTCAGTGCGTTCACACATGAAACGCCCACGCCGTGCAAACCGCCCGACACCTTGTAGCTGTTCTGGTTGAACTTGCCACCGGCGTGCAGCTCGGTCAGCGCAATTTCAGAGGCACTGCGCTTGGGCTCGTGCTTGTCGTCCATCTTCACGCCCGTGGGGATGCCACGGCCGTTGTCGGTCACGCTGATGGAGTTGTCGGCGTGGATGGTCACCACGATGTCATCGCAGTGCCCGGCCAGCGCTTCGTCAATGGAGTTGTCCACCACCTCGAACACCAGGTGGTGCAGGCCGGTGCCGTCGGACGTGTCGCCGATGTACATGCCCGGGCGCTTGCGCACGGCTTCCAGCCCTTCCAGGATCTGGATGGCACCCTCGCCATAGCCTTCCGAGGCACCGGCCTGGTTGGCATCGATGACGGGCTGCAGGCTGGATGCGTCTGCGCTCACACCGTTGGTGGCGCTGTCGCTTTGGGGGGTGTTGGGGGTGTCGCTCATGTCAAAAATCCTGTGGGCCGGGGCACATTTCGGGGCCCCTTGCAAGCACCAAACCCGCTTTGAGCCATGGGGCCCGCTGCGGGTTGGGGTGGGTTCAAAGTTTCGGCGCGGTCAGATGCGCATCGGCATGACCACGTATTTGAAGTGTTCGTTTTCGGGGTTGGTGATCAGGGCCGAGTTGTTGCCGTCTGACAGCTCCAGCTTGATCATGTCCTGGCTCATGTTGGTGAGCGCGTCGATCAGGTAGGTGACGTTGAAGCCGATTTCGATGGCGTCGCCGCCGTAGTCGATGTCGAGCTCGTCAACCGCTTCTTCCTGCTCGGCGTTGTTAGAGGCCACGCGCAGCAGGCCGGGCTCAAGGTTCAGGCGCACGCCTTTGAACTTGTCGCTGGTCATGATGGCGGTGCGTTGCAGTGTTTGCAGCAGCGCGCCACGGCCCAGCGTGATGCTGTTTTTGTGGTTTTTGGGGATCACGCGGTTGTAGTCGGGGAACTTGCCCTCGACCAGTTTGGTGACGAATTCCATGCCCTCGAAGCTGAACTTGGCCTGGTTGTTGGCGAACTGCATGGCGATGTCGCCGTCCTTGTCGGACAGCAGGCGCTGCAGCTCCAGCACGGTTTTGCGCGGCAGGATCACTTCCTGTTTGGGCACTTCCACGTCCAGTGTGGCACTGGCAAAGGCCAGCCGGTGGCCATCTGTGGCCACCAAGCTGAGCTGCGTGCCTTCGGCCACAAACAGAATGCCGTTCAGGTAGTAGCGGATGTCGTGCACCGCCATGGCAAACGCGACCTGGTTTAGCAGGCTTTTCAGGGTTTTCTGCGGCACGCTGAAGGTGGGGCCGAAGCTGGCGGACTCTTGCACCAGCGGGAAGTCTTCGGCGGGCAGGCTTTGCAGCGTGAAGCGGCTTTTGCCGCCTTTCAGAATCAGTTTGCCGCCGGTGGCTTCCAGGCTGATGGTCTGGTCACCGGGCATGGTGCGCAAAATGTCGATCAGCTTGCGCGCGCCCACGGTGATGCCGTAGTTGCCCTCGTCGCCACCCAGGTCGGCGCTGGTGCGAATTTGAATTTCAAGGTCGCTGGTGGTCAGCTGCACCTGGGGGCCGGTTTTGCGTATCAGCACGTTGGCCAGGATGGGCAGCGTGTGCCTGCGCTCGACGATGCCAGCCACCGACTGCAGTGCGGCCAATACGGTGTCCTGGGTGGTTTTCAAAACGATCATGTCTTGCCTCGGGGTGTGCGCGGTTTTTATGGCTGAGTGACCAGCTTAACCGCTGTATTTTCGCTGTTTTGTATGACGGGCTTGGGATTCAAGGCACTCAACCTTTCAGCGTCTGTTCCAGGACGTGAAGTTGCTGGTTGAGTTCGGCCAGCTGAGCCCGTTCGGCCCCGATTTTGCGGACGGCGTGCAACACGGTGGTGTGGTCGCGGCCACCGAACAGTTCGCCGATTTCGGGCAGGCTTTTCTGCGTCAGTTCCTTGGCCAGGTACATGGCAATCTGGCGCGGGCGGGCGATGCTGGCCGGGCGCTTTTTGCTGTACATGTCGGCGACCTTGATCTTGTAAAAATCGGCCACGGTTTTCTGGATGTTTTCCACACTGATCTGCCGGTTCTGGATGGACAGCAGATCCTTCAGGGCGTCGCGTGCCAGCTGGATGGAAATGTCTTTGTGGTTGAAGCGCGAGTACGCCAGTATTTTGCGTAAAGCGCCTTCCAACTCGCGCACGTTGGAGCGCACGTTTTTGGCCACGAAAAACGCCACGTCTTCGGGCATGGTGGCACCTTCCACCTCGGCCTTGTTGATCAGGATGGCCACGCGCATTTCCAGCTCGGGTGGCTCCATGGCCACCGTCAGGCCCGAATCGAAGCGTGACACCAGCCGTTCGTGGATGTCGGCCAGCCCCTTGGGGTAGGTGTCGCTGGTCATGACGATGTGGCTCTTTTTGGCCAGCAGCGCCTCGAAGGCGTTGAAGAACTCTTCTTGCGTGCGGTCCTTGTTGGCAAAGAACTGAACGTCGTCAATCAACAACAAATCGAGCGAGTGGTAGCGCTCCTTGAATTCATCAAAGGTCTTGCGCTGGTAAGACTTGACCACATCGGTCACAAACTGTTCAGCGTGGATATACAAAATGCGCGCATTCGGCTTGTCGGCCAGCAACTGGTTGCCAATGGCATGCACCAAGTGGGTTTTGCCCAAGCCCACGCCACCATAGATGAACAGGGGGTTGTACAGCTGCCCCAAACTGCCGGCCACGTGCATGGCGGCTGCGCGGGCCATGCGGTTGGCACTGCCTTCCACCAGCGTGGCAAACGTGAGCGCGGGGTTGAGGCGGTTCTTGGCATCGGCCAGGCCCGCGGGTGCCGGCGCAGACACTTCGGGGGCTTCGGCCAGCACTTGGTCGCGCACGCTGTTGCCACTGACGCTGGCAGCGCGCGGGGGGGCTTCACGCGGGGTCAGTGCCAGTTCGATGGAGACTTCGCTTTCGGCCAGTTCGGACAGCACCGCAGCTATGCGGGCGGCGTACTGGGTGCGGATCCAGTCCATCTTGAAGCGGTTGCCCACCATCAGCGTGACGCGGCTCAGGTCGTCAGACACGCGGGCGGCCAGGGGCCTGATCCAGGTGTTGAACTGCTGCTCGGGCATGTCTTGCGCCAGGCGCTCGACACAGGCCTGCCACAAGTCGTGGTGAATGGTTTCGGGTGATCCCTGGGACATGAATGCAGCGTGCAAGGCGCGGTTTTTCTCGCCAACGATGGCGTTTGTTCTTGTGGACAGCTGGCGTGGGCCAAGGATGGATTGTAGGGCCGCGAGGCCAGTTATCCACAGGCAACGGTTGCGTCTGTCGATGCACCATGCGCGGCGTTTTTTGCCTTCGTTCAAAGATGAGCAGAAGTTTTTTTGCCACGCGCTGCCGATTTTGCGATAATCGTGGGCTTTGCCACTGGTTGGCAGGCTGAATCATTTCCCGGAAAACATCATGAAACGCACTTATCAACCCTCCAAAACACGTCGTGCACGCACCCACGGTTTCCTGGTTCGCATGAAAACCCGTGGCGGCCGCGCTGTCATCGCCGCACGCCGTGCCAAGGGTCGCAAGCGCCTGGGTCTGTAAGCCCTGCGCTCACATCCCCATGCCTGAATGGCGGGATGGGTCACAGTCAGGTCGCAAGTCCGGCTGTTCTTGGGGCATGCTTTGCAACGCCTGAAGTCCAAACCCCAGTTCCAGGCCGTCATGGCTGGCCCGCCTGTGGCCAAAACTCCTCACTTCGCATTGCATCTGGCTTCTCTGGAGGCCAGTCGCGGCGAAGTTTTGCTGTTTGCGCAGCCTGTTCCCTGGTTGGGTGTGCTGATACCCAAGCGGTGGGCCAAGCGGGCCGTGACGCGCAACACCATTCGGCGCCAGATTTACGAGGTGGCGCGTGTTCGCGAACACGCGTTGCCTCAGGCGGCCATGGTGGTGCGTTTGCGCAGCGAGTTCAGCCGCAAGCAGTTCATCAGCGCCACGTCGGACGTGCTGAAGGCAGCCGTGCGCAACGAGCTTCAGGCACTGTTTGCCAAATTGGCGCGGCCTGTTGTCAAGCCATCGCCCACCCCGCCACAGGATGCCCATGCTTGATTGGCCACGTCAGTTGCTGATGGGGTTGGTCAAGGGCTATCGGCTGTTCCTGAGCCCATGGCTGGGGTCGGGCTGCCGGTTCGAGCCCACGTGCTCGGTCTATGCCTTGCAGGCACTGCAACAACACGGTGCGATGATGGGCGGCTATTTGGCTGTCCGGCGCATTGCCCGCTGCCAACCCTGGTGCCAGGGTGGCTGCGACCCCGTACCCGCTGAACGGCCGCGCCTGTTCACCCATCTCGTTTCCAAGCCTTCGGAGAAAACACCGTCATGACTGACATCCGTCGCTCCATCCTTTGGGTGATTTTTGGTTTTTCCATGGTCCTGCTGTGGGACAAGTGGCAAGTTCACAACGGTAAAGTTGCCACCTTCTTCCCGCAAAGCGTCAGCCAGAAAGCGGCTGCGCCCGGCGAGACTGGCAAGCCTGCCAATGGCGAGGTGCCCACGGCATCCGCAGTGCCCGGCACACAGCCTGCGGCTGCCGTGGCGGCCCCTGCGCAAGCCATTCCCCATGAGACGGTTGAAGTCAGCAGCGACGTGTTGCGCCTGACGTTCGACAGCGAAGGCGGCTCGCTGGTGCGTGCAGACATCCTGCCGCACAAGGCAGCCACGCTTTCCAGCAAGAACCAGGAAGACAAGCCGCTGACGCTGCTCACGCAAACGCCTGACCACACCTATGTGGCGCAGTCGGGCCTGATCGGTGCGCCCGGCAGCCAGTTGCCCACACACAAAACGGCCATGAAGCTGGTGTCGGCCGACAAGGCCTTGACGGACGGCAAAGACGAATTGACCGTGCGCTTCGAGTCCGCAGACGTGGGCGGTGCGAAGCTGGTCAAGACCTACACCCTGCGTCGTGGTGGTTATGACATCGGCGTGAAGCACGACGTCGTCAACACCGGTACCGCGCCCATCACGCCACAGCTGTACATGCAACTGGTGCGCGACGGCAGCACCACCGCCAGCGAAACGCCCTTCTACTCCACCTTCACTGGCCCGGCCGTGTACACGAACGAGAAGAAGTACCAGAAGATCGAGTTCCCCGACATCGAGAAGAAAAAGGCCGACTTCGTCAAAACATCTTCCGACGGTTACGTGGCCATGGTGCAGCATTACTTTGCCAGCGCCTGGTTGCTGGGTGACGGCATCGAGCGCGAGCACTATGCCCGCAAGGTGGACAACAACCTGTATGCCGCCGGCATGATGACGACGGTGGGTACCCTGGCCCCCGGCGAAACCAAAGGCGTGCAAGCCCGTCTGTTCGTTGGCCCGCAAGCCGAAAAGGTGCTGGAGGCCGTGGCACCTGGCCTGGAGCTGGTGAAAGACTACGGCTGGCTGACCATGCTGGCCAAGCCGCTGTACTGGTTGCTGGAAAAAATTCACAGTTTCGTGAGCAACTGGGGCTGGTCCATCGTGTTGCTGGTGGTGCTGATCAAGGCCGCGTTCTACTGGCTCAACGCCATGGCTTACCGCAGCATGGCCAAGATGAAGGCCATCAACCCCCGCATCATGGAAATGCGCGAGCGCATGAAAGACAACCCGCAACAGATGCAGCAGGAAATGATGCGCATCTACCGCGAAGAAAAAGTCAACCCCATGGGCGGCTGCCTGCCCATCATGATCCAGATTCCGGTGTTCATCGCGCTGTACTGGGTGCTGCTGTCCAGTGTGGAAATGCGCAATGCGCCTTGGGCGATGTGGATCACCGACATGTCGTCGCCCGACCCCTACTTCGTTCTGCCGCTGGTCATGACGCTGACC
The DNA here is from genome assembly GCA_030824555.1 of bacterium. GTDB lineage: Bacteria > Pseudomonadota > Gammaproteobacteria > Burkholderiales > Burkholderiaceae_C > UBA2334. The sequence continues at coordinate 17,004 of JAVBXK010000038.1, forward strand.
ACCGTCATCCAGACCGCGCTGAACCCGCTGCCACCCGACCCCATGCAGGCCAAGATGATGTGGATCATGCCGCTGGTGTTTTCGGTCATGTTCTTCTTCTTCCCGTCGGGCCTTGTGCTGTACTGGATCACCAACAACGTGTTGACCATTGCTCAGCAGGCGTTCATCAACAACCGCATGGGTGTGCCTGTGAAGTTCAGCATCCCCAGTTTCAAGTGATGGTTTGACGCCAGCCGAACAGGCCGCGCCCACCTACCGGTGGCGCGGCTTTTTTGTTTCAGAATCGGGTTCACCTCGTTCACACGTGTTGCCCCCTGCACCCACCTTCCAGGCCACTGTCCCATGTTTGCCCGCCAGCACGACCCCATTGTTGCCATTGCTACCGCACCCGGTCGGGGCGCGGTAGGCATCGTCCGTGTGTCGGGCAAGGGCTTGGCACCGTTGTTGCAGGCGCTGCTGGGCGATGTGCTGAAAGGCCGGAGCCTCAAGCCACGCGAGGCCACCTACCTGCCGTTCAACGACGCGCACGGCCACCCGCTGGACCATGGGTTGGCGCTGTGGTTTCCGGGGCCGCATTCGTTCACGGGTGAAGACGTGCTGGAGTTGCAGGCCCACGGCGGGCCGGTGGTGTTGCAGCTGTTGCTGGCGCGTTGCCTTGAAGTCGCGGCGCAGCCCCTGTCAGTCGGGCAGGCTGGCGCCAACGCCAGTGAACGTGCGGGTGCCCTTTCCGGTGCGGTGTTGCCGGGCTTGCGCCTGGCCGAGCCCGGCGAGTTCAGCCAGCGGGCGTTTCTGAACGACAAGCTCGACTTGGCCCAGGCCGAAGCCATTGCCGACCTCATCGATGCCAGCACCGAGGCAGCGGCCAAGAGTGCCAGCCGCAGCCTGTCGGGCGAGTTTTCGCGCGAGATCCATGTGCTGCGCGACGCGTTGATTCACCTGCGCATGCTGGTCGAGGCCACACTGGACTTTCCTGAGGAAGAAATTGACTTCCTGCGCAAATCTGATGCGGATGGGCAGCTACAAAAACTGAAAGCAACCCTGGCCACGGTGCGCCAGCGTGCGCGCCAGGGAGCCCTGTTGCGTGAAGGCATACGTGTGGTCATTGCCGGCCAGCCCAACGCAGGCAAAAGCTCGCTGCTGAACGCGCTGGCAGGGGCCGAGCTGGCCATCGTCACCCCCATTGCAGGCACCACGCGCGACAAGGTGGAGCAAACCATTCAGATCGAGGGCGTGCCGCTGCACGTGGTGGACACCGCCGGCCTGCGCCACAGCACCGACGAGGTGGAAAAAATCGGCATCGAACGCGCATGGACCGAAATTCACGCGGCTGATGCGGTGCTGTTCCTGCACGACCTGACCCGTGCGGATAATCCTGATTACATAGCATCAGATGACGCCATTAAAGCGGTAATGGCCGAAAACATAACAAAAATTCACGTCTGGAACAAGGCGGATACCTGCGCGCCCGAGGCCATGCGGCACGTGGCTGAAGGCGACCTGGCCATCTCGGCCAAAGCCGGCCAGGGTCTGCAGGCCTTGCGTGAGCGGCTGCTGCAAACTGTGGGCTGGCAGGCCGCACCGGAGGGCGTGTACATGGCGCGCGAGCGCCACCTGACGGCCCTGGCCGCGGTGGACGAGCACCTTGACCTGGCCACCGAGTGGCTGGGGCACGGAGCCCATCACCTGGATTTGCTGGCCGAAGAACTCCGGCTGGCGCAGGACGCGCTGGGGGCCATCACGGGCGAGTTCACCCCCGACGACTTGCTGGGCACCATCTTCACGCGGTTTTGCATCGGCAAGTGATGGGGTGGGCGCGTTCATGGTGGTTGCGTTGACCTGTGCGGTGAACCCCCGAGCCCGTTCGGGGACAAGGCCATGACGCACCACCCTGAGGTAGAAGCTGGCGTGGTGGCCGTGTTTGCACTGGTGTACCTGGGCATGTTCCTGGGGGGGCTGCCCAAACTCAAGCTCGATCGCGCGGGCGTGGCCCTGTTGGGTGCCATTGCCGTCATCGGCATGGGGGCTGTCACCGTGGACGAGGCAGCGCGGTCGGTGGACCTGCCCACCATCCTTCTGTTGTTTTCGTTCATGGTGGTGTCGGCGCAGATGCGGCTGGGCGGGTTCTATGCCGCCGTCACGCGCTGGGTGGGTGGGCAACCGCTGCCGCCTGCAACGTTGCTGGCCGCGCTCATCGGGGTGTCGGCCGCGCTGTCGGCGGTGTTTTCCAATGACGTGATCTGCCTGGCCATGACGCCTGTGGTGGCCCGCTTGTGCCTGCAACGTGGGTTGCCGCCGGTGCCGTTTCTGGTGGGGTTGGCGTGTGCGGCCAACATCGGCTCGGCGGCCACGCTCATCGGTAACCCGCAGAACATGCTGATCGGCTCGGTGCTGCAACTGCCGTTCGCCGGGTACGTGCGGCAGGCGCTGGTGCCTGTGGCGCTGAGCCTGGGGGTGTTGTGGATGTGGCTGGCCATGGGGCCGGGGGCGCGTGAGCGCATGGCGAGCCCTGCGCGTGCAACGCCTGAAGCGGCAGCGCAGGCGCCTGTCGAACCTGTGTTCGACGCCGTGCAAACCGCCAAAGGCCTGGTGGTGGCCACCGTGGTGTTGTGGGCCTTTCTGTTCACCACCTGGCCGCACGAGGTGGTGGCGCTGGTGGCCGCCGGGGTGCTGCTGCTCAGCCGGCGTTTCCATTCCAGCGACGTGATGGGTTTCGTGGACTGGGAGCTGTTGGTCATGTTCATGGGCCTGTTTGTGGTCAACCACGCTTTCGAACGCACAGGTCTGGCCGCGCAGGTGGTGGCGGCGCTGGCCACCCAGGGCGTGGACCTGGGGCACCCCGGCCCGTTGTTTGCGGCGGGGCTGGTGCTGTCCAACCTGGTCAGCAACGTGCCCGCCGTCATGCTGCTGCTGCCGCACGTGCAAGGGCAAGACCCGGCGGCGGCGGGTCTCACGCTGGCGTTGGTCAGCACGTTTGCGGGCAATTTGCTGCTGGTGGGTTCCATCGCCAACCTCATCGTGGCCGATCTGGCTCGGGCGCAAGGCATTGCCATCGACTGGCGGGCGCATGCGCGCATCGGCCTGCCCGTCACGTTGCTGACGCTGGCCGTGGTGGCGGGTTGGCTGCGCTGGGGCGTGTAGCCGTCACAGGCCGCTGTGGCCCACAATCTCGCCCAATTGACCCACAGGAGCAGGCATGCACATCAGCTCGGACGGCGAAAACGCCGACAAAGAAAGCGCCACGAAACACGCCCTGTACGCAGGTGTGCTGGACACCGCCGTCACGCTGGGGGCGTTGCTGGCCGCCAGCTCGTCGGTGCTGCTGGCCGATTTCCTGAAAACCAGCCTGGAGTGCATTGCCGTGTTGCTGGCCTGGTTCTCGCTGCGCCGCATCATTCACGGGCGAAACGAGGCGTTTGACTACGGTATCGGCAAGCTTGAGAGCCTGTCCAGCGTGTTCGTCGGGGTGCTGATGATGCTGGGCGTGTGCGTCATCGTGGTCAATGCCGTGCTGAACATCATGAGCCCGTCGCACATTTCGGGTGTGGGCGTGTACATCAGTGGCGTGGCGCAGGTGGTGTTCGGCGTCATCAACACGCGCATGGCGCTCCATGCACGGAAGTTGGCCAGGCAGTCGACATCGCCCATCATCGCCGCGCAGCAGCAGCTGTTCACGTCGCGGGCGGTGGGCAATGTGTTCATCTTTTTGTCGCTGGGCCTGAGCATGCTGTTGCACGACCAAGTCTGGTCGGTCTACATCGACCCGGTGGCCTCGCTCATCGTGGCAGCGTTCATCGGGTTCAGCGCGGTGGGCGTGTTCACCGACTCGTTCAACGATTTGCTGGACAAAACGCTGGACGAAGAGCTGCAGATGGTGATCACCCGCGAGCTGGTCACCCACTTTGACCAGTACGACGCCCTGCACGGCATCCGTTCGCGCCGCTCGGGCAGCCACGTGTTCATTGAGATTTTTCTGGAGTGTGATGCCGATCGCAAAGTGGGCGACGTGCAGGTCTTCTTCGATGCGCTGCGCACCAGCCTGGAAGGCAAAATTCCCAACAGCCGTGTGGTGGTGGGGCTGTCGCGCACGCGGGTGGCGTGACCATGCGGCAGTGCAGACCGCTGGCTGCGGCTGAGCTGGGGCGAGTTGAGCTGAGTTGAGCGCCCGAGAACGCCGGCGTCAAAGCGCTTTCGCTCATACCCGCCCCCACGGTTGCTGACTGGCCGCGCATATCATGGCCGCCATGAACAACTTGCCAAGCACGCCCCCCCGTTTCTGGGCCGATCTTTCCACCGCCCAGTTCGAGGGCCGCCGCCGCTGCGGGCTGGCCGCGCGCACGGTGGCGGTGTTGCCGCTGGCGGCTACCGAGCAGCACGGCCCTCACCTGCCGCTGAACGTGGACACCGCGCTGGTGGACGGCATGGTGCAGGCCGCGCTGCCCCATTTGCAGCCCGACGCGCCCGTGCTCTTTCTGCCCACGCAAACGGTCTGCCTCAGCAACGAGCACCAGGCGTTTGCCGGCACCCTCACCCTGTCCACCGAGACCGTGCTGCGCGTGTGGACCGACATCGGCGAGTCCGTCCACCGAGCCGGGGTGAAACGGCTGGTGCTGTTCAACAGCCACGGTGGCAACGTCAGCCTGATGGACTTGGTGGCGCGTGACCTGCGCGCACGGTTGGGGCTCATGGTGTGGCACGCCAGCTGGTTCAACCTGCCGCTGGGCGACGAGGTGACCGGGCTGTTTCCGCCCGAGGAACACCGCTTCGGCATCCACGCCGGTGACATCGAAACCTCGCTGATGCTGGCACTCAGACCTGACTTGGTGGACATGGGCCAGGCGCGGCACTTCCACAGCCAGTCCGCACAGCGGGCTGCACAGTGTGCCGTGCTGGGCAACGGCCGCAGCGCCAAGCTGGGCTGGCAGATGCAGGACTACAACCCCAGCGGCGCGGTGGGCAACGCCGCTGCCGCCACGGCCGACAAGGGCCAAGCCCTGCTGCAAGCCGCTGGCCGCCAACTGGCCCAGTTGCTGCACGAGGTGGTGGCCTTGCCCGACGCGACCTTGCAGGACACACCGACCCGTTAGCGGCGGGGCTGCGGCATGTCTGCGGCAGGGCCATGCTCAGCTGCCGCCGGTTGCCGGGGCAATGGGGCCCCGGTGTGACCGGGCGACGGGGTGACGAGCTTCAGGAGTGGGGCGCCGCAGTGCCGGGTTTGCGCTGTGGCACAGGCTCGGGCAAGGCCTTGGGCTGAAGTGATTCAACCTGTGCCACCAGCTGGTTGTGCGCGTCCAGGAACGCGGCGGCAATCACCTTGCCTTCGTTGGTGTTGCTCCAGCCCAGTGCACCCAGGCCACCCCCTGCGCCGATGGCCAGACCACCCAGTCCCAGGTCGGTGGAGCGGGCGGCCCCGGTGGCTGCGCTGAGCTGTTCGGTGGTTTCGTTGTCGGTCAGCAGCAGCACCACCTGCGCCTCTTTGAACTTGATCTGCTCGGCCATGCCCGCAAACTTGTTCAGGAAGGGGATGGCGGCCAGGATGCCGCCGATCTGGCGGCCTGCGTCCTGCTCGCTGAAGGTCAGGTTGGGCACCACGCTGTATTGCGCCATGATGCCCTGTCCCTTTTTGACGTTGCCGTCAGCCCGCAGCACGCCGCTGTCCTTCAGCTCCTGTTCCTGCACCGTGGCCTTGAGACCCGCATTGCGGTCGACGATGCGAAAGCACCCGCTCTGCTGCATCAGCACCCGCACCAGGGGCAACGGGCTTTGGGGCAAGCCACCAAGGCCAATGCCCACATAGCCGTTCTGGTTCTCGATGAGGGCCACCACCGCCACGGGTGAGGTGCAGTGGCGCAGCGCCTTGGCCGCGTTTTGTGCGCCTTGCGGGCCACCCGAGCCGGTGATGACCGAGCCCCCGGCCCCCAGTTCGACCCCTTGTTTGCCGCAACCGGTCAGGCACAGGGCCAGCGAGACGCACAACGTTGTGCCGATGAATCCAGGTTTCATGTCAGTGGCGGTTGAACAGGTAGGCCATGAAGGCGAAAAACACGGCCAGCACCAGCAGCTGGTGGGTGAGTTTGCGGCGGTACCAGGGCGGCCCTGCGGTCATCACCGAATCGGTGGCCTCGGGGTTGGCCTTCTTGAACGCCTTGGCAAAGCGTGCGTCGCGAAACCGCAGGTCCAGCACATCCAGGTCAGGGTCCAGCCGCACCACCCGCACACCCACCTGCCGCTTCAGCCAAAAAAACAGCAGGCTGGCGGCCAGCCCGCCCATGAACATCCAGAAGAACGGGGGGCTGTTTTGGTAGGTCTGCATCAGCCCGACCCCGTCAAGGCGGATCAGGCTGGTCAACAGCAGCAGGGCCCCACCCAGACCCAGCAGGTATGACAAGCCCCGGATCAGTAACATCAGCGGGCTTTTCTCCAGCAGCACATGGGCCAGCTGGTTGACGGTTCGGTGACGGGCACACACCGGTACGGTGAGGTACAGCACATCGCTTTTGATGGTCCAGCCGCCCAGCAGGTTGGGGCGTGCCGATTTGATCCGCCCCACCCGGACCGTGGCCCCGGACAACGATTCCTTGCCGCAACAGGTGGCGCAGGCGTTGGGCCACCGCATGGGTGGCAAATCTTCAAAAATGGCGATGCGAACGGGGGTGGTCATGTCAGTGCCCGGCAAAGTCCACCAGTGTGAACAGCGGCAGACCGCTGTCGCGCAGGCGTTGCGAGCCGCCCAGCTCGGGCAGGTCGACGATGGCCGCGCCTTCGGTCACCGTGGCCCCCAGTTTTTCGAGCAGTTTTTTGCCCGCCATCATGGTGCCGCCGGTGGCGATCAGGTCGTCGATCAGCAGCACACGGTCGCCGGGTTTCACCGCATCGGTGTGCAGCTCGACGGTGGCGCTGCCGTACTCCAGCTCGTAGGTTTCTGCCACGGTGGTGAAGGGCAGCTTGCCCTTTTTGCGGATGGGCACAAAGCCCAGCCCCAGTTCGTACGCCACGACCGAGCCGATGATGAAGCCCCGTGCATCCAGCCCCGCCACCACCGTGGGTTTGAGCTCGGCCGCCATGTAGCGGTGCACGAAAGCGTCGATCAGCACCCTGAACACCTGCGGGTTTTGCAGCAGCGGCGTGATGTCGCGAAATTGCACGCCCGGCGCAGGCCAGTCGGGCACGGTGCGCATGTGGAGCTTGAGGTAGGCAGAGATGTCCATGGTGTGGTGGGGTGTGAAGGCGTTCAGTGGTGTCCCGGCTGTGAGTCAGGCGGGCAGGGGCGGTGAAGATGTGCCGAAAACGGTGACCCGGTTTCGCCCATCGCGTTTGGATTGGTAAAGCATGTCATCGGCACGCGACAGCAGCAGGTCCCTGGTGTCGCCATGGTCAGGAAAACCCGCAATGCCGGCAGACAGGGTGACGTGGACCTGGGTGCTGCCGCAGGCCACCGCCATGGCTTGCAGCGCTGTGCGCCACGATTCGACCCGTTGTTGCACCTGATTCAGCGACGCGTTGGGCATGATCGTCACGAATTCCTCACCACCATAGCGGCACACGATGTCGCTCTCGCGTGCACCGTTCTTCAGCAGGGCAGCCAGGGCCTTGAGCACATCGTCACCGGCGGCGTGCCCGTGCGCGTCATTGACACGTTTGAAGTGGTCCAGGTCGATCATGGTGATGACCACGGGGTAACCCTCCCGCTGGGCGCGGGCCAGCTCGCGGGGCAAGGTTTCGTCAAGGTAGCGTCGGTTGAACACACCCGTCAGCGGGTCGCGGATGCTCTGTTCGCGCAAGTCGGAGGTTTGCCTTTCGGCTTCGCGCAGCTGGTTTTCGAGTGCCTGTTGCGAGCTGGCCTGCGCGGTTTCCTTGCGCTTGCGCTCGGTGATGTCACGGCCCACACCCTGGAAACCTGTGATCTGCCCGTCGGGGTCATACATGGGCATGGTCAGGATTTCAGACCAGACTTCGCCGCCGTCCTTGCACCGCTGGGGCACTTCAAACCGCATGGCCTTGCCTTTGTCTCCCGCTGCTTCTGCTGCGCGCCGTTTGGCGCCCAGTTCGGCCAGCAGCACTTTGCCGTGGGGCGTCAGGGTGTCGGCAATCGGGCGTCCGATGACCTCTTCACGCGCAAACCCCCGGATGCGGCGGTCGGCATCGTTGATGTACGTGAACCGCATCTGGCTGTCGGCCTTCCAGACGATGTCGCCCATGTTTTCGGCCAGCATGCGGAAATGTTCTTCACTGGCGCGCAGCGCCAGCTCCTGGCGTTTGCGCACCGTGATGTCGCGCGAAACACCCAGAAGCGACGTGGGCCGCCCCTCTGTCCCCAGCAGGTAGCGGGTCACCACCTCGGTGTGCACGATGTGACCGTCTTTGTGGGGTTGGTCCACTTCGATGGCATCCAGCTCATTGTCGGACTGGCCCGCCGCAATGGCCGCCTGGCGGGCTTGCATCCGCGCACCAACACGAGCGGCCGATTCGGGTGTCATCGCGGCTTCCAGCGGCTGGGCCATGATCTCTTCAGGCGTGTAGCCACGCAGCTGCTTGACCGACGGGCTGATGTAGCTGAAGCGCCGGGCAGGCAGATCCATGACCCAGATCACGTCGCTCACGTTGTCGGCCAGCAGGCGATAGCGCGCTTCGCTGGCGCGCAGGTTGGCTTCGGTTTGGTGTTGTGCGGTCACGTCGTGGTGGATCAGCACCGCGCCCTGGTGTGCGCCCAGCAGGGGCATGACATGCAGCACAAACCACCGCTCTTCCTGGGGTGAGGGGCATGCGTACAGCTGTGAAAAGCTTGGAAGTGTGCCTGCCAGCACGGCCTGGATGCCGTTGTGAACGTCCATCGCTTCTTCTGCGTAAGGTGAGCCCGTTGCACTGACGCAGGTCTGAAGGTAGTTCACGCCCAGAAAGCGGCTGTCAGCCCCGGTTGCACCGTTTGCTGCTGCAAACGCCCGCCACGAGGCATTGACTGCGGTGATCACGCCCTGCGTGTCGATCACGGCCACGTGCTCGCCCATGGAGTCAATGATGTCGCTGACAAAGGCATGGCTGTCGCGTATGTGTGCGTTCTGTCGCTCGACCTGTCGAAGCAGCCGCATCTGCGACAAGCCCAATGCCGTTGACAGGAGCACGAACATACCGGCCAGGGCCGACGTGCGGTACACCTCGTCGTACCAGCCTTTCAGGTAATCCTGCCGGGATGTGGCGGCGATGGCGACAAAGGGTGCAGACTGCAGGCGCCGGAACGTGAAGATGCGCTGCTGGCCGTCCGGGCTGGCTGACGTGAACTCTGTGGCCGTTTGCTTGCCCGCTACGAACACGCGGCGGAAATCGTCGGACACCACCTGGTTGCCAATCACGCCTGCCGGGTTGTCTGGCAGGGCAGGTACGCGCGAAATCAGCCCCAGTTTGGCGTCGCGCAGCAGCAATGTGCCGTTTGCGCCCACGTCGAACTGCGACAGCAGCCGCGTGAACTGGTCCACTGCAATGGGGGCCGAGATGGTGCCCGCAAACCGGCCGTCCGGGTGGTTGTAGCGACGCGAAAAGCCCACGATGTACTGCTTGGCCACGCGCCCCATGCGCGGTTGGGTGATCTGGAGGCCCGATTGGGGGTTGTTCCGGTGGGCCATGAAGTCGTCACGGTCGGCCCAGCTGGCCTGCGCGCCTTTGACCAGGCCTTTTCCCAGGATGACCAGGCCATCGGCCTGTGACACCCGAAAGGCCTCTACTTCAGGCACGCGCAGCCCTTGCCGTGCCAGAAACGCATTGGCCGCAGGCTCGTCAATGCCTTGTGCGGCCAGCTGCCGCTCCAGTTCTTCCACCACTGACAGCAGTGCGAGATCCAGTTTCTCGATGCTTTTGGAGACGTTCAGATCCAGCGCGCTGGTGACGTTTTGCGTGAGGGTGCGGGCGAGTTGTTCGTGGTGCGCGCGGCTGCGGTACAGCGATTCGGCCGACAGTACCAGCACCAACAGGTTGGCCACCACCAAGCCCGCCAGCAAAATGGCCCGCAAGCGCTGCGGCGTGGCCTTGTCTGACGCGGCAGGCACGCCAGCATGTGGCTCAGACAAAGGGGGGTGCGTGTTCACCTCGGATTCCTGGTGCAGTGGTGGTGGGTGCCGGTCATGCTCAAAATTCCTGAATAAATAGCGAACTTTTCAATACTAGAAAGTGGTAGATGCCATTTTTTTCTTTGATTCTTTCCTTGTCAGCATCTCTTCTGCCACCGCCAGCGCAGTAGAGGTGCCTGACAGCACCAGCGTATCGCCCACATGCAGCACGGATTCAGGCGTGCATTCTCCCCTTTGAGCACCCATGCACCGCATACTGACCACGCGCACGCCAATGTCTGGCAGCGCCAGGCTGCCGACGGTGCGGCCGATGCAGTGTGCGTGCCCGTGTACCGTGAAGGTGGACAGGTGCTCGTTCTCGCCATCTTCTGACGTGTTGTCGTCCTCGCCGTGGAAGTAGCCCTTCAGCAGGCTGTAGCGGGCGTCACGCTGGTCCTGCACCATGCGCAGCACCTTGCGCATGGGCACGCCCACCAGCGCCAGCGCGTGGCTGGCCAGCATCAGGCTGGCCTCGATGGCTTCAGGCACCACCTCGGTGGCACCTGCTGCTTGCAGCGTGGCCAGGTTGACATCGTCAATCGTGCGCACCACCACGGGCACATCAGGTGCCAGGTGCCTGATCTGCGCCAATACCTTCAGGGCGCTGGCCGTGTCGATGTAGGTGATGGCCACGGCCTTGGCTCGCGCCACACCCGCAGCCACCAGAGCCTGGCCACGGGCGGCATCGCCGTACACCACCGAGTCGCCTGCCGCAGCCGCCTTCTGCACACGGTCGGGGTCCAGGTCGAGTGCCATGTACGGTATGTCGGCTTTGTCCAGCAGGCGAGCCAGGTTCTGCCCGCAGCGGCCGTAGCCGCAAATGACCACATGGTCCTTCTTGCCCATGCTCTTTTTGGCGATGGTGGTCATGGCCACCGACTGCATCAGCCAGTCGTTGCCCACCAGCTTCATGACCACCCAATCGGTGTGCATGAGGATGAACGGCGTGGCCAGCATCGACAGCACCATCGAGGCCAGAATGGGGTTGAACAACTGTGGTGGCACCAGGTTGTTCTGGCCCGCCAGCGTCAGCAACACGAAGCCGAATTCGCCCGCCTGTGCCAAGTACAGGCCGGTGCGCAATGCGGTGCCCAGGCTGGTGCCCATCGCTTTGGCCAGCGCGGTGATGACGGCCATTTTGAACAGCACCGGCAAGGTCACCAGCAGCAGCACCAGGGGCCAGCGTTCCAGCACCAGCCGCCAGTCGAGCATCATGCCGATGGTGATGAAAAACAGCCCGAGCAGCACATCGTGGAACGGGCGGATGTCGGCTTCCACACGGTGCTTGTATTCGGTTTCCGAAATGAGCATGCCCGCCACGAATGCCCCCAGCGCCAGCGACAGGCCCGCGTGCTCGGTGATCCACGCCAGTCCCAGCGTGATGAGCAGCAGGTTCAGCATGAACAGCTCTTCGCTCTTGTGCCCCGCCACCTGTTTGAGCCACCACCGCAGCAGCTTCTGCCCACCCGTCAGCAGCAGCCCCAGCAAGGCCACGGCCTTCAGCAAGGCCAGTCCCAGCTCGACCGCCAATTTTTCGGGGGGCGAACCCAATGCGGGAATGAGCACCAGCAGCGGCACCACGGCCAAATCCTGGAACAGCAAAATGCCCACCACCCGCTTGCCGTGTTCCGACTCCAGCTCCAGCCGCTCGGCCACCAGTTTGATGACGATGGCCGTGCTGCTCATGGCCATCACGCCGCCTAAAGCGAGCGCGGTGTGCCATTCCATCTTCCACCACACGGGGAACAGCCAGTCCAGCGTGAGCGAGCCCAGCGTGGCCAGCACGATGGTCAGGCTCACCTGCGAAAACCCCAGCCCGAACACCAACTTGTGCATGGCGCGCAGCTTGGGCAGGCTGAACTCCAGCCCGATGACGAACATCAGGAACACCACGCCAAACTCGGCCAGGTAGCGGATGCCCGCCGAGTTCTGTGCCAGCGACAGCGCGTTGGGGCCGATCACCACCCCGACGAACAGATAGCCCAGCATGGGGGGCAATTTGAACGAGCGGCATGCCACCACGCCCACCACAGCAGCAAGCAGATAAAGCAGTGTGATGTCGAGCGCATTCATGCCCCTATCGTACAGAAGGGCTGCATGTCCGGCGCCTGCGGTTGCGGACACCTTGCGCCCAGCGACAAGTGCCGCTGGCGGATAATTCGCGCATGAGTGATTCATCCGTTTTCGACCCCGCCCAGGCACTCGCGCTGGCCCGCGATGCCTTGCGAATCGAGGCCGATGCCGTGGCCGCTGCCGGCGCCCGGTTGGATGCCTGTTTCGGTGAAGCCGTGCGCCTGATACTGGCTGCCCAAGGGCGTGTCGTGGTGATGGGCATGGGCAAAAGTGGGCACGTGGGTCGCAAAGTGGCGGCCACACTGGCATCCACCGGGACACCGGCCATGTTCGTGCACCCGGCCGAGGCCAGCCATGGCGACCTCGGCATGATCACCGCCGCCGACGTGGTGCTGGCCATCAGCAACAGTGGCGAAAGCGACGAGCTGACGGTGCTGCTGCCCGTGCTCAAGCGCATGAACGTGGCCATGGTAGCCATGACCTCGCGGCATGATTCGTCTCTGGGCCGCCACGCCGCCGTGTGGCTGGACACCAGCGTGGCGCGCGAGGCCTGCCCACTCAACCTGGCCCCCACCGCCAGCACAACCGTGCAACTGGCCATGGGCGACGCGTTGGCCGTGGCATTGCTCGATGCCCGCGGCTTCAGGCCCGAGGACTTTGCCCGCAGTCACCCCGGGGGCTCGCTGGGCCGCAAGCTGCTGACCCATGTGCGAGACGTGATGCGCAGCGGCGACGCCGTGCCCCGCGTGCCGCAGTCGGCCACCCTCATGGCGTTGATGCGCGAAATGAGCGCCAAAGGCCTGGGTGCCTCGGCGGTGGTGGATGAGCAGGGGGCCATTCTGGGTGTCTTCACCGATGGCGACTTGCGGCGTCTGATCGAAGCTGGCACCGATTTGCGCACCGCCATGGCCCGCGACGTGATGCACCCCCACCCCCGCACCGTTGCCCAGGATGCCCTGGCTGTCGATGCTGCCGACCTCATGGAAGCCCACCGCATTTCCAGCGTGTTGGTGGTGGACAGCGCGGGGGCACTGTGTGGTGCTGTCAACACGCACGACCTGATGCGGGCCAAGGTGATCTGAATGTCTTCACACGCTCACACACCCGTGACCGACGACGTGACCCGCCTGGTTGCCGACCTCGCTGCCCCGCATTCCCTTCAGGCTGTGGCAGACACATTGCCCGGTCTGAAGCCGCGTGTGCAGTTCGAACCGGCGCTGTTGCTGCGTGCGCAAGACATCAAGGTGGTGTTTTTCGATGTGGACGGCGTCATGACCGACGGTGGCCTGTTTTTCACCGAGGCAGGTGAAACCATCAAACGTTTCAATGCACTGGATGGCCACGGCATCAAGCTGTTGCAACGCGTGGGCATCACCCCGGCCGTGGTCACCGGGCGCGATTCGGCCCCACTGCGCAAACGCCTGGCTGCGCTGGGCGTGACGCATGTCCGCTACGGCACTGAAGACAAGCGCCCTGCTGCCGAATCCATTCTGGCCGACCTGGGGCTGACATGGTCGCAGGCAGCGGCCATGGGCGACGACTGGCCCGACGCACCCGTGCTGCGCCGGGTGGCACTGGCGTGCGCCCCGCGCAGCGCCCATGTTGAAATCCTGGGGCTGGCCCACTACGTGCCCGAAGTCGACGCCGGACATGGCGCAGTGCGTGCCGTGTGCGACCTGCTGCTGGTGGCGTCGGGGCAGTACGAGCGCCTTTGGCGCGAACAATTGGCCTGATGACCATGAGTAGCGCCACTGCGTTGCCTCTGCCCGTACCGCGCCGCCGCAGCCACGTGCTGTTGCACACGGTGGAAAGGTTGTCCGTTTACGTGCCAGTGTTGTTGATGGGTTTGCTGGCGCTGGCGTCTTACTGGTTGCTCAGGTCCACACCCGAAGCCCCTACGCCCATGGCCAAGGCCGCGCCCCAGCACATTCCGACTGACGTGATGCGCCGGTTTGCTGTGCGCACCTATGGGCCGGGCGGGGCACTCCAGTCCGAGGTATTCGGGCAGGAGGCGCGCCTGTACCCTGACGATGGCAGCATGGAGATCGACCAGAGCCGCATCCGCCGCATCAACCCGCAGGGTGTGGTCACCACAGCGTTGGCCAGGCATGCCTGGATCAACTCGGCGCACGACGAATTTGTGCTCAAAGGCGACGCTGTCGTGGTGCGCGAGGCCACAGCGCTGCCCACAGGCGAGAAGCTCGAGCGCCTGGAATTTCAGGGCCAGCACCTGCACGTGTATTCGGCCCCCCGGCGTGTGGTGTCCGAGCAGCCTGTGTTGCTGATCAGAGGCGGCAACCGCATCACCGCCAACCAGATGGACTACACCGAGCACGGGCACGAACGTGTGGCTGTGCTCGCTGGGCGCGTGCGTGCCATGCTGGTGGGGCGCCAAGGCCAAGGCAGTTAACGGCGGGGTACTGCTGCGCCAGTTCCTCACCATTTTCAAACCATATGTCATCAGTCACGTTTTCGCATGTGCCATTGGTGCTGATCACTGGCGCATCCAGCGGCATTGGCCAGGCCTTGGCTTTGCACTATGCGCAGGCGGGTTGGCGCCTCGCATTGGTGGTGCGCAAGGAATTTGAAACAAAAAACTGGCTCGATGCTTTTGGTATAAGCGGTAACAGCTATCAAATTTACATTGCCGACGTGGCAGATGTGACGGCCGTGGTGGCTGTTGGCGAGGCTGTGCTGGCGCGGCAGGGTGTGCCAGATGTGGTGATTGCCAACGCCGGCATCAGCATCGGCATGGACACGGCTGTGCGCGCTGACCTGGATGTGATGACCCGTACCTTCGCCACCAATAACGTTGGGGCTGCCGCCACGTTTCATCCATTTGTGCAACCCATGATTGAGCGGGGCCACGGTACGCTGGTCGGTTTGGCCAGTGTGGCAGCCATTCGCGGCTTGCCTGGCCACGGCGCCTATTGCGCCAGCAAGGCAGCAGTGGTCAGCTACTGCGAAAGCTTGCGGGGTGAACTGCGTGCAACGGGGGTCAAAGTGGTCACGCTGTTGCCAGGCTATGTCGACACGCCACTGACGCAGCGCAATCGCTATGTCATGCCATTTCTCATGCAACCCGCTGCATTTGCCAAGGCTGCTGCACAGGCCATTGCTGCGCAGGACAGTTACCGGGTCATTCCCTGGCAGATGGGTGTGGTCGCCAAACTGTTGCGGCTGCTGCCCAATGCCTGGCTGGACAAGGCGTTTGCAGGCCGTCCCCGCAAACGCAGGCAAGACGAATAGCCAATCAAGGGTCTGAAATGCAAAAACCCCTGGACGGGAGTCTCAGGGGTTTTGAGTGGGTCACTCGCAAAAGTGACCAAGAGCAATTCGCTCAGACGGGATCAGTAACCGCCACGGCCGCCACCGCCACCGCCTTCACGACGGCCACCGCCACCGTAAGGGCTGCGGAAACCACCGTCATTGCCGCCACCACCGTAGCCGCCACCACCACCGCCACCGCCTTCACGGCGGCCGCCACCGAAACCGCCACCACCGCTGCGGGGGGGACGCGCTTCCATGGGACGTGCTTCGTTCACCACCAGGCTGCGACCGCCCAGTGACTGACCGTTCATGCCAGCAATGGCTTGCTGTGCTTCTGCGTCGTTGCCCATTTCCACAAAGCCGAAGCCTTTGGAGCGGCCAGTGTCACGTTCCATCATGACTTTGGCGCTGGTCACGTTGCCGAATGCGCTGAAAGACTGTTGCAGATCTTCGTCGCGAACTGTGTATGGCAGATTGCCGACGTAAAGTTTGTTGCCCATGAAGGGACTCCTGAAAATACCTGAGAAAAAAAGCGATGGAGCCCCGATAGCACAACAAAACCTGTAGCACGCGAAACCGACCGATCACCTGACTCGCAGAACCGCTTCTTGCGGGACTGCCAAAGCATTATGCGCCGGACGTGCACGAACGGGGCGCTTTTTTGACGGGATGACAAGTGCTGTGAGCAGCCGATGCACAATAACAACACTCTGGGTGACTTTATACTTGCCCTCCCAGCGCCGATTTGGACCAGATTGCGGGCGCTCAAGAAATGCCGCTAAAGAGGGAGGCCCATCCGGCCTCTGATCAGTGGGCATCGTTGTCTGGACCGTTTTTCAGGTAAGCCACTGTGATTGTTTCGCCTCAAACACACCGTTTCACCGAGCCTTTGTCGCTGCAGAGCGGCGCCGTGCTGTCTGCTTACGAGCTGATGTACGAAACCTACGGCATGCTCAATGCCCAACGCTCGAACGCGGTGCTGATCTGCCATGCGCTCAATGCCTCGCACCACGTGGCGGGTGTGCAAGTGGACACCCAAGGCCGTGCGATCCCGCGCAGCGAAGGCTGGTGGGACAACATGATTGGCCCCGGCAAGCCGTTGGACACCAACCGGTTTTTCGTGATCGGGGTCAACAACCTGGGCTCGTGCTTCGGGTCTTCCGGCCCCACGCACGTCAATCCGGCTACCGGCGAGACATGGGGTGCCGATTTCCCGGTTGTCACGGTAGAAGACTGGGTCAATGCGCAGGCGCGCTTGCTCGACGTGCTGGGCATCCAGCAACTGGCCGCCGTGATGGGCGGCAGTCTGGGGGGCATGCAGACCCTGAGCTGGACGCTGCAATACCCCGACCGCGTGCGCCATGCCGTGGTGGTGGCCAGTGCCCCCAACCTCACGGCCGAGAACATCGCGTTCAACGAGGTGGCGCGCCGCGCCATCGTGACCGACCCGGACTTTCATGGTGGTTACTACCTGCGCCACGGTGCCATCCCCAAACGTGGGTTGCGCATCGCACGGATGATCGGGCACATCACTTACTTGAGCGACGATGTCATGAACGACAAGTTCGGCAGGCACCTCAAGCCGCTGGCTGCACAGGTGGCTCACGCTGCGGCCCTGGTGGCCGAAGAAGGCGATGCCTCGGCAGGTGTGCCTGCCGGGCGCGCATACCAGTACACCACGCAAGGCGTGGAATTCCAGATCGAGAGCTACCTACGCCACCAGGGTGACAAATTTGCCGAGTATTTCGACGCCAACACCTACTTGTTGATTACCCGGGCGCTCGACTACTTCGACCCCGCGCGCCAGCATGGTGGCAACCTGTCTCTGGCGTTGGCAGCCGCCAAGGCGTCGTTCCTGGTGATCAGCTTCACGACGGACTGGCGGTTTTCACCTGCGCGCAGCCGCGAAATCGTGCGGGGCCTGTTGCAGAACCGGCGCGACGTGAGCTACGCAGAAATCGACGCGCCACACGGGCACGATGCCTTCCTGCTGGACGACCCCCGTTACCTGCAGGCGGTGCGCGCCTACTTTGACCACAAAGTGAGCATCTGAGCATGAGCGACAACGCATTGATCGACTCCATCGCCCGGCTCGTGCCGCCCGGCTCGCGCGTGCTGGACCTGGGCTGTGGCAACGGCGAATTGCTGGCGCACCTGGTAAATGAGCGCCAGTGCACCGGCTACGGTGTCGAAATTGACGATGCCAAGGTGCACGCCTGCCTGCAACGCGGCGTGAACGTGTTGCAGCTCAACCTGGAAGACGGGTTGAGCGTGTTCGAAGACAAGAGCTTCGATGTGGTGCTGCAGATCGACACCCTGCAGCACCTGCGCAACGCACAAACCATGCTCCTTGAGACGGTTCGGGTGGGGCGCATTGGCATCGTGGCGTTTCCCAATTTCGCCCATTGGCCCAACCGCATGAGCGTGCTGCAGGGGCGCATGCCGGTGACCAAGCGCTTGCCCTACCAGTGGTACGACACCCCCAACATCCGGGTGGGCACGTTTGCCGATTTCGAGGTGCTGGCGCGCCGCAACGGCCTGCGTGTGGAGCAATCGTTTGGCATGCACGAGGGGCGCGAGGTCAATGTGTTGCCCAACCTGATGGCCAGCACGGCCGTGTTCCGCTTCACGCGCTGAGCACTGCGGTGATTTGGGGCGGGTGCCCCATGGTGTGGCTGTATTGCGACAGCAGATGAATCCTGTCTTAAGTGGTGCAGCGGCGTTGCGAACGACTTTGACACGTGTTTGCTGCGGGGTTACGCTGCCCCAAAATGGACTCAGGAGACAACAATGTTTGGGAACTTGAAAATCGCCACCCGGATGGGCTTGGCGTTCGGCGGCATGCTAGTGCTGATGCTGGTCATGGCCATCATTGCTACGCTGAACCAGATTCAGGGCGAAAGAAACGGGCAATCTGTCTTGGCCATGGAGCGTGAGGCCTACCTGGCCGACGAGTGGGTGGTGCATACCCAATTGAACGTGACGCGTGTGCTGGCCCTGGCGCAGTCGCAGGCGCACCCTGCGGTCGATGCGTACTTCACGCCTTTGATTGCACAAACCACCCAGCGCATCAACGAACTGCAAAAGCAGCTGGAGACCGTGATCACGGCGCCGGAAAGCAAAGCGTTGTTCAGCGCCGTCGGCAAGTTGCGAACCGAGTACATCGATGCGCGCAAAGCGTTTTTCGATACCCTCAAGGGCGGCGACCAAGCCAAGGCCGATGAGTTGCTGAAGACATCTGTACTGCGGAAGGCAGATGCCTACGTGGCCAAAATGCGCGAAATGGCCAAGGCACAGCACGACGCCGTGGTTGCCGAGAGCAACACACGCCAGAAGGCGCAGCAGATGCGTGTGTACTGGCTCAACGGATTGGGCGTGCTGGCGCTCGTCATGGGCGTCTGGATTGCATGGGCCATCACACGCTCGGTCACACAGCCCATCCGTCAGGCGGTGGGGTTTGCGGGCGGCATTGCGGCCGGTCGGCTGGACCAGTCCATCGTGGCGGGTGGCCAGGACGAGGTGGGGCAACTGTTGCGTTCCCTGGCGGATATGCAAGCCGCGTTGGTGAAGATGGTCACGGCGGTTCACCAGTCGGCCGCCAACATCGAAATGGCCAGCGCCGAGGTGGCTGCGGGCAACCAGGACTTGTCGGTGCGCACCGAATCGGCCGCCAGCAGCCTTGAGCAAACGGCCAGCAGCATGGAGGAAATCAATGCCACCGTGCGCCAGAGTGCCGACGCCGCGCGGCAGGCCAACCAGTTGGCCAACTCGGCTGCATCGGTGGCGACCCGTGGCGGGCAGGTGGTGGGTGACGTGGTGGGCACCATGCAAGACATCAGTCACAGCAGCCAGAAAATTGCGGACATCATCGGTGTGATCGATGGCATTGCTTTCCAGACCAACATCCTGGCCCTCAATGCTGCGGTGGAGGCGGCCCGTGCTGGCGAGCAGGGACGGGGTTTTGCTGTGGTGGCTGGCGAGGTGCGCAACCTCGCACAGCGCAGCTCGCAGGCAGCCAAGGAAATCAAGGATCTGATCGGGGCCAGCGTCGAGCGTGTGCGAACAGGCAGCGACCAGGTGCAGCAGGCGGGCAGCACCATGACGGAAATCGTGGCCAGCGTGCAGCGCGTGAACGACATCATCGGAGAAATCACGGCGGCAGCCGGTGAGCAAAGCAACGGCATTGCGCAGGTGAACGTGGCCGTCACCCAGCTGGACCAGATGACGCAGCAGAACGCGGCACTGGTGGAGCAAAGCGCCGCTGCCGCGCAGAGCCTGCGTGCACAGGCGCGTCAGCTGGTGGAGGCGGTCAGCGCTTTCAACCTCGGTTCGCAGGATGTACTGGGCCGCCAGGACCGCGCACCGACCCGCGCCGCTGTCAGCGCCCCGGCTCAGTCCCGTGTGGCGATGGCACGACCCGCCGCGCAGCTGCCCAAATTGATGTCTGATAAATCCATAGCTAAAAAATCAGACACATCAAGCGACAAGGCACAAAAAATAACAAAATTGCCGGTGCGCAAGGTCGCAACGCCTGCGGCCCCTGCGCCAGCCATGGCGACATCGGTGGCTGTGGCCAAATCCGCGTCAAGCGATGCTGATTGGGAAACATTCTGATCAGCGACTGTTTTGCAAGATCAAAACAGCGCATTTGTTGACCTGACCGCACGCCATGACGCGTTTCTGGTGTTAAAACAGCGCCTTGGTGACCGAGCAGTGGTCAGTTTCCGAGGCACTGGCCGATAAGCAGGTCAAGTTTTCGCAATTTGTGGGTGTGGTGTGTTCTGCGCTGAACACGCGCCCGGACATCGAGAGTCAGAAGGAGCACACATGAACATGGCACAGGCAACGGCCGGCCCCCAGGGCAATGGCGGACAGGTCGCGATGTCGGCCACATCCGTCAAACAGATGCTGGGCACCAGTGGCAATCAGCAAAAGGCCAAACCGACGGGCCCGACCAAAGAATTTCTGACGTTCAGGCTCGGTGCGGAAGAGTACGGCATCGACATCCTGCGGGTGCAGGAAATCCGTTCGTACGAGGTGCCCACGCGCATCGCAAACTCACCGCATTTCATCAAGGGCGTGGTCAACTTGCGTGGCGTGATCGTGCCCGTGGTTGATTTGCGCATCAAGCTGGGTTGCGAAAAGGTCGAGTACAACGATTTCACAGTCGTGATCGTGCTCAACGTCAAAGGGCGTGTGGTCGGTGCAGTGGTCGATTCGGTGTCGGACGTGCTGGAACTCCCAGAAGCCGACCTGAAATCTTCGCCTGAAATGAACAACACGGCGGCAGACAATGCATACGTCACTGGCATAGCCAGCGTGGGCGAGCGCATGCTCATCATGATGGACATCCAGGCCTTGATGTCCAGCCCCGACATGGGTCTGATGGACCAACCTAACTGACCTCCCTGCTCGATGGGCAAGACGTGTGCAGTTTGGGCACAACGTTTTGCGTCGCGTCTGTGCGTCATTTTTCCCCCTGCATGGGGGATCCGAGCGGGGATTGAACATGGGTTTCATGCTGTCGTTCATGCGGGTGTTTTCCATCCGACTGCGCATGTGGAGCGCCATTGGCGTGGTGCTGGTGCTGGTGGGCTTGGTCGGCGCAGCGGGTTTGTGGGGCATGACCCAGCTCGAACGCCTGAGCGAACAGTTCACCAAGCATTCGTTTGCCGAAAGCATGGCCGTGGCTGACTTGAGGGTGGCGTTGTCGGAGCTGCAGCGTCACGAGTCGGACATGATCATCCAGTATGAGAAGCCAACTGAAATCGCGTTGATCGAAGGCAAGTGGTACCTGGCCGCCAACCGGATCGACAAGCTCGTCGCCGCGATGCTGGAAGGCGAGGAGGATGAAGACAACGCCCTGGCACGTGAACTGCAGTCCAGCGTAAAGGTCTACCAGAAGGAGGCCGAGAACGTCATCGGGCAGCTCAAGACGGGCGCGTTCGACACGGCCACAGTGGCCAACATCCGCCTCACCAAAGCACGTCAGCACATGGCGCATGCCGTGACCTTGGCGCAGAAGATCAGCGACATCGTTGCGACGGAAGCTGCGGAGGTTCGATCTCAGCAAGTGGCTGCGGGGCAGCGAAGCCTCATGTTGTTTGGTGTGGCCATCGCGGTGGCCATGCTGGTCGTGGTGCCCACCACGGTGGCCAACATGCAGAGCATTTGCCAGCCCATCGAAGCGGCGCAAGCATTTGCCCAGGCCATTGCCAGTGGTGACCTGACGGGACGTGTCGATGCTTCAGGCAAGGATGAGGTGGCTGCTTTGCTGCGTGCGCAGCAAAACATGCAAGCTTCGTTGGGGCGCATCGTGCGCGACGTGTCCGGGGTGGCGGAAACCATCCGGTCGGCCAGTGCCGACATCGCACACGGCAACCATGACTTGTCTGTTCGTACCGAAGACGCGGCCCACAACCTGCAGGGCACAGCCGCCAGCTTGCGGGAGCTGACGGACAGGGTGCAACACACGGCCGATGCTGCTGCGCAGGCCGCACAGAACGCACAAACCAACGCGCAAGCCGCCCAGCAAGGTGGTGAAGCGGTGGGACAGGTGGTGGCCACCATGGACGCCATCGCACACAGCAGCAAGAAAATCAACGACATCATCGGCGTGATCGACGGCATTGCTTTCCAGACCAACATCCTGGCGCTCAATGCTGCGGTCGAGGCCGCACGCGCGGGTGAGTCGGGCCGCGGCTTTGCCGTGGTAGCGGGCGAGGTGCGCAACCTGGCGCAGCGCAGCGCCGAGGCGGCACGCGAGATCAAGGTGCTCATCACCGAAAGCGTGAGCAAAGTGAACGAGGGCAGTCAGCAGGTGCAGCGTGCAGGCGTGACCATGGCCGACGTGGTGACCAACGCACAGGAAGTGTCGGGCCTGATTGGCAGCATCACCCGGTCTGCCAACGAGCAGTCTCAAGGGATCGTGGCCATCAATTCGGCTGTGGATGTGCTGGACCAGTCCACGCAGCAGAACGCGGCGCTGGTCGAGCAGTCGTCGGCTGCGGCCCGCAACCTGCGTCAGCAGGCCGAGCGCTTGACGGAATTGGTGGCGGTGTTCAGGACCGTTTGACTGTGGCGTGAAATCTGGAGAAGAAGCGATGCGTAACCTGAGTATTTCTGCCAAGTTGTGGCTGGCAGTGGCCTACATGATGGTGGCCATGGCGTGCGTGCTCACGTTCGCGTCGATGCGAACCAGTGCGTTGCGTACGGAGGCCGCGCAGCGCACGGATGCACTGGACCAGCGGCTGGCGCTGGCCTCGGACTGGCGCCGCCTGACCGATGGCAATGTGGTGCGCAACATGGCGCTGATGCTGTCGGACGATGCCGGGCTGCACAAGGTCTTCAAGGCCGACGCCACGCGGGTGATCGAGGAAATCAATGGTTTGCAGAAAAAAATCGAGGCGCTGAACCTGTCGCCTGCCGAGAAGGCTGCGCTCGACTTGGTGGCCGCTGAGCGCAAGCGGGTGCTGGAGCTGCGCAAGGCCATCATGGACGTGCGCGCCAGTGGCGATGTTGACAAGGCAGCGGCCATGGTTGACCAGCAGTTTTTGCCACAGCGTGACAAGTACATCCAGGCACTGAACGGATTTGTGGGCTTGCAGCAGCAGGCGCTGCTGGACCTGCGCAACGAACTTGCGGCAGCCAGCCGTCTCACGGTGCTGTATTCGGGTTTGGGGCTGTTGGTCGTTCTGGTGATGGTCGTGGTGGGTGCGGCCTATCTCATCCGCTCCATCCGCACGCCTCTGGTCAGTGCGGTCAAGCTGGCAGAGGCCATTGCCGGGGGTGACCTGACCCAGACCATCCGCACGGACCGGCAGGATGAATTCGGCCAGCTGACAATGGCGCTCTCGCACATGAATGACTCGCTGGGCAAGCTGGTGAGCCAGGTGCACCAGGCCAGCGAAAACATCCAGACCGCCAGCGCGGAAGTGGCTGCGGGCACGCAAGACCTGGCACAGCGCACCGAGGCGGCCGGGAGCAATCTGGAGATGACGGCATCCAGCATGGCGCAGCTCACCGGTACCGTGAAGCAAAGCGCCGAAGCAGCCCGTCAGGCCAACCAGCTGGCCACCACGTCCGCCGATGTGGCGGCGCGGGGTGGGCAGGTGGTCAGCCAAGTGGTGTCCACCATGGATGACATCAACCACAGCAGCCGCCAGATTGCAGACATCGTGGGCGTGATCGACGGCATTGCCTTCCAGACCAACATCCTGGCGCTCAACGCGGCGGTTGAAGCGGCGCGGGCGGGTGAGTCGGGCCGTGGCTTCGCCGTGGTGGCGGGCGAGGTGCGCAACCTGGCGCAGCGCAGCGCGCAGGCGGCCAAAGAAATCAAGGGGCTGATCACGACAAGCGTTGAAAAGGTGCAAAGTGGCAGCCTGCTGGTGAAAGACGCGGGTGACACCATGGGCGAAATCGTGGCCAGTGTCCAGCGCGTGACGGACATCATCGGCGAGATCACCGCTGCTGCTGTCGAGCAGAGCGAGGGCATTGCGCAGGTCAACGCCACGGTCAGCCAGCTTGACCAGATGACCCAGCAAAATGCGGCACTGGTGGAGCAAAGCACCGCTGCCGCCGAAAGCCTGCGCGACCAGGCGCACCGCCTGATCGAGGTGGTGAGCGTCTTCCGCGTGGGGGCGCAGGGCAATTTGGCCGCCGCACCTGCGCGCCCAAGCCCCGCATCCCGCCCTGCACCGCCTCTGGCTGCTTTGCCCAGGCCCACAGCACATGGCCATGCCTCTGCCCCCAAGCTGCCGGCTCAATCTGCTGGATTCATCAAAAAAATAGCTGACAATTCAGGTAAACAAAGCGATGGAGGCCAAAAAACTTTGAAATCTGCAGCGGTTACCGCTGTGGGCCGCCCCGCCGCCGCCCTGAAGCGGCCATCCGTCCGCGCATCCACAGGGCGGGCCGCCAAACCCGCTGCTGCCGCGCCAGTTGCCAAACCTGCTGACGACAGCGGAGATTGGGAAACGTTTTGAGCAAACCGAGCTGCGGCGCATCCCGTGATGTGCCGTGCATTGTGTGGAAGTGATCTTGAACATGTCGAACAACCCGTCCACCCCCGTCATCACCCCGGAAACCTGGCAACCGGGCTTGAGCCTGGTCACCAAATTGCTGGTCGTGGTGGCCGCTGCATGCATGCTCATCTTTGCAGGCTTGGCGGTGTTTTCGCTCACCATGTATGCCCGGGAAAAGGCTGCAGGCATCGACAGCCTGACCCGCCGCACCGCCAGCCTGGTGGCCAGTTTGAAGCAGGTGGACGAGGCCAGCCGACAGGCGGCCACGCAGTCGTTCAGCATCCTGAGCGATCGCCTGCCACTGAGTCTCATCAAGCTCGAACAGGTGGGCAACAAGGCGCAACTGCAGTATGCCGGGACGCCGCTGGAAGACGACACGCAAGCCGTTGATGCGTTCGCGCAGCTGACGGGAGGTGTGGCCACCGTTTTTCAGCGTGAGGGTGACGACTTCAGGCGCATCTCCTCCAGTCTGAAAAAAGAAGACGGCAGCCGCGCGCTCAACACGTTGCTGGACCGCAACCACCCGGCCTACGGCGCCATGGTGGCGGGTACACCCTATGTCGGTGCGGCGGTGCTGTTTGGCAAAACCTACATGACCAAATTCGAACCGGTCGTGGCCGATGGCAAAGTCATCGGCATCCTGTTCATCGGTCATGACATGTCGATGCAGATGGAGACGCTCAGAAAATCGTTCCAGATCGCAGGCACCGACACCACGGTGACCATGGCGGTGGAAGTGCGCGACGGGCCACGGCAGGGCGTGACCGTGGGCACCGATGTGCCGCCCAAGCTCGATGCCGCCGATGCCTTGCTGGTGGCGCTGAAAGACGAGGTGCGCGCAGGCCGTCAGTCGGGCGTGTTGAGGCAGCTGCCGCTGTCCAATGTGCTCAAGGGCACGGGAGCCGCAAACGCGGGCTGGACGTACTTCCAGCCCTGGGGCTGGGCCGTGCTGCAGGCCGAGCGAGAGAGCGACACCATGGCCTCCACGGTGAGTGACCTGACCTTGTTGTGGGCCTTGATTGCTGGCGGCTCGGTCGTCGCCGCCATCAGCGTGCTGGTGGCCATCCGCAAACTGGTGCTGTTCCCGCTGCGCGGTGTGCTGAGCGACGTCAACCAGCTCAGCAACAACGACTACTCGCAGCCACTCGTCCCCAAAAGCCGTGACGAGTTGGGCCAGTTCATCGCTGCACTGGAGGTGATGCGCCGCCAACTCAGTGCCAACATGCGGCAGATGGAGCAGTCTGCCAGCGACATCGACGCGGTGGCCAAGGAAGTGGCCAAAGGCAACATCGAACTCGGTGGCCGAACAGAAGGTGCGGCGGGCAGTTTGCAGCGCACCGCAGGCGGCATGCAGCAGTTGACCGATACCGTGCAGCAAAGTGCCGACGCCGCGCGCCAGGCCAACCAGCTGGCCTCTACCGCAGCCGAAGTGGCGGCACGGGGTGGGCAGGTGGTGAGCCAAGTGGTGTCCACCATGGAAGAGATCAACCACAGCAGCCGCAAGATTGCCGACATCATCGGCGTGATCGACAGCATTGCTTTCCAGACCAACATCCTGGCGCTGAACGCCGCTGTGGAGGCGGCACGTGCCGGTGAGGCCGGCCGGGGTTTTGCCGTGGTGGCCAGCGAGGTGCGCAACCTGGCGCAACGCAGCGCGCAAGCCGCGAAGGAAATCAAGGACCTCATCAGCGCCAGTGTCAACAGCGTACAAAGCGGCAGCGTTCAGGTGCAGTCTGCAGGGCAGACCATGTCTGAAATCGTGGCCAGTGTGCAGCGCGTGACGGACGTGATCGCCGAAATCACCGCAGCCACCGCCGAGCAGAGTGGTGGCATTTCGCGCATGAACGTGTCGGTCAATGAACTCGACCACACGACTCAACAGAACGCTGCGCTGGTGGAGCAGGTTGCAGCCGCAGCAGACAGCCTGACGCACCAGACCATGCGCTTGCAACAGGCGCTGTCACAGTACAAAACCGGCAACGACGGTGTGGCCGATTCGGAACTGGTGCGCAGAACCAGAACACCGGGTTTGGCCGCAACGCCGTCGCGCGGTTCACCCGGTTCACCCGGTGCGGCTCGCCCTGCTCTGGCGGCCCCCGTTCCCACGCCGAAGCCTGCCGCAGCCAAAGGCTTGCCCACACCGCGTCGGCACGAGTCGGCCGATGCCCCCAGGTTGTCCCACCAGGGCGGCGCACCCGCAGCAGGCAAAGGCAGCGGCGCACCAGGTACGCCAGGCACAGCGGCCAAGGTGGCAGCTGCGAAGCCGACACCTGCCGTGGTAGCAACCGGCAAAGGGGTAAGCAGGAGAGGGTCGGCTGCCGCACCGCAAAAGCTGTTGCGCCCCGCATCGGCTTCCGCGTCGAAACAAGCAGTGACCAGTGCCGATGGCGACTGGGAAACGTTCTGACCCGCGTTCTGACTCACGCTCTGACGCGTCAGCCGTGGCCTGTCGGTGTCCTGCCAATGAGGCGCTGAGAGGCGCGGCTCATCCTGCCGGCCCACTGTGAGCAGGCCCGCTCAAGCGGGCGCCGCTCGTCACAGCGGGTGGCTCACCAGGCGGAAGTCGGGGTCTTCGGCAAACGGCTTGACGGTGTAGTTCAGGCTCTTCATCAGGCGCAGCATGCCGGGGTTGTTGGTCAGTACCAGGCCTTCGATTTCGGTCAGGCCTTTTTCGCGTGCAACCTCCATGATGCTGAGCATCAGGCGAGATCCCAGGCCCTTGCCGCCAAAGTCGTCGGCCACCAGCAGGGCAAATTCGCAGGTGGTGCCGTCCACGTTGGTCACGTAACGCGACACGCCAACGATGCGCTCGGTTTCATTGAACGTGCCATCGGGCAGTGCCTCGCGCGTTTTGTGTATGGCCACCAGCGCCATTTCACGGTCGTAGTCAATCAGCGTGAACCGCGACAGCATGCCAGGCGGCAACTCCGTCAGCGACGAGACGAAGCGGAAGTAACGGCTCTCGGGTGACAGGCTCTTCACCAGCGCCTGCAGCATCTGTGCATCGTCGGGGCGGATGGGGCGGATGGTGTACTGCCCACCACCACGCATGGGCCAGTTCTGCTCATGGTGCGCCGGGTACGGCAGGATGGACAGGTGGTTGTAGTGGCTGGTCGATTGGGTCGACTGCTCGATGACGATGCGTGCATCGACCGCCACGGCACCGTGCTCGTCGACGATGATGGGGTTGATGTCCATCTCGCGCAGCTGCGGCAACTCGCACACCATTTCCGACACGCGCAGCAGAATTTGCTCGACGGCCGTGATATCCACCGCTGCCGCGCCCCGCCATTCTCCCAGCGTTGTCGACACGCGCGCCCGTTCGATCAGCCTGTGAGCCAGGAACTGGTTCAGCGGGGGCAGTTCCATGGCACGGTCGGCGATCAGCTCGATCATGGTGCCACCCGCACCGAACG
Source organism: bacterium (assembly GCA_030824555.1). GTDB lineage: Bacteria > Pseudomonadota > Gammaproteobacteria > Burkholderiales > Burkholderiaceae_C > UBA2334. The sequence continues at coordinate 44,880 of JAVBXK010000038.1, forward strand.
CGATCACGGGGCCGAACGGGTCGTCGGTGACCAGGCCGATGTAAATCTCGCGTCCACGGCGTGTCGGTGCCATTTTCTGGATGGTCACGCCGTTGATGTGTGCCTGCGGGCATTGACGCGACACGGACTGCATCATGTCGTTGAACGTGTCACGCACGCCGGTAGCGTTGGCAATGTTCAGCGCCACGCCGTTGACGTCGGATTTGTGGCTGATGTCAGGTGAATCGATTTTCAGCGCCACCGGGTAGCCCAGCTGCGTGGCAATCATCATCGCCTCGCTGGCCGAACGGGCCAGGATGGTCTGTGTGACCGGGATGTGGAAAGCTGCCAGCAAAGCCTTCGACTCCATTTCGGTGAGCACGTTGCGGCGCTCGGCCAGCACGCCTTCGATCAGCAGGCGGGCACCTTCGACGTCGGGTTTGGCCAGCGTGGACAGTGGGGGCGGGGTTTGCAGCAACATCTGCTGGTTCTGGTAGAACGACGCGATGTTGCTGAAGGCACCCACAGCGGCCTCCGGCGTGCGGAAGTTGGGAATGCCGGCTTCACCCAGGGTCTTGCGGGCAGCGCCCACAGACGCGTCGCCCATCCAGCACGCCAGCAGGGGCTTGCGCAGCTTGGGGCGCAGTTCAGCCAGTGTCTTGGCCACGGCATCGGCGTCGCCACCGATTTTGGGCGAGTGGATGGCCAGCAGGCCGTCTACCTGGCCGTCTTTGGCTGCGGCTTCCAGGGCTGCGGTGTAACTCTCGGGGCTGGCGTCTTCTGCCAGGTCGATCAAACCGCTGGTGGTGGCCAGTGGGCCCAGTTTTGGTTTGAGCTCTTCTGCCACGCCAGGGGACAGCTGGGCCAATTCCAGCCCCAGTTCTGATATCCAGTCGGCAGCCAGCACACCCGGCCCACCGCCGTTGGTGATGATGGCCAGGCGCTTGCCCACAGGGCGGTAGCGCGAGGCCAGGCATTTCGCTGCCGAGAACAGTTCAACGAAGGAACGTACCCGCACCGCACCGGCCCGGCGCAAGGCTGCGTCGAACACATCGTCGCTGCCCACGATGGTGCCGCTGTGGGTTTTGGCTGCGGCGTTGCCCGCAGGTTTGCGGCCCGCTTTCAGCACCACCACAGGTTTGGCGTTGGCGGCGGCGCGCAGTGCGCTGGTGAAGCGACGGGCATTGGAGATGCCTTCCATGTAAACGACGATGCTTTGCGTGTGGGCATCGGCGGCCAGGAAGTCGAGCACTTCGGCCAGATCCACCACGGTGTTGGGGCCCAGTGACACCACAGTGGAAAAGCCCACGTCATTCTTGGCGGCCCAGTCCAGGATGGACGAGGTGAGCGCCCCCGATTGGCTGATCAGCGCCAACGGGCCTTTGGCCGCCATGGGGCCGGCCACGCTGGCGTTCAGTCCGGTCAGGGGCCGTTGAAAGCCCAGGCAGTTGGGGCCCAGCAGGTGCATGCCCGAGCGGCGTGCGATGCGTTTGAGATCCGATGACAGATCGGCGTCGATGCCCGATGAGACCACCAGCGCCGCCTTGCACTTCATGCGCCCCGCCACCTCCAGCGCAGCGGCCACTTCGGCATGCGGCAGAGAAATGACGGCCAGGTCGGCACGCGTGTGGGCCAGATCGGCCAGCGTGCCGCTGGTGTGGATATCCACAAACGTCATCTCGCCCGTGAACCGTTGTGCAGTCAGGTTGTCGCGCAGCACCTGCGCCTGCACGTGAGCGTAGGCTTCTTCCGCGTGCTCGGCCGATGCGGCAAAAACCAGCACGTGCTGGGGCGAAAAGAGGGGGGTGAGGTAATGCTTGTCCATGTGCGCCTTGTGTGGTTTGCCCCCATGAGTATGAGGGTTTTCCCGTAGTCTGGGCTGTCAGACCGCTTTCAATGCCGTGTCAGTCGGCCCCGATCAGCACCTTGACGTGTGCTGCCACGCTGCGTGCCAGGGGGCTCATCACATACCCGCCTTCCAGGCACGACACGACACGGCCCTTGCCATATGCCTTGGCCACGGCCATGAGCTGCTGGGTGACCCAGGCGTAGTCGGCTTCGACGAAACCGAGGTTGCCCATGTCGTCTTCGCGGTGGGCATCGAAGCCCGCCGAGATGAAGATCATTTCCGGCTGGAACGCATGCAGTGCGGGTAGCCACTGGTCGGTCACGGCTTCGCGGAACTTGTCTCCGCCCGAACGGCTGGGCAGTCCCACGTTGCACATGTTGGGGCCCACGGCTTCCTCGCCATTGAAAGGGTAAAGGCCTTTTTCGAAGATGGAGCACATCAGCACCCGCTCGTCACCCTGGAAGATGTCTTCGCTGCCGTTGCCGTGGTGCACGTCAAAGTCGATCAGGGCCACGCGCTTGAGGCCGTGCACGTCGAGCGCATGCCGAATGCCCACGGCCACGTTGTTGAAAAAGCAAAACCCCATCGCGGCGGCGTGTTCGGCATGGTGGCCGGGTGGGCGCACGCTGCAGAACGCGGTGGACACCTCCCCGTTGATCACGAGGTCGGTGGCATGGATGGCGGCCCCCGCAGCCCGCAGCGCGGCCGGAATGGTGTACGGGTTCATGTTGGTGTCGGGGTCTAGGGCGAAGTACCCTTCGGCGGGCGATGCCGCCAGCATTTCTTTCACGTACAACACGTTGTGTGCCCTGCCCAGCTGTTCTTCCGTGGCCAGTGGCGCGTCGTGCGGCAGCATGTAGTCCAGCAGGCCCTTGACCAGCAGGTGGTCCTGGATGGCTGCCAGGCGCTCAGGGCATTCGGGGTGGTGGGGGCCCATCTCATGGCGGGCACAGTCTGGGTGTGTGATGTAGGCGCTGAGCAAAGGGTGTCTCCTGATTCCTGGTGTGCGTACGGCAGCATTGGCCGTGCCCTCATTCTCTGCCCAGATATGACCGAAGTTTTGATCTTTCGCAAGCTCGTTTCATTGTTCTGACCGATTGACTTAGTATCTTGGGTTTCCCAACACAACCTGACAGTTCGCCAGTTCCCACGATGTCTTTTGCCCAGTCAAACCCCAGCCCCGAAATGCCCCCCGCAGGCGGTGGGCAGGCGGCGGGCACATCGGCGCAGGACGAGGTGGCCGGGCTGCGGACGTTGATGTCGCTGTCGCGCGATGTGTATTGGGCGTGCGATCCGTCGGGCTGCCTGACGCAGATCGAAGGTGATGCAGAAGCCTGCGCGCCCTGGGCCGACACCCTGGGCAAACTGGTTTGGGCGCTGGATACCGAGCCGTCGCCAGCCTCCGAAACGTCCCGCTTGCAACAGGCGGTGCAGACCCGTGAAGCGTTCCATGACTTGGAAGTGTCCCGCCCCGGGCCGGATGGGATGGTGTGTTGGCTGGCGCTCAGCGGGCGACCGCGCGTGGACGCCAGTGGCGTGTACATGGGGCACCATGGGCTGGGGCGTGACATCCGTGCGCTTAAAAAATCGCAGCAGGCACTTCAATATCAAAAAGCGCTGACGGCTCAATTGTCCGAACGTGTACCAGGCATGCTGTTCCAGCTTCGGAAAAACAGCCGGGGGTGGCTCACGTTTCCGTTTGCCAGTGCCGCCATGGTCGACATGCTCCAGGTCGACCCGGCCGACGCCCGCCACGATGCAGGCCCCGTGTTCGCCCGCTTGTTGCCGGTCGACTACGTGCAGTGCCGCGTTGCGCTGGAGGAGTCGGAGCGCACGCTGACCCCCTGGGTACAAAACTACCGCGTGCAGTTGCCCAATGGCCGTGTGACCTGGCATTCGACCAACGCCATGCCGTACCGGGAGGCGGATGGCAGCGTGGTCTGGTATGGCTACGCCAGCGACACGACCGAACGTGTGGATGCCGAAGCACAGTTGCAACGCGCCCACGAGCAGCTGCACGCCCGCACGCACCTGATGGACGTCACGCTTGAAAGCCTGAGCCAGGGCGTCATGATGCTGTCTGACCAGGGGCGGGTCACCTACTACAACCGTCGGCTGCTGGCGCTGCTGGGGCTGCCCGATGCGCTGCTGGCCCGCCAGCCTCTGTTCAACCAGGTGATTGACTGGCAACTGGAAATGGGGCACTTCGGCCCCGATGCCGACCGTGACCAACTGACAGACTGGTATCACCAGGGGGACGACGGCAAACTGGCTTTCCCTGCGCAGTACACCCGCACCAATGCCAATGGGCTGGTGCTGGAGGTGAGATCCCGCGAAATGGCCGGTGGCGGCTGGGTGCGCACCTTTGCCGACGTGACCGAGCACGTGCAGGCAGGCCAGGATCTGGAGCGCAGCCAGTTGCATTTGCGGGCCTTGTTCGACGCCATTCCCGATCGCGTCTGGCTCAAGGACACCACAGGCCACTTCATCATGTGCAACCCGGCGGCGGCTCGGGCGCTGGGTCAAGACCCCGAGCATGTGGTGGGGTGCACCGAGCCCGAACTGGCTGCTGCGGCAGGCATGCCCGCAGACCCGACTGAAACTGACCGGCGTGCGCTCAACAGCCATGCGCCCGTGATGTACGAGCAGGCGTTGCCGCTGGCACCGGGCGGACCTGCTGACGGCGTGTTCGAGGTGGTCAAACGCGCGGTGTTCGACCACCATGGCGAACCCATGGGCGTGCTGGGCATGGCCCGCGACGTGACCGAGCGCAAGCGTGCCGAGGCGCAGATCGAGCGCCTGGCTTTTTACGACCCGCTCACCGGGCTGTGTAACCGCCGCCTGTTCCACGATCGGCTGGAGCAGGCCCAGTCGGCCAGCACGCGCAGCCAGCAGTGGGCGGCGGTGTGTTTCATCGACCTGGACAACTTCAAAGACCTGAACGACACACAAGGCCACGACCAGGGTGACCTGTTGCTCCAGCAGGTGGGCAAGCGGCTGCACACCGCTGTGCGCGAGCAGGACACCGTGGCCCGTTTAGGGGGCGACGAATTCGTGGTGTTGCTGGAAGAGCTTGGGCCAGACGAGGCACAGGCCGCCCTGTACGCGAACACAGTGGGCGAGAAGTTGCTGGAAGCGCTCAACAAACCCTACATGCTGCTGCGTGGGGAGCACCACAACACGCCCAGCATGGGGATCACGCTGTTCAAAGACCACCAGGAACGTGTCGAAGACGTGCTCAAGCGTGCCGACCTGGCCATGTACCAGTCCAAATCGGCCGGTCGCAACACGGTGCGTTTTTTCGATCCGCACATGCAGGAAACGGTTCAGCGCCGTTCGGAGCTGGCGCGTGACCTGCGCGAGGCGCTCGACCGTGACGAGTTGTCCCTGTACAGCCAACCCGTGGTCGATGGGCTGGGCACGGTGCTGGGGCACGAGGCGCTGTTGCGCTGGCGGCATCCGCAGCGGGGCATGGTGTCGCCAGCCGAGTTCATTCCCGTGGCAGAGCAGACCGGGCTGATCTTGCCCATTGGCGACTGGGTGCTGCACCAGGCGTGCAAACGCCTGACCGAGTGGGCGCGAGACCCCGTCAAGGCAGACTGGACGCTGGCGGTCAACCTCAGTGCGCGCCAACTGCGCCAGCCCGATTTCGTGCAGCAGGTGCACCACGCGCTGCAGTCAACTGGCGCGCGGTCCACGCACCTGAAGCTGGAGCTGACGGAAAGCCTGTTGCTGCACGACGTGGAGGACACCATCGTCAAAATGAGCGAGCTGGCGACGGTGGGCATCCGGTTCTCGCTGGACGATTTCGGCACCGGGTATTCATCGCTCAGCTACCTCAAGCGGTTGCCGCTGTCGCTGCTGAAAATCGACCAGTCGTTCGTGCGTGACCTGCTGACCGATCCCAACGACGCCGTCATTGCGCACACCATCCTCCAGCTGGCAGACAGCCTGGGCCTGGATGTGGTGGCCGAAGGTGTCGAGAACGAAGGCCAGAAGCAACTGCTTCAGGTCATGGGCTGCAAAGCCTTCCAAGGCTACCTGTTCGGGCGCCCGGTCCCCATGTGAACCGCTTGCCGATCCCCCTGCCATTTGCCCGACCCGGACGCTGAAACCGGCCGTCACCGTCACCATTTTTCATCCAAGAGGCTTGCCATGAACGACCGCCTGAACCCCGCCACGCTGGCCCATTTGGCCCAGGTAGATACCCACGCCTTGGGTGCCCACGTGGCCGATGCCTGGCAGCAGCGCATCGTGCCCGAGTTGCAGCGCTACATCGAAATCCCGGCCAAATCGCCGGCCTTTGCGCCAGACTGGGCTGCGCAGGGCCACCTGACGCGCGTGCTGCAGCGTGCAGCCGACTGGGTGCAAGCTCAGAAAGTGCCCGGACTGAAGCTTGAAATAATAGAGCTGAACAATGAAGCAGGACAAGCGAGAACGCCTGTTTTGTTCTTTGAGTTACCTGCCAGCAACGGCACGGGCCCTGCCCCCACCAACCCCAGCGGCCAGACCGTGCTCATGTACGGCCACCTAGACAAGCAGCCCGAGTTCTCCGGCTGGCGTTCTGACCTGGGGCCGTGGACCCCGGTCATTGACGACGGCAAGCTGTATGGCCGAGGCGGGGCCGACGACGGTTACGCCGTGTACGCCGCCATTGCCAGCATCCAGGCGTTGCAGGCGCAGGGCCTGCCGCACCCCCGCATCGTCGGCCTGATCGAAACCTGCGAAGAAAGCGGTTCGTATGACCTGTTGCCCTACGTCGATGCCCTGCGCGCACCCGGCAACAACCGCCTGGGCGACGTGGGCCTGGTCATCTGTCTGGACAGCGGCGCGGGCAACTACGACCAGCTCTGGCTCACCACCAGCTTGCGCGGCATGGCCAGCGGCGTGCTCAAGGTGCAGGTGCTGACCGAGGGCATCCACTCCGGCGACGCCTCGGGCCTGGTACCTTCCAGCTTTCGCGTCATGCGCCAGGTGCTCGACCGGCTGGAAGACAGCGCCACCGGCCGCCTGCTGCCCGCCAGCTTCCATTGCGAGGTACCGGCTGAGCGCCTGGCGCAGGCCAACGCCACGGCCGCCATCCTGGGTGACGAGCTGTACAAGCGCTTTCCGTGGGCGCATGCCGACTGCGGCGGCTCCAGCGTGTTCACCCTGCCCACCACCACCGACCCGGTGGAGGCCCTGCTCAACCGCACCTGGCGGCCCACGCTGTCCGTCACCGGGGCAGAGGGCTTCCCGTCCATGCAAAACGCGGGCAACGTGCTGCGGCCCTACACCGCGTTCAAGCTCAGTCTGCGCCTGCCGCCCTTGGTGGACGCCGCTCAGGCCGTGCAAGACCTGAAGGCCTTGCTGGAAGACAACGCTCCCTACCAGGCTGTGGTCACGTTCGAGGGTGAAGGGGGGGCCACGGGTTGGAACGCGCCGAGCACCGCCCCGTGGTTTCACGACGCGCTGCAGGCGGCCTCGCTGGCGCAGTTCGGCGCGGGTTACGGCACCATTGGTCAGGGTGGCACCATCCCGCTCATGAACATGCTCAGCCAAGGCTTTCCTAGAGCGCAGATGATGGTGTGTGGCGTGTTGGGGCCCAAGAGCAACGCGCACGGGCCCAATGAATTTTTGCACCTGCCGTATGCACAGAAACTCACCGCAGCGGTGGCGCAGGTGCTGGCCAGCATGCCTTCGGCCACCTGACAGGCGGCTGCAACAGATATCCCCCAATTGGGGGATACCCTGATGGGGGGTAACGTGAAAAAATCCGGCACATCCAAAAATAAAGTGTCAGGGAAAATCACATGCCAGCATCCGCAACCTTTCAAGCTATCGAAGCCGTTCAGACGCCGTTCGTCACCTATGACGGTCACAACCTGGCGGTCTATGACTGGACGCTGCCGCACGGCGTGGCACCGCGCGCGGTGGTGGTCATCGTTCACGGGTTGGGCGAGCATGCCTGGCGTTACGACCGCCTGGCCACCGAGCTGAACGAGGCCGGGTTTGCCGTGCGTGCATACGACCAGCGCGGCCATGGCGACTCGGCGGGCAAGCGCGGCTGTCTGCCCACACAGGATGCCTTGCTGAAAGACCTGGCCGAATTCCTGGACGATACCCGAGCCACCGTGTGTGCGCGTTTCAACACCCCACTGGTCCTGCTGGGGCACAGCATGGGTGGTTTGGTGAGCGCCCTGTGGGTGGCGCGCCAACAGGCCCAGTCGCCGTACCACACGCTACCGGTGGATGCCCTGCTGCTGTCGTCGCCCGCACTGGACGCGGGGATCGGCGTGTGGCAACGCGCGTTGTTGGCCATGCTGCCAGATTGGTTGCCGCACATCACGGTGTCCAATGGGCTGGAGCCTGCCTTTTTGTCGCATGACCCATCTGTGGTGGATGCCTACCTTGCCGACCCGTTGGTGCACGACCGCATGTCTCCGTCGCTGGGTCGCTTCATTGCCCATGGCGGACCGGAGGTGCTGTCACATGCGCCGCAATGGCGGGTTCCCACGATGCTGCTTTACGCCGGCAACGACGGGATGGTGAACCCGCAAGGCAGCCGACGGTTTGCCCAACGAGCCCCCATTGGGGTGGTGCAGGCCCACTGCCTTGAAGACTTCTTCCATGAAATTTTCAATGACACCCACCGCAGCGAGGCCGTCGAAGCCATGCTGAAATGGTTGGAGCAGCGGTTTTAGCGCGATTGCCGGGCTTCGTGAGCTTTGCGCTGGTTCAGCTCAGGTGACCGAGGTGGATCTCAATGCGCGTCACCGCGCCGTCGACAGTCCATTCCCGGTGGGTCACACGCAGCGGGGCGGCATCAGGCGTGGGTCGAACGACATCGCCAGTGTTGGGAATCCCCGTGAAGGCTGTGAACGACATGTTCGCCAATTCGCCGTGCTTCACATCGGCGGGAAACATGAATCTGACGGACATATTCTGTTGCATGAAATGACTCGGAATGGTGGAGTTGATTGACCGTTGATTTTCACACGCCTCGATCTGCTTTTTTCTGGCTGCCTGCCAGCCACAACAAACCCCCGGCCATCATCGCCACGGGCACCATCGAGCCGATGTTGAGCAAAGACCACCCCTGTGTCGTGACCAGTGCGCCCGACGCAAACGAGGTGAAGGCCATGGTGGCGAACACGCAGAAGTTGATGGCGGCCTGGGCGCGGTCCTTTTCTTCGGGTCGGTAGGCTTGCAGCGCCAGGGTGGTGCTGGCGGTGAACACGAAGTTCCACCCCACGCCCAGCAACAGCAGCGCGGCCAGAAACTGGTGCAGGTCCTGGCCCGACAGCGCGATGCCGATGCACGCCGCATTCAACAGCACGCCCACCCCCATGACCGCTTGGGTGCCAAAGCGCTTGATCAGGTGGCCCGTGAAGAAACCCGGAGCGAACATGCCGATGACGTGCCACTCCAGCACCAGCGCCGCGTCGTCGAACGGGAAGCCGCACACCTGCATGGCCAGCGGGGTGGCGGCCATCAGCAGGTTCATGACGCCGTAACTCAGTGCCGATGCACCCGCCGCCACGATGAACACAGGCTGCCGCATGATCTGCCCCAGGGGGCGGCCCAGATGCGCCGCAGGGCCGCCGGCCTTGGCTGGTGCGGCAGGGAAGGTCACGCCGCTCATGACCCACATCGACAGCACGGCCACCATCGCCAGTGCCAGGTAAGCACCCATGAACGGCACTTCGGTCAGGGTGCGGGTGCGGCTGGCCAGGTTGGGGCCCAGCACGGCGCCCATCAGGCCGCCTGCCAGCACCAGCGAAACGGCCTTTTCTTTGAAGGCAGGCAACGCCAGTTCGGCGGCTGCAAACCGGTACAGCTGGCCGTTGGCGCTGTAGTAACCCGCCACCACCGTGGCCGTGACCAGCAGCCAGAAGTTTTTGTCGGCCACGGCCCAGGCACCCAGCAGGGCCGACAGCAAGGCCACCAGCAGCCCGAGCTGGAACGACACCTTGCGCCCCCAGGCGGCCTGGCTGCGTGCCACCAGGCCCGTGGACAACGCCCCGCCCACCACGTAACCCATGACGGGCAGCGTGGCCATCCATCCCAAAGGTGCCAGGCTCAAGCCCACCAACCCGTTGATGGCGATGAAAGTCACGTTGTTGGTCAGGAACAGGCCTTGTGCGGCGGCCAGCAACCAGAGGTTCTTGTTCATAAGCATTGGGTTATACAAGATCGCTGCGACGGGGCCGTCCGGCGGACTGAAAACCCCTTGTCAGCGTGCCTTGCCACGCACACGCTTGCCGGTTGACCCGCCTGTATGAGCGCCTGGTCGCGCTGACACCTGCGGCGGTATCGGACAGCCGGGTCAGTGGCCGGTGTGCAGCGCCAGCGCCAAGGCCGTGAGTGCGGCTGTTTCGGCCCGCAGCACGCGCGGTCCCAGGTGAACAGGGGCAAAGCCTTGGCTGCGCGCCAGCGCGTCTTCTGCGGGGGACAGCCCGCCCTCCGGGCCGCTCAGGCACACCACGGGCGTGGTGGGTGCCAGGCGCTGTAACCAATCGGTCAAAGGCTGGGTGCCGGGTGCCAGCGACAGCACGCAGCGTGCGGGGGCGTCGACCCCTTCACCCGCTGATGCGTGTGGCAGCCAGGTGCCCAGGTCAGACACCGCATGCACCTCGGGCACCCGGTTGCCCCCACATTGTTCGCATGCGGCCACGGCCATGGCTTGCCAGTGGGCCTGCTTTTTGTCGGCACGTTCGCCTTTCAGGCGCAACACGCTGTGGGCAGTGTGCAGCGGCAGGATGCTGCCCACCCCCAGCTCGGTGGCTTTTTCCACCAGCCAGTCCATGCGCTCGTTAGCGGGCATGCCCACCGCCAAGTGCACCGCGCGCGTGGGCTCGCTGTCGCGCGAGTGGTGTGCGCCCACGGTCACGGCCACGTCGCTGCGGCCCATCCGGGTGATGGTGGCGGTGTACTCGCCCCCTTGCCCGTTGAACAGGGTGATGTCCATGCCCGGTTGCAGGCGCAGCACCTGCACGTGCCGTGCAGCGCCAGCAGGCAGCTCAAGCGTCTGGCCGGTAGTCAGGGGCAGGGGGCAAAAAAAACGGGGCATGGGCTCAATCAAACAATAGCTGACTATTCAATACTGGAAAGCGATAGAGGCATATAAAGCTTGAGAATCACATGCGTCCATAGGCAAAACCGCTGGCGGCCTGCAGGCCCTCCACCTCGTCGATCAGCTTCAGGAAAGGCCCGAGCTCGCGGTAGCGGTTGGCCGTGTTGCGCACGTACATGATGAAGCGCGGCGTGTCTGCCAAGTACTTGGGTTTGCCGTCGCGCAAGGTCAGGCGGGCAAAAATGCCCAGCACTTTCAGGTGGCGTTGCAGGCCCATCCATTCCACGGCGCGGTAGAAGGCGCCGAAGTCTTCGCTCCAGCCGTCAAAATCCAGCAGACCCGCTTTGCGCGCCTTTTCCCAGTAACGGATGGTCACTTCCAGCACGAAGTCTTCTTCCCAGCTCAGGAAGGCGTCGCGCATCAGGCTGGCAATGTCGTAGGTGACGGGGCCATACAGGGCATCCTGAAAGTCCAGCACACCCAGCACCTGGGCAGGGCTGGCGGGGGTGTGGTCAGCTGGGGGCACCATCAGGTTGCGGGGCATGAAGTCGCGGTGCACGTACACCTTGGGCCCCGCCAGGTTGCGCGCCACGATGGTGGCAAAGGTCTTGTCCAGCAGGGCCTGCTGGGCGGGGGTGAGCGTGAAGCCCTTGTGTTGCGTCAGGTACCAGTCTGGGAACAGTTGCAGCTCGCGCCGCAGCACGGCTTCGTCGTAGGCGGGCAGCACACCTTCACGGCTGGCGGATTGCCAAGGCACCAGAGCGGCCAAGGCATCTTTGTAGTGCCCCAGATTGGCGTGCGGGTCGTCGCGGTCCAGCACGTCGAGCAGGGTTTGCGCGCCCAGGTCGTTGAGCAGCATGAAGCCCTGTGGCTCGTCCCAGGCCAGTACCTTGGGCACGTGCAACCCGATGTCGGCCATCAACGTCGCCACTTTGACGAAGGGCTGGCAGTTTTCCTGTGCGGGCGGGGCATCCATCACGATGCAGCTGCCACCTTGGGCACGGTCCACCCTGAAGTAACGCCGGAAGCTGGCATCGGCCGATGCCGGGCGTGCCGTGGCGGGCAACAGGCCGTGGTGCGTGGCCTGATCGGCCAGCCACGCCTCGAACGCGGCCTGGCGTGCGGCATCAGTCCATTCGATGGCCTGTGGCGGCACCGCAGAGGCTGAAGAGGGGCTGCCGGACGTGAGGCCGGGTGGGGACAGTGGAGGCAAAGTCATGGATGGGTTACCCGGCATACGATAATGCGCCCGGATTCTACAAATGACCCGTTTCGCCCCTGCACGCCGCGTCAAGCTGGCAACCCATTCGCCGCCCCAGCGCCTCCACCTGCGCAGGCAAGGCTTGGCCGTCTGCGTGGCTGCGGCGTTGGCCGTGTTGCTGACCGACGGTACTTGGGCCCAAGGCGTGGCTGACGCGGGCACCAGCGGGCCGAATGTCCCGCCGCTGGCCCTGCGCCCCAGCGCCTTGCTGGCCGATCGCCTGACGCCCGACGCGCAGGCGGCGGCACCCAGTTTCGTGTGGGGTGATGCGATCAGTGGCAAGACGGGTGAGCGCACGGTGATCGATGGCCACGCCGAGTTGCGCCGCCACGACACGATCCTGCGGGCTGACAAGCTGGAGTTGACGCACCAGACGAACGAAGCCACAGCTACGGGCAACGTCAGCGTGCTGCGCAACGGCAACCGCTTCACCGGCCCCGATTTGAAGTTGAACCTCGAAACCTACGAAGGTTTTTTCACCACACCCCATTACGAATTGATGCAGTCCAACGGCCGTGGCGATGCCACGCGGGTGGACTTCAAAGGTGAAAACCTGACCGTGGCGCACAACGCCACGTACACCACCTGCCTGGCCCCCTTGGGGATGATGCCCGACTGGTGGATCAAGGCCACAGGGTTGGAGCTTGACCACGCGGCAGACACCGGTCGGGCCACGTCGGGTGCGCTGTATTTCAAGGGCGTGCCCATCCTGGCCGCGCCGTACGTGAGCTTCCCGTTGTCGGACAAGCGCAAATCCGGCTTGCTGCCGCCCGCCATCAATCTGACGAACCTGAGCGGGTTGGAGCTCACCACACCTTACTACTGGAACATCGCCCCCGAGTTCGATGCCACCCTGTCTCCCACGTTGATGACCAAGCGTGGCATCAACCTCAACGGTGAGTTCCGGTACCTGCAGCCCACCTTCCAGGGCGAGGTGAATGCATCGGTCATGCCCCATGACCGGTTGCGTGGCATGCAGCGGTGGGGCCATACCGTGCAACACCAGCACGTGCTGGGCGATGCTTTGCCGGGGTTCACGGGCTCGGGTTTGCGTTTCAACCTCAACCGTGTGAGTGACAACGACTACTGGCGGGACTTTCCCCGCTCGGGTGCCACGCTGACGCAGCGCCTGTTGCCCAACGAAACGGCGGTATCGGGCCGCATCGGTGCCGTGGCTGTGACGGCGGGTGTGTACACGTGGCAAACCTTGCAGGATGCGGCCGCGCCCATCGTGGCCCCCTATGACCGGCAACCGCAGATCGACGTCAGCTGGGGGCAATTGAACCAGCGCGTAGGTGCGCTTGATGGCCTTGACTACTCGCTCACCGGGCAATTGACCCGTTTCACCACCCGCCGCACGCCGTCGGTGACGTCGGCACTGGCCGACCTGAATGGCAACCGCTTGCTGGGCATTGCCCAGATCAGCCGCCACTGGCAAGCGCCAGGCTGGTTCATCAAGCCCAAGGCCCAGTTGCATGTCAGCCAGTACACATTCGACCAGGCGCTGTTCACGGGCGTGCGATCTGCCAGTCGAGTGGTGCCCACGGTCAGCCTGGACAGCGGGCTGGTGTTCGAGCGGGACGCCACCGTTCTGGGCCGTGGCTTGCTGCAAACGCTGGAGCCGCGCGCGTTTTACGTGCGCACCCCCTACCGCGACCAGAACAGCCTGCCCAACTACGACTCGGCAGCCAAAGACTTCAACGTGGGGTCGGCCTGGACGGAAAACGTGTTCGGCGGCAACGACCGCATTTCCGACACCCATGCGCTCACCGTGGGCGTGGGGTCGCGACTGATCGACCCGGCAACTGGCGTCGAAGCGGCGCGTTTCAGCCTGGCACAGCGTTTCCGGTTTGCTGACCAGAACGTGGTGTTGCCTGGCGGCACGGCCGTCACTGACCGGCTCAGCGACGTGCTGCTGGGCGCCGCATTGAACTGGGACCCCAAGTGGGCATTCGAGAGTTCCGTGCAGTTCAATCCCAAGCAGGGTCATTCGCAGCGCACCACGCTGGGTGGCCGCTATCACCCCCAGCCGTTCCACGTGCTCAGTGCCGCTTACCGCTTGCAGCGCGCGGGCGGGTTGCTGCCATCCAGCGAGCAGGTCGATGTCGGTTGGCAATGGCCTTTGAGCATCGGGCGGACGGGCTCCTATGCGCAGTCTGCTGCCGTGCCCGGCAGTTGCGGTGGCAACTGGTACACCGTGGGGCGCGTCAACTACAGCGTGCCTGACAGCAAGGTGGTCGATCTGGTCGCCGGGTTTGAATATGATGCCGGCTGCTGGATCGGCCGGGTGGTGTTGGAACGGCTGCAGCGCAGCGCAGCCAGCAGCAGCCAGCGGGTGATGTTCCAGCTGGAGTTCACCGGGTTCACCCGCATCGGCTCCAACCCGTTGCAAACGCTGAAGAACAACGTGCCCAAATACATGACACTGAACGAGCAGGTTCAGACGCCGAGCCGGTTTGGTCGTTACGAATGACACGGGGTTGTCCGTGCCCGTCAAGAAAGTCGACATGCAGATGAAACATCCCGCCGCCCCTTCCTCACCTGTACATGCGCTGTGTTTCGCATTGCTGGGCATGGTCCTCTCGGCTGGTGCGTGGGCGCAGGGTCTGAAAGCATCTGGCGGGTTGGGCGGACCAGCTGCGCGGGTGGCCGTTCAGCAGGCCAAAGAGCCCATCACAACAGACTTCATCGTTGCGGTGGTCAACAGCGAGCCCATCACCAATCAGGAGGTGCAGTCACGTGTGCGCCGTGCCACGGAGCAGTTGAGCCGGAGTGGTGCGCCTGTGCCACCGCGTCAGCAACTTCAGGCGCAGGTGCTGGAAAGCCTGATTCTCGAGAAGGCCCAGCTGCAGCTGGCGACCGAGTTGGCCATCCGCGCAGACGATGCGGCCCTGGCCGATGCCGAACGCACCATTGCGCGGCAGAACCAGTTGACTGTGGCGCAGATGCACGCTCAGCTCCAGGCTCAAGGCCTGGAGCTGAGCGAGTTCCGCGCCAATTTGCGCAAGCAATGGCTGTTGCAACGGTTGCGCGAGCGCGAGGTGGAGCCTCGCGTCAAGGTGACCGACCCCGATGTCGAGCGTTTTCTCATGCAAAAGCAGGACAACCCAGGCAGTGATTTGCAGGTTCATCTGGCGCAGGTACTGGTGGCTGTGCCTGAAAATGTCGAGCCGCAGAAACTGGCTGCTTTGATGAGCAAGGCCCAGATGGTGGCTGAAAAGGCCCGTGCGGGTGCCGATTTCGAGGCGTTGGCCCGCGAGTTTTCCGATGCGCCCGACAGCGCGTCCGGCGGCAGCCTGGGGTTGCGCGCGGCAGACCGCTTGCCGGTGCTGTTCATCAATGCCACGCGCAGCCAGTCAGCCGGTGGCATTGCCGGCCCGGTGCGCAGCCCGGCCGGTTTTCATGTGCTGAAGGTCATCGAAAAGCGCATTGCTGGCATGCCCGAACCCTTTGTGACCCAGACACGTGCCCGTCACATCCTGTTGCGGCCCATGGCCGGGCAGTCCGAGCAGGCGGCTGTGGCCAAGCTGGCTGACATGCGCCGCCGCATCGCATCCGGGCAAGCCGACTTCGCCACCCTGGCCAAAGAGAACAGCCAGGACGGCTCCGCTGCCGATGGCGGCAACCTGGGCTGGGCTGGGCCTGGCACGTTTGTGCCCGAGTTCGAAGACGTGATGAACAACCTGAAGCCACAGGAGCTGTCAGATCCCATCGTGTCGCGTTTCGGTGTGCACCTCATTCAGGTGCTGGAGCGTCGCAAAGTCGAGCTGACCGCCCGGGAGCAGCGCGAACAACTTCGCATGATGGTGCGCGAGCAAAAGCTGGACGAGGCTTACCAGAAATGGCTGGATGACATCCGCATGCGCGCTTACGTCGAGATGCGCGAGCCCCCTCAATGAAGCACATCGCGCGCAAACGGTTCGGCCAGCATTTCCTGAGTGACGGTGGGATCATCGAGGCCATCGTCCAGGCGATTGACCCGCAACCAGGCGAGCCCATGGTTGAGATCGGGCCGGGTCTGGCCGCACTCACGCAGCCACTGGTCGAGCGGCTGGGCAAACTGACCGTCATCGAGTTGGACCGCGATCTGGCAGTTCGGTTGCGAACACGCGGCCACCTGAACGTGGTCGAGTCTGATGTGCTGAAAGTGGACTTTCCGCAATTAGCACAAGCTATGAGTGCTGCGAAAATCAGAGTGGTGGGCAATTTGCCCTACAACATTTCCACCCCCATCTTGTTTCATTTGCTGGATGCTGTTCATGTGGTGCAGGATCAGCATTTCATGCTGCAAAAGGAAGTGATCGACCGCATGGTGGCCACACCGGCAACGTCTGACTACGGGCGCCTGTCGGTCATGCTGCAATGGCGTTACGCCATGGCCAACGTGCTGTTTGTGCCGCCCGAATCGTTCAACCCGCCACCTCGGGTGGACAGCGCTGTGGTCCGCATGGTCCCGCACGAGGCCCCGGCGGCGCTCGACACGGCGTTGTTCAGCGAGCTGGTGAAGGTGGCATTCAGCCAGCGCCGCAAGCTGCTGCGTCACACGTTGGGCAAATGGTTGGCCGAGCGCGGGTTTGATGGCCATTTCGACGTGCAACGGCGGGCCGAAGAAGTGCCCGTGGCCGAGTACATCGCACTGGCGAGCGCGATCCGACCGACCTGAACGGGGTCGCCTCGCCGCTGCGTGGACGGGTGCCAAAACAAAATAGCCAGCTTGCGCTGGCCGTGATGAGGGAGTTAACCTGCTCGGGCCACCCATCAAGGTGGCACGGGTTGGCCGAGCAGCGCCAATATCAGGCGGCAGCGGTCCAGTAGCCTGCGTTGAATGGGCTGCTCATGCGCAGGGCCAGCGGGCTCACGTCAACCAGTTTGTCGGTCGGCATGGCCTCGGCTGCATTGTCGTCTTCCACTGCCGGTGTATCGCCTTTCGGTGCACGGGCCACCGAGAAAGAATAGAAACAACGGAATGCGATTTTGCGGTCCGACCAGTAATCGGCGGCGTCGCGGAAAATGTCCAGCAATTGCTCGCGGGCTTCCTTGTCGAACTTGGCGTGAGCTGGGATGTGTTCCAGCACCACGATGAAGCCTGTTTGCGGGCCGGCCTTGTGGACGGTATCGGTCAGGCAGTCGTACAGCGCATCAAAGTTCTTGCCGAAGTGGGCAGGGAACGTGTATTGCGCTGCAATCAGGTCCAGCACATCCTGCTTGCTCTGGGCCTGGGCCAGGTTGGCATACAGAAAATGATGACCCAACGAGTCAGCAGCAGCTTGCAGATCCTCCACGCGGTAAGCCCGAATGGATTGCACGATATTCGTTCGTACATTACGAAGTGGCATTTCCATCTCCGTTTCTCTTTCAATAAACAAGTTCAAAAAATCAAAATCTTCAAAGACCGTTCACGA
>JAVBXK010000066.1 GCA_030824555.1 bacterium
CCACCGCCTGCCCCCACAAAAAACTGGAAAGTGGTGGGTGCGCCATGAAGCGCCGTGACAGCATGCGATGGGTGGCTGCCGCAACGCTGGTCTGCCTAGGGGCCGCAAGCGGTTGTGCGTCGGTAGACGAAGGGCTGGGGGCCAACCTCATCACCGTCAACTACCGCGCCACCGATGCGCTGATGCAGAACGTGGTGCTGGGTGCGGGGCAGCCCGTGCTGGTGGCCACGCTGGTCGATCAGGAAGACCTGGGTGAATCGTCCCGGCTGGGGCGGCTGTTTTCCGAGCACGTTGCCAGCCGCCTGTCCCAGCGGGGCGTGAAAGTGGTTGAACTGAAGTTGCGCGAGCAGCTGTTCATGAAACAAAGCACGGGCGCGTTGCTGTTGTCACGCGAGGTGCGCGACGTGAGCCAGGCACACGATGCACAGGCCGTGGTGGTCGGCACCTACACCTCATCGGGGCAAACACTGTATGTCAGCCTGAAACTGGTCAAGCCAGAGGGCAACACCGTGGTGTCGTCCCATGATTACGCCCTGCCTCTGAATGCCAACATCAAGGGCCTGCTGCGCTGACAAAGGCAGCGCGCGGCGCAACATCCCAATGAAAAAGGGCTTGCAAATGGCAAGCCCTTTTTCGCATGACCGTGGTCAGGTCTGGCAGGCGCCAGGTGTCACGCCAACATCAGTTCTGGTGCTCGTAACGCAGCAGCACGCCGCGGATGGTTGACGCCAATTCATCGGCCTGGAACTTGGCCACGTAGCCGTCGGCCCCCACGTTGCGCACGTGGTCTTCATTGGTGGCACCTGACAGCGACGAGTGGATCACCACGGGCAGGTGGCGAAAGCGCGGGTCAGATTTGATGTTCTTGGTGAGCATGAAGCCGTCCATCTCGGGCATCTCAAGATCTGTCAGCACCATGGCAATGCGGTCGGTGATGTGCTGTCCTTTGGAATCGCAATCTTCTGACAGCGTCAGCAGCTTGTCCCAGGCTTCCTGGCCTGACTTCGTCATGATGAACGGCACGCCCATGGCTTTCAGGCCATTTTCGATCAGCGCGCGCGCCACGAACGAGTCGTCGGCGGCCAGCACCACCGTGCCAGGCTTGATTTTGACCACCGGGCCGATGGCGGCCGGGTCGATCTCGGCACCTTCGCTGGGCATGATTTCTCCCAGAATGGATTCGACGTCCAGCACCTGCGCCAGGCGGGAGTTGTTCACATCGCCGTCCAGGCGCGCAATGCTGGTCACCTTGCCGCCCTGCGCACCGCGCTCGGCCGGCAGCACCTGGCCCCAGTCCAGGCGAACGATGTCTTCCACGCTTTCCACTGCAAAGGCCTGTGTGGTACGGGCAAATTCGGTGACCAGCATGATATTCAGGCCGGTCAGGGGCTTCACGCCGACCACGGCGGGCAGGTCGATCACGGGGATGATCTGGCCGCGCAGGTTCACCATGCCCAGCATGTGCTTGGACGCACCCGCCATTTCCGTGATTTCGGGCATGGCCACGATTTCGCGGATTTTGAACACGTTGATGCCGAACAACTCGGACTGCCCATCTACCTTCGCAGACCCCAATCGGAACAGCAGCATTTCAAATTTGTTTGAACTGGTCAGGTTTGACCGTTCGTCCACTTCTTGCTGGATGGAGTGAGAGCTCATGCCACGTTCCTGTGAAAATTAAGTATTGCGGTTGCAAATGCCGATAGCGTCATTCTAGGAGCCCGTTGTCTGACGTGGCAACATATTAGGCGGTGATGGGCTGCCAATTTGCGTGTGGCATCCGATTGTGGTGCCAGGCCAGCGTCAGAGCGCTCATTTTGTTCAGGAGAACCCCATGCTCTCATTGCCATCGATTGCCCAGTCTGGCCTGCAGGCTGCGCAGGCCCGCCTGGGTGCCTCCGCTCACAACATTGCCAACATGCAGACTGACGGTTTCAAGCGCGAAACCGTGTCGGCACAGGCCGCGCCCCAAGGCGGCGTGTTGGTCAGCATCAGCCAGGCGGCGCAGGCCGGGGCGGACCTCACCCAGGACGTTGTCGATCAGATGAGCGCCAAAAACGCGTTCATGGCCAACGCGCAGGTCTTGAAAACCGCCGACCAGATGGTGGGCAGCCTGCTGGATGTGCGCGCCTGAGCTGTGCGCCTGGGCCGAGCCTGCCCGACAAGCGCGCTGTCGCTGAGCCTCTGAGCCTCGATAGGCAACCCCCGCTTGGCCATGCCCGTGCCAGGGCTGGCTCTGGCCAGGCTGCACAATGCAGCCCCGCGCGCCGGTTGCGCGCCCGCCACCTGACATGAACTCCCCACGCTCACTTTGTTCGCTGCCCCCCGAGGGGGCTCAGTCCTTCTTGAGGCGGCTCTGCGAAGGTCTGACATGATTCCACTTGACCAGGCACTTGAAGCCCCCAGCGACGCCCTGGTCGGGCAGGCCATGGCCGCTTTTGACTTGGCCGTGGCGGCCCAGCAAGGTTTTCTGAGCCGTCCTGGCCAACGCCAGATGGCCGAGCGCGTGGCGCAGACGTTCAGCCAACCCGACCTGGGCAGCCGACGCCAGGCCTTGGGCGACACCGACGACAACGTGTCGTCAGCCGCCCGCCCCGACGCGCCGGAAGACACCCCGCCGCGTCGTGCATTTGCCGTCATCCAGGCAGGTACGGGGGTGGGCAAGTCCATGGCGTACAGCGCACCGGCCATTGCCCTGGCCCTGGCGCGCAACACACGTGTGCTGATTGCCACCGCCACCGTTGCGCTGCAGGAACAGTTGGTGAACAAGGACTTGCCGGCACTGGCCGCCGTGTTGCCGCAGCCATTTCGGTTCGCGCTGGCCAAAGGGCGTGGGCGCTACGTTTGCCGACTGAAGCTGGAGCGCTTGCTGGGGCCTGACGGCCAGCAGGACGACGACGACTTGTTTGGCGACCTGCCCCCGGCAGAGCCCAGCGCACCTGCCGCCGATGCCTTCAACGCCCGCCGTGGCGAATGGCAAACCATGGCCCAGGCCCTGGCCACCGACACCTGGGACGGCGACCGCGATTCGTTGCCCACCAACCCCGAAACCGATCTGTGGCTGCCCATCGCGGCCGAAGCGGCTTCCTGCACGGGCAAGCACTGCCCGGTGTTCAACCGCTGCACCTACTTCGAGCGCCGCAAAGACCTGGTGGGTGCGCAGGTGATCGTGGCCAACCACGACCTGTTGCTGTCATCTCTGGGCTCGCGCGTGCTGCCCGAGCTGGACCATTGCCTGCTGGTGCTGGACGAGGCCCATCACCTGCCCGGCGTGGCACTGGACCAGTTCACCCGCAGCGCCGACCTGACCCGCCTGCGCTGGATAGACCAATTGGCGCAACGTGCCCTGCATGTGGGCGCGGCGCTGTACCTGTCCGATGCCATCGATTCCCCCAAGCTGGCCGCCACCTTGCGCCTGGCACTGCAGGAAATTGCACGGTTCTGCATGGACCATGTACGCCCGCAGGCCGCTGCCGAGCAGCCTTACCCGGCCCGTGGGCGAGCACCCGCACAGCGCAACGGTGTGGCTGCGCGCAGCGGCGGGGCAGGGCGGGATGCCCCGGCCGCCAGCGGCAGCAACTGGGCCAACAACGCTGACCAGGTTCGCTTGCCCAAAGGCGAGTTGCCAGAAGGCCTGGCACCGCTGCTGCAAACGGCGCTCGACGCGGCCGATGCCTGGTTGCTGCACCTGGCAGGCATGGCGCGCACACTCAAGGCTGAAATCAAGGACAAGCCCGAAGACGCCCGCCGCCTGTCCAACCTGTACGCCCAGATGGGCACGCTGGCGCCCAAGCTGGAAGCCGTGGCCGACACCACGCGCCTGCTGCTCAGCGGGCTGGAGGCGGGCGACACACCGGTGGCCAAGTGGTTCACGTTCAGCAAGGGGGGCGACAGCCTGCACCTGCGTGCGCACGCCAGCCCCACCTTGCCCGGCACGGTGTTGCGTCAGCAGCTGTGGCCGCGCACGCGGGCGGTGGTGCTGACATCGGCCACGCTCACCTCGTGTGGCCGGTTCGACTTCTTCCTGGCCGAATGCGGGCTGGCGGGCGACCCCGATGCCTCGGCGCTGGAGGTGCCCAGCCCGTTCGACTTCGCGGCGCAAGGCCGGTTCGAAGTGGCCAGCACCCGTGCCGACCCGCGCGATGCGCAGGCGTTCACCACCGACATGATCCGCCTGCTGCTGGCTGACCTGGCCGAGATCGACGCCGGTGCGCTGGTGCTGTTCACCTCGCGTGACCAGCTGCGCCAGGCGGTCGATGCCCTGCCTGACCGCCTGCGCCCATATGTGCTGGTGCAGGGCGAGTGGCCGCGCACCCAGCTGCTGCAGCGCCACAAGGCCCAGGTGGAACGGGGCGATGCGTCCATCATTTTCGGCATGCAGTCGTTTGGCGAGGGGCTGGACTTGCCGGGCAAGCTGTGTGCCCACCTGTTCATTGCCAAACTGCCGTTTGCCCCGCCTGACGACCCCGTGGGTGAGGCCCGTGCCGAGTGGCTGCAGGCCCAGGGCCGCAACCCGTTCATGGAGCTGACGGTGCCCGCCACCTCGGTGCGCCTGGCGCAGTGGGCGGGCCGGGCCATCCGCACTGAAACCGATCAGGCGCACATCGTGTGCTACGACAAGCGGCTGCTCACCACCCCCTATGGCCAACGACTGTTGCAGGGCTTGCCACCGTTCACACAGGTCAGGCGGGTTTGAGTTTGATATAAAAAGTGGCTCTGGCGCTTTGGTGGCGTCATGTATAGCTATTGAAAAAGTTCCCATGTATTGCGCAAGGGCTGCGGATCTGGCGGGTGCCCACCTGGGGGCAACGGGTGTAAACCCGAGGTCACCTATGCGCGTCAACCCTCATGGTGTTCGGGGTGGGCTGGTGAACAATCGGGATGACCGCTGGCGCATGTGCTGGCAACCATCCTGAGCTGATCATGGCCACTCAATCTTCACCCGACCTGCTGGCGCTGCAGCGCCTTTACCACTGGGAAACCACCACGCCTGAGCGGGTGGCGCTCAGCCAGCCCATGGGCAGCGGTGTTTTGCAGGACTTCACCTGGGCTCAGGTGGCTGACCAGGTCCGCCGCATGGCGGCCTACCTGCAGGCGCAGGGCTGGGAGCCAGGGTCGAAAGTGGCCATCCTGTCCAAAAACTGTGCGTGGTGGATGATGTCCGACCTCGCCATCTGGATGGCCGGTTATGTGTCGGTGCCGCTGTACCCCACGCTGTCTGCCGACACGGTGCGGCAAATCCTGACGCACAGCGAAGCCAAGGCCGTGTTCGTTGGCAAGCTCGATGGCTGGCAGGGCATGAAACCTGGCATACCTGCTGGCATGCCATGCTTGGGCTATCCGCTGTCGCCAGCCGATGTGGTGGCCGAACACCCGGGTTGGGATGCCATCTGTGCCCGCACCCAGCCGCTGGCGGGCCACCCCGTGCGTGCGGCAGACGAGCTGGCCACGCTCATCTACACGTCGGGCACCACCGGCATGCCCAAGGGTGTGATGCACACCTTCGGCAACTTTGCCTGGGCGTTTGCCACGGCCATCAAGCGGGTGCCCATGGATGGCAATGACCGCATGCTGTCTTACCTGCCGCTGGCCCACGTGGTGGAGCGTGTGCTGGTCGAGCACGGCTGGCTGCGCACGGGCATGCACATTTTCTTTGCCGAATCACTGGACACGTTTGCAGCTGACATGCAGCGCACGCGGCCCACCATCTTCTTCTCGGTGCCACGGTTGTGGGTGAAATTCCAGCACGGTGTGCACCACAAGATGCCGCAGTCCAAGCTGGGGCTGTTGCTGTCCATCCCCATCGTGCGTGGCCTTGTCCGAAAAAAAATCCTGGGTGCCCTGGGGCTGGACCAATGCCGCATGGCCGCCGGCGGTGCCGCACCCATGCCCTTGCCGTTGTTGCAGTGGTACAGCACGCTGGGCCTGAATATCAACGAGGGTTACGGCATGACCGAAAACCTGGCCGTGTCACACCTGACCGAGCCGGGTCAAAATCAGCAAGGCTCGGTAGGCCCTGCCTACGAAGGTGTGCAGGTGCGCATCGCGTCCGACAACGCCGAAATCCAGATGCGCAGCCAGGCCCTGATGCTGGGCTACTACAAAGACCCCGAGCAAACCCGCACGGCCATGACGGCCGACGGCTGGTTGCGCACGGGCGACAAGGGCCACATTGACGACCATGGCTGGCTGCACGTCACGGGCCGGGTGAAAGACCTGTTCAAAACCGGCAAGGGCAAGTACGTGGCTCCTGCACCCATTGAAGACAAGCTGGTCATGCACGACGACGTGGAGGCCTGCGTGGTGGCAGGTGCCAACCTGGGGCAGCCGCTGGGCATCGTCATGCTGTCACCTGACAGCGTGTCGACATTGCAAGACCCGGCGGCCAAGGCCCACCTGGAGGCTTCGCTGGCACGGCACCTGAAAGACATCAATGCCACGCTCGACCCGCACGAGCGCATGCAGTGCCTGGTGGTGTCCGCCACGGTCTGGTCGGTTGACAACGACATCATCACGCCCACGTTCAAGGTCAAACGCAACCGCATTGAGGAGCTTTACGGCAGCCACTACGAAGCCTGGGAGGCCTCGGGCAAGGCGGTGATCTGGGCGAACGCATGAGGGGCTGAGCGTTTTCCGCTCATGCCCGAAAAGCGCTCGCGCTCTCAGCCGTTGCCTGACCCTCCCGTTGGCCCTTTTCCAACCTGTATTGCCTCACACCGAAGGTTCACCATGACACATCTGTTCTCTCGCATCGCCTGTGCCACCTTGCTGGCTGTGGCCTCTACCTGTGCACTGGCCCAACCAGCCGAGCTGGAAGGCGTGAAGCTGGAGCCGTCGGTACAGGTGGCTTCGGCACCGCTGGTGCTCAACGGGGCGGGCTTGCGCACACGGGCGTTTTTCAAGGTGTATGTGGCGGCACTGTACGTCCCGAAAAAAACCTCCGATGCGGCCACCGTGCTGGCGCAGACCGGGCCGCGCCGCGTGGCCATCACCATGCTGCGCGACGTGGATGCCGCCACGTTTGCCGGGGCACTGAACGATGGCCTGAAAGACAACCACACCGAGGCACAGCTGGCCGCGCTCAAAACCCAGATCGACACGCTCAACGCCGCGTTCAAACTGGTGGGCGAGGCCAAGAAGGGCGACCTGATCCAGCTCGACTTCGCACCCGATACGGGCACCCGCGTTGTCGTGAACGGTCAGCAACGCGGCAGCGCCATGGCCGGGGAAGCGTTTTTCAGCGCGCTGCTGCGCATCTGGCTGGGCGACAAACCCGCAGACAGCGGGCTGAAAAAAGGGCTGTTGGGCGGCTGATGTCGAATGCTGTGCACGCGCGGCCCCTGGTGCGTTGACCCCCGAGTACCCCCAGACCTGTTGCTTCGCGCCTATCCCCCCGAGGGCGACAGTTGTTCTTGGGGCAATCTGGGGCACGAATTGAGCGCAACGACGATGGCTCAAGTGGACAGTCTGGCTCAAAAATGGGCCAGGTAGCCGCCATCCACGGCCAGCACCTGGCCCGTGACGTAACTGGCGGCCGGTGAGGCCAAAAACACCACCGCACCGGCAATTTCCGCCGGTTGTCCCCAGCGCCCGAGCGAGGTGCGCGCCGTCAACCATTGGGCAATGCCGGCATCGGTGCTCATGGCCGCGTTGGCCTCTGTTGCAAAGTAACCCGGTGCCACGCCGTTCACGTTGATGCCCAACGGGCCCAGCTCAGCTGCCAGCGCACGGGTCAGCGCCGCCAGCCCACCCTTGGCACTGGTGTAGGCCGCGTCACCCGCGCGTGCAATGGGACCGGCAATGGACGTGATGTTGATGATCCGCCCGCCCGGTTGCGGCATCAGCGCCAGGGCATCACGGCACAACTCGAACGGGGCCACCAGATGGCTTTCCAGCATGTGGCGCAGCGCGGCCGCGTCGAGCTGGGCGAGCGGGCGGCGGTCACGCAGGCCGGCGTTGTTCACCAGCACGTCCAGCTTGCCGGACACGCGGTGCACGAGGGCCAGCGCGGCCTGCCTCGCGGCGGCATCGGTCACATCAAACGGCAGGGCCTGCACCACGGCACCAGCGGTGGCATGCGGCTGTACCTGCGCCACGGCGTGGTCCAGCGTGGCTGCGTTGCGCCCGTTCAGCCACACCGATGCACCGTGGGCGGCCAATGCCTGTGCCATGGCCAACCCCAAACCGCGCGATGCCCCGGTGACCAATGCCGTGCGCCCACGCAGGTCGAACAGCGATGCAGGGGGCCCCGCCAGTGGGGCAGCAGGGGGCAATGAAGGGGCGTGTGGGCTCATGCAGCCATCTTAGCTGCGCACCCGTGAGGTAGCAGCTGTGTACACGGGTGCCTCGCCAAGCTGCTGCCAGCCAGCGCCAAGCCCCTGGCGGCATCGACAATAGGTGTTTTCTTCAGACGGATGGACGCGCCACACATGCACGAGCAACGACAACTGGGCCTGGGTTTCGATCCGCTTGATCCGGCACTGGCACAGCCCCTGCCGGTCGTGCCACATGCTCGCCGGGGGCGACCCAAAAAGGTGACCCCGACCCCAGCAGCCCCTGCTGCCCCCGCAGTTGTTGAGCCTGCTTGCGCTGCCTTCGCTCCCATGGCCGTGGCGCTTGCTGGCACACCTGCCGCGTCTTCACCGCCCCTGCCCACCGCAACGCAAACGTTGGTACCCACGCCAGTTGCCACGCTGACGGCCGAGGACATGGCACTCACGCTGGATGCCCACCCCGACTACCGTGTGCTGCGCCGCCTGGTACCCACCATGGACTTCTGTGAGCCTTGCGAGCCGTTATCCGCGCCTCTCATGCCCACCCGTTTGCGCACCCTGCTGGTGCTTGACACCGAAACCACCGGCCTCGATGCCACCCGTGACAAGGTCATCGAACTGGCGCTGCTGCGCGTGACGGTGGATGCCGACAGCGGCCGTCCAGTCGGCACCGTTCAGGTGTACGACGGCTTGGAAGACCCCGGCATGCCCGTGCCACCCCACATCACCGACATCACGGGCATCACCACCGACATGGTGCGCGGTCAGCGCCTGGACGAGGCCCGTGTGGCCGAGCTCATGCAGGGCGTGGACCTGGTGGTGGCGCACAACGCGGGGTTCGACCGCCCGTTTGTCGAAAGCCGCTTGTCCGCGTTTGCGCGGCTGCCATGGGCTTGCTCGTGGGCCGATGTGGACTGGAAGACACTGGGCCAAGGCAGCGCCAAGCTGGAGAGCCTGGCCCTGGCCTGCGGCTGGTTTTACGATGCCCACCGTGCCGAGACCGATTGCCACGCGCTGCTGGCCGTGCTGGCGCAACCCGTTGCCCGGTTTGCCGGTGGCGGCCATGCCGCTGCAACGCCGCCAGCGCCCACTGCATCAGGCGAAGAAGGCCTGCACACACAGCAGCCTCAAGCCGGCGGCCAAACGACCACCCCGTCACCGACGTTGCTGAACACGTTGCTGGACGCTGCTGGGCAGACGCACCACAAGTTGCAGGCCACGGGCGCGCCCTTCGACGCCAAGGATGCCCTCAAGGCGCGCGGTTACCGGTGGGACGGCACGCAACGCGTGTGGGGCACTGTGCTGCGCAGCGAAGCCGCACTGACGGCCGAGCTGGCGTGGTTGGCCGAGGCGGTGTATGGTGGCCGCTCCACGCGCGTGCGGGTGGAGTCGCTGGACGCGCGCCAGCGCTATGCCAGCCGGCCCGGCACGCCCGAGATGCGCCTGGTCGAGGGTGGTTTGCTGGCGGGTTGACGCCTGCCACCCTTGTGAACAGGCTGGCAGGCCCTATTTACTGGGGCTATTGAAAGGAAGCGGTTGTGACCGACTTGTTGGGTGCCCTGTTGCGTGGTGTGTTCATGCTGGCAGCAGGCCTGCTGGTGCTGTTTGTGGCGGCTACGCTGCTGCTGTTCACGTTGGCATTTGTGCTGGTGGCGTGGGTGCGCGGTGTGCTGACCGGGCGGCGGCCCACGTTGCAGTCAAGCTGGGCACACGTGCAGCGCTCGGCCGCCTCCACCATGTGGCAAAAGTACCAGCAGCGGTACCGGCAGGGTGCCGGGTCGCCAGGCGACGCGTCAGGCCCTCCCCAGGCAGCACGTGCGCAAGACGACGTGGTGGACGTTGATTTCCGCGAGACCCCTGCCAAGCCCGCCGCCCAGGTAGACCCCAGCCGCCGCATCGAACCCGACCGGCGCAGCTGACCGGCTGTGCGTCGTGTGAGCGTGCTCAGTCGTCAGTGTCCTGCGCGGCTTTCCACGCCAGGGCCGCCTCGTACAGCACGTTCTTGGGCAGCTGGGTGATGTCGGTGGTCAGGCGCACCGCGGTTTTCAGGGGCAGTTCGGCCAGCAGCAGGTGCAGGGTGTGCAAGGTGCTGGCGGGCAAGTCACCTTCATTGACAGTGGTCGGGGCCAGCGGGTGCAGCACCAGCGCAAATTCACCTTTGCTGCGCTGTGGGCTGGCGGCCAGCCATGCGGGGAAATCGGCGCACGGTAGGGTGGCAATTTCTTCGAACTGCTTGGTCAGCTCCCTGCCCACACTCACAGGTCTGCTGCCCAATATCGATAGCGACAAAGCCATGTCCTGTATGCGGTGAGGGGCTTCCAGGATCACAAGTGACCGGCTTTCGGTGGCCAGCGCCTGCACGGCACGTTCGCGCTCCTTGGTTTTGGTGGGCAAAAAGCCCACGAACGCAAAGCCTGTGGCGGCCAGCTCGTTGTGCACAGGCTCGATGCCCGCTGCGCTGAGCAACGTCGTCACGCTGCTGGCACCGGGCAGGGGCACCACGCGGCAGCCCGCTTCGCGCACCGTGCGCACCAGTCGTGCGCCCGGGTCGCTGATGGCAGGGGTGCCCGCATCGCTCACGTAGGCCACGCGCTCGCCCATCTGCAGGCGGGCCAGCACCGTTTGCGAGGCTTCGGCCTCGTTGTGCTGGTGCAGTGGCAACAAGGGTTTGTGCAGCCCGTATTGCGTCAGCATGCCTGCGGTGTGCCGGGTGTCTTCACACGCCACAGCGTCCACCCGTTGCAGCACTGCCAGTGCACGCAGGGTGATGTCGGCCAGGTTGCCAATGGGCGTGGCCACCACGTACAGGCAACCCTCTGGATAATGCTGGCCACCGGCTGCAGCGTGCGCAGCGCTCAAGGCCAGCTGGAATGAGGCACCAACAGGGGAGTTCAATGGCAGGTTCCGGATCGTCAGGGTTGGCTTCGGTGCGCACCACCCGCAGCGTGGGGGCAGCCGGTGAGGCGGCTGCGCTGGCACACCTGCAGGCCGCTGGCCTGAAGCTGGTGACGCGCAACTTCAAGTCGCCCGGCAGGGGTGGTGGCGAGGTGGACCTGATTATGCGGGAGCCCGACGGCACGCTGGTGTTCATCGAGGTGCGCCAGCGCGCCCACGCGGCGTTCGGTGGCGCGGCGGCGAGCGTGGGTTGGGCCAAGCAGCGGCGCGTCATTTTTGCCGCGCGGCACTACCTGCAGCGCCTGGGCAGCGTGCCCCCTTGCCGTTTCGACGTGGTGGCGCTGCAAGGCACAGGTGCGGGTGGCGGCCAGGCAACTGGCGACGATCTGGCCATCCAGTGGATACGCGGCGCATTTGATGCGTCTGGTTACAGCTGACGGTGCGGCGCGCCACGGTGGCCGCGCGGGGTAACCCTTATCATCGCCGCCATGCTTGTACAGCGGATCCAGCAGCAATTCATAGACAGTGCCGACTTGGGCTACCAGTGTGCCGAGGCCTTGGGACAGGCCGTGGACGCCGCCATCGGTGCCGTGCAGGCCGTGGTCACCGGCGGTGGCAAGGTTTGGGTGCACGGCGTGGGCACGGGGGCCTGGCTGGCGCCGTTGTTCGCGAGTCAGTTCGTGGGCACGTTCGACCGCGAGCGCCCGGCTTTGCCCGCAGTGCTGCTGCCGCCCGATGCGCCTGTGCGCGCGCTGTCTGCGCTGGCCACGGCCGATGACTTGTTGCTGTTGATCGGTGCAACCGGTGCCGAAGGGGCCGACGCGCAGCTGGCGCTGGTGGCCGCTGCTCACGAGCGGGACATGCCTGTCATCGTGCTTGGCGCGCTGGGCAATGGCCTGTTGGCACATCGGCTGCGCGACATCGATGTGAACGTGTGTGTGCCGCACACCCGTGCGGCGCGCGTGGCCGAAATGCACCTGCTGGTGCTCAATTGTGTGTGTGATGGTGTCGATGCCCTGCTGCTGGGTGACACCGCTGAAATGGAGACTTCTGCATGACAACCCGTTCCTTTCAACGCCTGGCCCTGACGGCCACCGTGGTGGCCACCCTGGTGGGGGCTTTGAGCGCGTGTGCGCCGCTGTTGGTGGGTGGCATGGCCACAGGCGTGCTGGTGGCCAGCGACCGCCGCACGTCGGGTATCCAGCTGGAGGACGAGGGCATCGAGCTGCGCGCCGCCAACCGCTTGCGCGACACCTTGGGCGAGCGCGGTCACGTCAACGTGGCCAGTTTCAACCGCCAGGTGCTGCTGACCGGCGAGGTGCCGTCCGAACAGGACAAGGCCAGCATCGAGCGTGCCGTGGGCCAGGTCGAGAACGTGCGGCTGGTGCTCAATGAAGTGGCGGTGTCGGGCAACACCACGTTTTCGCAGCGCTCCAACGACACGCTGGTGACCGGGCGGGTGAAGGCTGCGATTGTCGATGCGCGTGACCTGACGGTGCATGCCTTCAAGTTCGTGACCGAGCGCGGCACGGTGTACATCATGGGCCGCGTCACCCAGCGCGAAGCCAACCGTGTGACGGACGTGGTGCGCTCGGTACAAGGCGTGGCGCGCGTGGTGCGCGCGCTGGAAATCATTTCTGAAGAAGAACTGGCGCGTGTGCAGCCCAAGCCCGCGCCGAAAAAAGACGAAACGTCGGTCAGCAACTGAACATGGCACTGCCTTCGGAGGGGGGCGATCTGACGGGGCTTTCCCCTGTCCTTGACGGCTGTTTGCAGCCTTCCATGCTCGTTGTGCCGCAACAGCCTCGCCACAGCGCGGACGGGTGTGGCGGCCCCTCAGCGTCGCCCGGTTCAGTCGGGCAGCTTTTGCAGGCGCTTGATCAGGCTGGACGTGTCCCAGCGGTTGCCCCCCATGCGCTGTACGTCGGCGTAAAACTGGTCTACCAGCGCGGTCACGGGCAGGCGGGCGCCGTTGGTGCGGGCCTCATCCAGCACCAGCCCCAAGTCTTTGCGCATCCAGTCCACGGCAAAACCGAAGTTGAACTGGTCGGCCACCATGGTTTTGCCTCGGTTGTCGAGCTGCCAGCTTTGTGCGGCACCTTTGCCGATCACGTCCAACACCAGGTTCATGTCCAGCCCAGCATGCTGGCCGAATGCCACGGCCTCTGACAGGCCCTGCACCAGTCCGGCAATGCAAATCTGGTTGACCATTTTGGCCAGCTGGCCTGCGCCGGACTCACCGATGCGTGTGAAGGCCTTTGAAAATGCCATGCCGACGGGTTTGACTCGGTCAAACGGGGCCTGGTCACCACCGCACATCACGGTCAGCGCACCGTTTTCTGCGCCTGCCTGACCACCCGATACCGGTGCGTCCACGAACGCCAGGCCCAGTGCCTGGGCTGCGGCGTACAGCTCGCGCGCCACGTCGGCGGATGCGGTGGTGTGGTCCACGAAAACGCCGCCTGCGGGCATGCCAGCGAATGCACCGTCGGCACCCAGGGTGACGCTGCGCAAATCGTCGTCGTTGCCCACGCAGGCGAACACGATGTCTGCGCCCTGTGCGGCTTCGCGCGGTGTGGCTGCCGCCTGGGTGCGGTCAGGCGTGGCCACCTCGCTCAGCCAAGCCTGTGCTTTGGCGCTGGAGCGGTTGTACACCGTGACCGTGTGCCCGGCGCGCAACAGGTGACCGGCCATGGGATAACCCATGACGCCCAAGCCCAGGAACGCGACACGCAAAGGGGAGCAGGCTTCGTAGGTTTTGGTGGCAATGCGGCTCATGGGTGATTTCATTTGTGTAGCTGAAAAGATATGTGTATCAAGCGGTAGGCGACAGAAACAGTGTGAATGCTGGTTTGCAAGCCTCTCCGTCCGTGACGGCTGACGCGGGTGGCGGGCCGGTCAGACGATGGACAGGTGCTCGGTGCCCGAAGACAGGTCTTGCGTTTTGGCACGCTGTGACTGCAGCTTGATTTGCAGTCGCAAGTCGTTGACCGAATCGGCGTTGCGCAGTGCGTCTTCGTAGGTGATCAGGCTGCTTTCGTAGGCATCGAACAGGGCCTGGTCGAAGGTTTGCATGCCCATGTTGCGACTCTTCTTCATGATTTCCTTGATGCCGGACACCTCTCCCTTGAAGATCAGGTCGGCAATCAGCGGGCTGTTCAGCATCACCTCCACTGCGGCGTGGCGACCTTTCATGTCCTGACGTGGGATGAGCCGCTGCGAAACCATGCCGCGCAGGTTGAGCGACAGGTCCATCAGCAACTGCGTGCGACGCTCTTCCGGGAAGAAGTTGATGATGCGGTCCAGTGCCTGGTTTGCGCTGTTGGCGTGCAGCGTGGCCATGCACAGGTGGCCGGTTTCGGCGAAGGCCACCGCATGCTCCATGGTTTCGCGGTCGCGGATTTCGCCCATCAAAATCACATCGGGGGCCTGGCGCAGGGTGTTTTTCAGCGCGGCTTCCCAGCTGTCGGTGTCCAGCCCCACTTCGCGTTGGGTGACCACGCAGTTCTTGTGCATGTGCACAAACTCCACGGGGTCCTCAATGGTGATGATGTGGCCGTAGGAGTTCTCGTTGCGCCAGTCGACCATGGCGGCCAGCGTGGTCGATTTGCCCGAGCCCGTGGCCCCCACCACAATGCACAGGCCGCGCTTGGTCATGGCCACGTCTTTCAGCACGTGTGGCAGGCCCAGCGTGTCGACGGTGGGCAGCGTGGACGGAATGACCCGCATCACCAGCCCGACCTTGCCCTGCTGAATGAACGCATTGACCCGGAAGCGCCCCACACCGCCCGGCGCGATGGCAAAGTTGCATTCCTTCGTGCGCTCGAATTCGGCAGCCTGCTTGTCGTTCATGACCGAGCGGGCCAGTGTCAGCGTGTGGTTGGGATTCAACGGTTGAGGGCTGACTTTGGTGACCTTGCCGTCCACTTTGATGGCCGGCGGGAAATCGGCCGTGATGAACAGGTCGCTGCCGCCCCGGCTGACAAGCAGGCGCAGCAGGTCGTTGATGAATTTGGTGGCCTGGTCGCGTTCCATGCTGGGCAGTCTTTTTGGTGGATCAACCCGGCGGGTCAGGTCTTGCGGCCGCCCAGGCGGGCACTCACCACGCGCAGGCGCAACGAGAGTTTGCGGGCCAGCAAGGCCACCAGCGATGCGGCAATTTGCGGTTCGCCCATGATCATCTGGTCAAGCCCTTCGGCAGTGAGCACGGCCACATCGCATTCAGACCGCGTGACGCAGGTTGAAAAGCGCACGCCACCGTCCAGCAGCGACATTTCGCCCAGCATTTCCCCGGCCTGCACATTGGCCAGCACCAACACTTCACCCCACTCCTGCTTGCGCACCACTGAAATGGCCCCGCGCAGCAGCACCAGCATGTAGTCGCCCAGCTCATCCTGCAAGATGAGTTCTTTTTCTGCGGGCACGGTGGCAAACGTGACGTAGGGGGCCATGCGTTCAATGGACTGCCCATGCAACGCAGACATCATCTGGTCGGCTTGCCACAGCTTGCGCAGTTGGGTCATGCCGCGCTTTTCGTCGAGGGGAATGGCCTTGATTTGCTGGGCTCGGCTGCCCCATGCGGTGCTTTGCGGCAACGCTGCGGCGTCTTCTGGGCTGAGCGCGAAAAAGCGGGACTCGCCGTCTTCGTGCGGCAAGCCGTCTTCACCGGTGTTCTTCAACAGACCGAAAAAACGGCTTTTGATGGTTTTCATGTGGTGTACCTCCCTGTTCCGCAGGCATCAGCCCGGGAAGTTTTCTGGAATCTTGGCCTTGCTGCGGGCTTCTGCCGGGCTGATGATATTGCGTTTGACCAGATCGGTCAGGTTCTGGTCCAGCGTCTGCATGCCCACGCCCTGGCCGGTCTGGATGGACGAATACATCTGCGCCACCTTGGCCTCGCGGATCAGGTTGCGGATGGCGGGTGTGCCGATCATGATTTCGTGCGCAGCCACGCGGCCCTGGCCGTCCTTGGTTTTGCACAGCGTCTGTGAAATGACGGCCTGCAGCGACTCTGACAGCATGGCCCGCACCATTTCTTTTTCTTCGGCCGGGAACACGTCGATGATCCGGTCGATGGTTTTGGCCGCGCTGGACGTGTGCAGCGTGCCGAACACCAGGTGGCCGGTTTCGGCAGCGGTCATGGCCAGGCGGATGGTTTCGAGGTCGCGCATTTCGCCCACCAGGATGGCATCCGGGTCTTCCCGCAGGGCCGATCGCAGCGCGGCGGCAAAGCTCAGCGTGTGCGGCCCGACTTCGCGTTGGTTGACCAGGCACTTTTTGCTTTCGTGCACGAATTCGATGGGGTCTTCCACTGTCAGCACGTGACCGTATTCACTTTCGTTCAGAAAGTTGACCATGGCGGCCAGCGTGGTGGATTTGCCCGACCCCGTGGGTCCGGTCACCAGCACCAGGCCACGGGGTTTCAGCGACAGGTCGGCAAAAATCTTGGGTGCGTTCAGCTGCTCCAGTGTCAGGATCTTGCTGGGAATGGTCCGAAACACCGCACCCGCCCCCCGGTTTTGGTTGAACGCGTTCACACGGAAGCGCGCCAGCCCCTCGATTTCAAAGGAAAAGTCCACTTCCAGGAACTCTTCATAATGTTTGCGCTGGGTGTCGTTCATGATGTCGTACACCATGGCATGCACCTGCTTGTGGTCCAGCGCGTCGACGTTGATGCGTCGCACGTCGCCGTGCACCCGGATCATGGGTGGCAAGCCAGCAGACAGGTGAAGGTCCGACGCTTTGTTCTTGACGCTGAACGCCAGCAGTTGAGTGATGTCCATCCCGGAGATTCCTTCAAAAATTAAGGTCGCACTTCAGCACGCAAACCATTATGACGACGATAGCCCTCAATCTCCAGCAACAGCGCCAACGGGTGCAGCATGCGTG
Organism: bacterium; assembly: GCA_030824555.1. Taxonomy (GTDB): domain Bacteria; phylum Pseudomonadota; class Gammaproteobacteria; order Burkholderiales; family Burkholderiaceae_C; genus UBA2334. The sequence continues at coordinate 17,058 of JAVBXK010000066.1, forward strand.
CCACGCCGCAGGTCGCGACCCTGCCAGCGTGACGCTGCTGGCGGTATCCAAGACATTCGGGGCCGATGCCGTGGCCGATGCCGTGGCCGCCGGGCAGCGCCAGTTTGGCGAAAACTATGTGCAGGAAGGTGTCGACAAAATCCTGGCGTTGCGCCAAAGCCATCCCGGCGTGCCGCTGGTGTGGCACTGCATTGGCCCCCTGCAGGCCAACAAGACGCGCCCCGTGGCCGAACATTTCGATTGGGTGCAAAGCATTGACCGCCTGAAAATTGCCCAGCGCCTGTCCGATCAGCGTCCGGCGCACTTGCCGCCTTTGCAGGTGTGCATACAGGTGAACGTGGACGGCGGACCCACCAAGTCCGGTGTGGCCCCGCCAGACGTGGCCCCATTGGCCCAAGCAGTGGCTCAGCTGCCCAGGCTGACGCTGCGTGGGCTGATGTGCATACCCGAGCCTGCTGCAAACGATGTAGCTGCTCACGCAGTATTCATAAGCGCCAAGGCCATTTTTGATGCTCTAAATGCATCTGGCCTGAAGCTGGACACGCTTTCCATGGGCATGAGCGACGACCTGGTGCCTGCCGTGGCCGCCGGGGCCACCCTGGTGCGCGTGGGGCGCGGGGTGTTTGGCTACAGGGCGCTCAAGGGCTGAAGGCCCATCCGTCGGACAGCCCGCGAGCGGGGGTGCCGCCCGTTGGCATGGCCTACTTGCTTTTGGATTTGGGCATGTCGATGGGTTTGACCGACCCACAGTCGGCACTCAGCCATTTGCCGCTGCCATTGATCGTCATGGTTTCAGGCTTGCCTTTGCGTGCCGATTGGATGGTCATGGCTGCGGTGTACGCCTTGTCACCCGAGAAGGTGTAGACGCCCTCGCCTTTTGATGGCGGGTTGGTGCACACGAACGTCATCTTCATGCTGGCGGCGGTGCGCGAGGTGATGGTGGTGGTGCAGTCACCTTCGGTCTGCCGGGGGACTTCGTTGCGTGCGGCCATCTCAGGGGTCAGGCACATTTTCATGGTCACGCCACCGCCTGCCGCCGCAGTGGGCATGTTGCCACCCATCATGGCCTCCATTTGTTTCCGCTCTGCCGCTGGCATGGCGGCCATTTCCTTTTGCATTTGTGCCATGGCCGCGTCCATTTCGGGATTGCCGCCGGTTTTGTGGGTGATTTCCCACAAGCCGGGTTTTTGACTCTGGGCGTGTGCGGTGGCTGCGGCAAGCAGGGCCAGCACGGTCAATATTGATTTGCTCAACATGGGGGCTCCTTGTGGATAGGGTTCAGGGGGCTGCGCACTTGTCTGGACCACCGTGATTCTCCCCCATGCAGATCACCGTCTGTGGTATCTCAGGGGCGGCGAGTCAGGCTTTCATGAAACCCAAATCGGTTGGGTAGTCGAGCCTGCCTGCGCGCTCGCCAAAGTTGTCCAGGTTGGGCAGCACGCCATACAGCTCGGTGTCACTCACCCCAAACCACTTGGCCATGGTGGCCGCAAATTGGTCTACCGACGTGCTGGGCAGTAAACGCCCCTGGCCCACGTGCCACTGGTCTTCAGGCGCGCCGGTGTTGTCCACTGACAGTGGGGGTGGCACGCCGTAGAACGCCTTGCCTTTCACCGCGCCACCCATGACAAACTGGTGCCCGCCCCAGCCGTGGTCGGTGCCGTCACCGTTCACGCTCAGGGTACGGCCAAAGTCCGACGCCGTGAACGTGGTCACTTTGTCTGCCACGCCTAATTCCAGCAAGGCAGCATCAAAGACTGTCAACGCCTCGCTGAGTTTGGTCAGCAAGGCGGGCTGGCGTGTGGCCATGCCGTCATGCACGTCAAAGCCATCCAGCGACACCATGAACACTTGGCGCTTGGCGCCCAAGCTACCGCGCCCACCCACAAGGCGGGCCACCATTTTCAGTTGCTCACCCAACGAATTGCCTGCCGGAAAGGGTGTGGCCAGCTGAACCCCACCAATGGCTGTGGACACCTTGGTTTCAGCTGCCAGGCTGCGCTGCATCACCCGGTTGTATTCATTTGCCAGCACATGCGTGTGCTGCTGTTGAATCATCTGTTCAAACGCCGCCCGCATGGCGGGCTCGTACATGAAGTGCCCAAAGGAGCTGCCCCGCACGGCCTCTACCGCCACGGCACCGGCCCGGCTGCATTGGTATTGCAAGGCGTTCTGGCCCGACAAAAACACCGCGTTGCCGGCCACGGAAATGCAGGTGAACATGGCGTCTGCATTGGACGACAGCGACAAGTCGCCCAAGTTGCCGCCCCAGCCGCGTGTAGAGCCTTCTGCGCCTTGAGCCTGCCACACCGATTGCTGGTCGTTGTGCGAAAACAGTTTGGGCGGCTGCGCCAGCACGCGGGCGTTGTACTGCTGGCGCGTCAGCGGCACCACCAGCGGCCCCACGTTCAGTTGCACGGCCAGACGGCCTTGGTCAAAGATGTTGGCCATGCCACCCATTTCGGGGGCCAAGGCGTACTTGACACCATCGGCCAATGCCACCGTTGGTTTCAGTTCAGTGGGTACCAGGCTGGTTTTGGGTGTCACCAGCGTGCCGCTGCTGCCCGCGCTGCGCAACTGCGTGTACTGCGCATGCCCGGCATCGTCAAAGCGCACCACGGTGTTGGCGTAATCGTTGCCGCCGTACAGGAAGACGCACACCAGCGCTTTGTAGTCTGTGGCCGTCATGGCGGCTGCCTCACCCAGCGCGGCCAGGTTCAGTGCCAAAGGGGTTGCTGTGCCCGCAATGGCCAGCTGGGCGCTTCGCTTGAGGAACGCGCGACGGGTGTGCTTGTGGGGATCAATGAAGTTCATGAGGCGCTCTCCCTTCAGCGTTGCGCCAGGTATTCAGCGGAGCACATCACGAACATCAGGGCTCGGCCAATATGGTATTGCTTGACTTGGTCAGGCGCATCAGCGCGCATCCGATCTGCCTGCAAACCCGTCACGATGAGGTTGACTGTTGCCGGAGACAGTTGCCCGGCGCATAAAAGCAGATTCAGACGATCTACCAAAGCCTGAGAATTGGCGACCAAATATTTCTCAACGGTGTAATCGGGCACGATATCAGGTCCATCAGTTTCATTGCTGCCACTCCCTGGCTGATTGGGTGCGCCCACCCAAAATCCCTGCCATACAAATTGTTGCAGAAAATTTATCCAGCCTGCCACTGAACTTTCATTTACTATCTGAAACTCTGGTGCTGTCGCCCCTGCGGCAGCCATTTCAGTGCCAGGGGGGACATAGCCAGGGCGATAGTAACTGAATACGGAGGGTGGGTTCAGGGGAAATTGATTGATATCTATTTTTGGAGGAAGCTTGGTGTCCAGTGAAATTTTCCAATATCCATACAATGAATTGATGTTGAATGTCCGCCCCCACTGCGCAATCCGCAGCACGGGGCTTCTCAATTTGCCAAATGTATTGGATGACAAATTGACCGTGTTCAATGCCTCGTCATCCAAGAGGATGGCCTTGAGGACTGCTTTCAGGTCACCACGTACACCGTTGCCGTTGTCGTTGAATACTTGGGCCACTCGTTGTACATACGTTGGACTGGGGTTGCTGGTCACCATCCGCTGAATGAACTGTCGGCAAAGGAAGGGGGCCACGGTGGGGTGGTTGGACAAGGTGTCCAGCGCAATGCGCAGGCTCTCAGGTCCTTGCGTATTGGCGGGTATGGTTACACCCAAAAAACGCTTTTCCAGCAGCGAGTGATCGCGCGGCTCAAATACCATTTGGCCACGGGTTGCTTCTATGTTTGCCAGCCGTACATTTGGGGGTCTGGGATCAATAGACTCTGGTAAAGAGCGATTGATTGAATAGCCTGTGAATACCCTGGCAAGATTGCTAACATCTTCCGATATGTATGTTTCTATCGGTTGTCCTGTTGCATTCAATTTGGCGGTCGCGTCAAGATTGAGTTCATGCAGCCCAATTGAGAATAGTTGCATTACCTCGCGGGCATAGTTTTCGTCAGGTAAACGTCCCTTTGCTGGATCTTCCTTCAGATTGCCACTTGTGCTCAGGAAAAATCCCATTGCCGGATTAAGTGTGATTGCCTCAATGAGTTCCCGATAGGCTCCAAAGCCTTTGCTGCATAAAATATCCCAGTACGCTGTGATTGCAAATGCAGGCCAAGTAAAGCCGTTCTCAATTCCCCGTAAAGAAACCACAAAAACTTCTGACAGAGCCCAAGCCCATCTGCGACGCACTGCATCAGGCGATTGGATGACTTGTTGCCAAAACATGTATCCCGAGACATTGGGATTGAAGAAAAACGCATTGGTATCAACCGCCGAGTACCCCTTGCTCACCAGCCAATCCCACCCGCTCTGGCTGCTGGGCAGCGCCAGTTGTTCATCCAGCCAGGTGGCGTAGCCTTTTGCTTTGACGGCAGCAATTTCCTCTTCGCTCGCAGAAAACTGGGCATGCAACAAAAACCGTGCTGCCTCTGCATCGGTGCTGGGTTTGCCAGATGTGGAGCCTGCGCCGACCGCGTCGGCAAAACTTGCCAGCGTGCCGACATTGGTGACTTGGCCCTGCGTGACAGGGCCCAGCACCAGCACATTGCCGTCCAATACCGCGAGATAGTGCCCGGTTCCTGGGTAGAGCCGGAACACCAGCCCACCGGCAGCAGACACGGTGGCCTCGCTGCTGCTGAACAGGGCTGGGAACTGACGCTGCGCCCAATCAAATACCTCGTCGGGCGTGGGCGTGCGGGCCGCACGGGCGAACTGGCGGTCGCTGGTGGCCCTTGGCAGCAGTTCGGGCTGGAATCGGGCCGCGCCTGCTGACAGCTTGGCCTCCGCCGCGTTGCCAGCATCGCCACCCCCGCAGGCCGTCAGCAACAGGGCCGCCACTGCTGTGGCTGCCGTTGCTGCATCGTGTGTTGAGCAGGACGAAGTCGCACCGTCAGCAATCTTGTGAATCGCTTCGGGGTGTTCTTCGTTCAACGCGGTTTCCGGATTCGTCTCGGTCTGCATGAAATGCCCCTGTTCGTTTGGCGTGGTCAGCGCAATCGTTGCAGGGTTTGCTGGAACCTCATGTGCAGGCGTTGCCCGAGTCCCTGCAACTGCTGTGTCAGACCACGGTGTAACTCAAACCCGTTTGCGCCAACCCGACCAGGTCCACGTTCAACTTGTTGGCATCCAGTCCAGCAGCCACGGTCAGCAATGAAGCTTGTGTGTACGCGCCTGACGTGACCAAGCCTGCCACCGTGTCCACCAAGGCCGTGTCGGCATCGCTGCCCAGCACGTTGCGCAGCAGCAGTTTGGCAAAACTGGTGTTGTCTGCGCCGCCTGCCAGGCTGCTGACGATGCCATTGGCAACCGCCAGATCGGACAGCGTGGCGAGCGTCATGCCGCCGTCGACCAGCCCCATCACCGTGCCCACCAATGCCTTGTTCTGGAGGGAAGCCTTGCCTGTCAGTGCGCCCAGCATGAGCGCCGTGGTGCCAGCGGACCCGGTGGTGTCGTAGGCCACGCGTTCATCGCTGAAGTACAGGCGCTCGATGTTGCTGAGCGTGTCGCTGCCCTCTGCTGTGGATGCCACAGTGAAACCGGTGCTGGTTTTGGTGACGGTGTAGCCGCTGCGGGGATTGATGTAGATGGATGCATCGGCACCAGCGGCACCGTCGATCACATCGTCTCCCGCATTGCCACGCAGGCCGTTGTTCTGGCTGTCACCTGTCAGGGTATCGGCAAAAGCCGAGCCTCGGATGTGTTCGAAATTGACGAAGGTGTCATTGCCAGCGGCCCCCGTGGTGTTGCCCAGAGCCAGATTGACGATGACGTTGCCCGACGCACTGTCATAACGCAATGTGTCAGATCCAGCGCCGCCGTCCAGCGTGTCGTCGCCGTTGCGGCCTTCGATGGCGTTATTGCCTGCATTGCCAATGATCACGTCGTTGAACGCCGATCCTCGAACTTCCTCAATGTTCAGCAGTGTGTCGGTTCCGACCCAGCCATCCTGGGCAATGCCTGTCGTCAGGTTGACGTTGATTGCCGCTGGGGAGGTGTCGTAGCTGGCTCGGTCTGTGCCGCCCTTGCCATCGATGGTGTCGTTGCCTGCACGACCCTCGAAGGACTCGTAGATGCCACTGTCGCTGCCAGTCAATGTGTCGTTGAGGGCCGAAGCACGCACTTCCTCTACGTTGATCAGGGTGTCGGTGCCGCCAAAGCCGTCTGATGCCGTACCGTTACTCAAGCCCCCCAGCGTGACCACCACGGCCAACGGACTGGTTGAATAGTCAACCCGGTCAAAGCCGGTGCCACCATTGATGGTGTCGTTGCCGCCGAGGGGGCGGTAGCCCTCAAAGCCGTCGGTGGTGCCACTGCCGTTGGCTGGGTTGCCACCGATCAGGGTGTCATCCAGTGCGCTGCCGACGATGTACTCGATGCTGGTCAGCGTGTCGGTGTCTCCCCAATTGTCGGTGGCTGTACCGGTTTGCAGGTTGACCGTCACGCCCAAGTCAGTGGGCTGTTTGGTGCCGCCGTCGTTGGTGGTCAATCCGTATGAAACCGTGTCAGTCCCCGCACCACCAGCCAGGGTGTCGTTGCCCGAGCCGCCCGCAAGGACATCATCCCCGTCACCGCCGTTCAATGCATCGTTGCCTGCCAGGCCGTTGAGGGTGTCGTTACCTGCCAGTCCGTCAATGGTGTCATCGGTTGCGCTGCCTGTCAGGGTTTCGTTGCCTGAGGTGCCTGTTACGTTCATGGGTCACTCCTGTGTGGTGTGGGGTTAGCTGGCCGACATGGCCTGTGCAATGGGGATGTGATGACCCTAACCCAGCGCGGTGAAAGTCGGCATCCCCAGAAAGGGGGATGCCCGCCAAAAAACCACAAAGTGTTTTCCCTGCTCCGTTGGCTGTCGTTGGCGTTTACTGTTGCCACAGTTCACTTCAATTTCGAACTGACGCTGTGGGTTTTGACCCGGGAGGTGTGTGTGCGGACCTTGTTGATCGGATGGCTGTTTGCCCCTGTGCTTGCTTTGGCTCAAGCCGGGTTTCCCACTGAGTTTCCGCCTGGGGCGGTGCCTGTTCCCCCTGATGACCTGCAGAAGAAGCTGACTGGGCGTGTGGCACACATGAAATACGCCAACGGTGCCGAGGTTCGCGTGGAATACAAAGACACCTATGCCTACATCAACGTTGGCAACCTTGCCGACATGGGCAAATGGCGCGTGCAGGAGACGCAGGTGTGCATCGATTGGCAACGGTTTCCTGCGGGGTGTTTCGAGGTCCGCGCGGTGGGGGACGTTCTGTATGCCAAGCGGGCCACCAACGGTGAAATCGTGGCAATGCCGTTGAAATGACCCCTGCGCTCGGGTGCTAAACGGCCGCGCTGCCCAATGACAGCACCAACCGTGTCAGGCTGTTTTTTTGCCTGACGCGCGTTTTGGCGTAAATGGTTTTCACCTGAGAGCGCAGGGTTTCCTCGGATACTTTGCGTTGCTGTGCCGCTGCGCGATACGTCATGCCCTGTGTCAGCGACAGCGCGACGTGAGCCTCTGCCGGGGTCAGTCCCAGTTGTTTTTGCAATTGTTCCGGTGTGGGCAACAACACCTGTGCGGGGTCGGTGATGAACACCACAAAACTGGCACCCTCTTGTGTGCGGAGCATGTCGTCCGCCGCGAGAGCGCAGCATTGAAGGTGGTACGTGGCTTGCGAGCGGGCTCGCTTGACTTTCAACACCTCGTCAAACGTTTTCCATTGTGTGGGCGGCAGGTTTTTCAGCTGGTCGAGCCATTGAAGGGCGTTGAGCGTGCCACCTTCATGGGTTTGAATGTTGGCGGCAATGCGGCCCTGTGCATCCATCGACAAGCCGTCGCCACGCTGCAGCACTTCGCGGGCCGCTGTGTTGGAGAAAACCACCTGGAGGGTGCTGTCAAGCAGCAGGGTGCCAATGGTCAGTCGGTCCAGCGCCGACCGAAGGGACTGTGTCTGGTGACGCTCGAAGTTGAGCCTGTGCATCAGACCCAATGCCCTGGAGAAATGGGGCAGCAACAGCTGCAACCATTCGCGTTCGGCGGCGCCGAAAGGTGGCGCATCCACCCCCCGGTAAAAGGAGGTGATGGTGGTGGGCAAACCGGGGGCGCCTTCAAAAATGATGCCAGCGCACACACGGCCCACATCGTGCTGGCTCAGGAACTCGCGAAAGTAAATGCTTGTGCGCAAGCGCTCCTGTGGCACCAGGTTTTCATCCGTGAACACCGCGCCACTGTAGGTCAAGCCCAACCGTTGAGCAGCCTGGGACCACACGTCGTGATCAATGTACTTGTTGGCCCAGAGTGCAATGTATTTGTCTTCCATTTGCCACGGGAAAATCAGTCCGCCATCCTGGGGGGCAGCCAGCGGCGTGAACAGCAAAGCTTTGTTGCTCCCAATGGATTGGGCTGCCGCTGCCACCGCATCAGGCCAACGGCTGGGGTCGGCGCTGGCGGCATAAATTTTGTGCACGATGTCGCTGAACTCAGCGAGGCGTGCATTCTCACGGCCTGAAGCGATCATGTGTGCCTTCTGTTGAAAGTGGCAGTTGCTGTGCGGGCTGACCGATGCATCCCGGAGCGAAGCGTTGTTCACGACCGTTCCGTTTGGGCCGTACAGTCATTGTGCCCCCCACTGGCCTCGGTGGGAAAATCGAGCAGGCGTACCCCGCCGATCAAACCCTGCCGCAAACGTGACGCCGAACGCAGCGCACCAATGAACCTGCAACCATGTCATTGACCATGCCCCGCCATCGTGCACACCTTTCCACCTTCCGGCTGACGTGGCTTCGTTGGGCTGCCATGGTGGCGGTTGTGTGGCTGAGCGCTTGTGCCCAACCTGACCAGTTGCTGCGGGTGCGAAGCCTGGGTCAACCCTACGATGCGGCGACCGACCGGCACAGCAATGGCCGTTTTCAAGGCCTGGAACGCGTGGCTGACTTTGCCCAGCACGACAACCTCAACCTGTTGTTTGTGCATGGCATCGGTTGGACGCAACGCGACGGCCCGCAGGGTTTCGGGCTCGATTGGGTCGAAGCCATGGCCCAGGCCTACGGCGTGGCCTTGCCCTCGCCCGATCCCCGCACGCTGTGTCAGACATCGGGTCAAGGGCAGGCACAGCCCACCCGGTCGCAACGGCTGTCGGGTGGCTTGCGGTTGATTCAGCCCGGTGCGCCGACCTACGTCACCGATGATCCGCTTCATGTGGTTCGCAGCCAGGAGCTGGGTTGCCTGGACCGGATCCACTTGCCGTTGGGCCATGGGCGCTCGATCACGGTGTACCGATTTTTCTGGGACGACACCATGTGGGACGCCTACCAGGCGCGCCACCTGGGCCATGACGACCCCGTGCCCGCTGTGGACGGCAAGAAAAAAACCACACCCGGGCAGGAAGACATCGATGCCCTGCGCACCCCTGCCAATGCGCACCTGAAAAGCCATTTGGTCACCTACGGGTTGAGTGATGCCGCCATGTACCTGGGGCCTGTGGGGGCATCCATGCGGGAAGGCGTGCGTGGCGCCATTTGTGCCGCCGCGTTGGGCCTGCCGCTGCAGCACGCAGGCGTCAGCGAGGCCGCTGCACTCTGCCACGAGCCGGTGAAACAGCGACAACCTTTGGCGGTGATGGCTCACAGCCTGGGCAGCCGCATCGTGTTCGATGCGCTGCACACCGACTTGCAACCTGACCTCGCTTTGTTGTTACAAGCGGCTGTCAGCAACCCGGAGATCGAGGTGTACATGCTGGCCAACCAGCTGCCCCTGATCGGCCTGGGCCGTCTGGGGCAGCCGCGCAGCCCTGTGCGCCTGCAACCGCTGCGGTTGCGTTGGGTGGCCGTGTCCGAGCTGGACGACCCGCTGACATACGAACTGGTGCCGTACTTCGAGGGCCTGTATCTCCAGCGCTGCGCAGCTTCGCCCGCCGCAGGTGCTGCCTTGCAAGGCCCCCCGGCCATTCGCTGCCCAGATGGTGGCAGCACCGACTACCGCCAACGCATTGCCAGCCTGGCCCAAGACCTCCATGCGCGCGAGCAGCTGGTGCAGAGCCTGGGTTTCGACGTGGTGGACATCCGTGTGCGCTTTGCCCCGCCCGTTGTGCCAGGGTTGGGGTGGCTGGCCACCGACCCACACCGCGCCCACAGCGACTACATGAACAGCAGCCATGTCCAGCAGGCGCTGATTTGCGGCGCCGATGGCGGCCGCATCCGCCAGGTTGCTGACGGATGCCCTTCACCGCCACCATCCCGGTGACGGGTGACGCCCCAGGCATTCACCCCGTTTTGGGCTGACAACGCTTGGGTGGCGTGTGACGGCTGTGTGTCAGGTTGGGCGCACAATGTCCGGGCGGGCAAAACGAGGCATATGGACATGTATCAATCAGGCAAATTTCAACCTTGGGTCGTGCTGATGAGGGTGGGGCGTGTGGCCGCTTGTGCGTTGTGGTGGGTTGCGGGCAGTGTGTCCGCACAAAGTACGGACGCCCAGGCGCGCTTGAAAGAATCGGCAACCAACCCTGCGTTGGCCCAAACGCTGGCCACGTTGGGCCGAAAGGCCGCCGCCGTGTGTGCCAATTGCCATGGCGAAGGCGGCACCAGTGCGCTGCCCACCGTGCCCAATCTGGCGGCGCAGAACCCGGCGTACCTGCTTGAGCAGATGGGCCAGTTTGCCGACGGGCGCCGTAAAAATGAGTTCATGCAGGGCATGATCAAGGCCATGAAAGTGGATGAGCGTGCCGGGGTGGCCATGTACTACGGGGCCCAGAAACTGGCTTTGCCTGTGCCCGTGCATTCACCGCTGGTCGATCAGGGCAAGGCCCTCTATGCCCGCAACTGCTTCCGTTGCCACGGCACGGATGGCCTGGGCAGCGAGGCCTTCGCCCGCATTGCCGGTCAGCAGGCTGGCTATGTCACCCAGACGCTCAAGCGCTACCGCACGGGCAGCGGCCCGAGGGTGAACGAGCTGATGGCAGCCAACACCAAACAGCTGTCAGATGGGGACATCCAGGCGCTGGCGGCCTACTTGGCTTCGCTGCGCTGATGTCTGTCTGACCCTGGTGAGGCGGGCGCTTGTCTGATGGTTCCTGTGTCGGTGGTAGCGGGATTTTGGACGGGTTGAACATTGCCGCCGCCAACTGCACGCCATCTGCCATGTTCTTCTGATGTGGATTTTCAATTTGAGGGCGACGTGCTGTTCCTCAAACGGGTATCCAACGGTGAGATTGTTCAAATGAACTGTCAATGAACTTCCTTGCCTTGAAGACTGCGCGTTCAAACTGCTGACGCGCCGGACTCCAGCCGGGGAAACACCATGTTGACATGGCAGCCCTGGCCAGGTGCCTTCAAGTCTGCATCCTGAGGGGCTTCCAAGTCCCGCAGTCTGCGCTGAATGGAGCGACGGCCACCGCCCCCTTTTGTGCGCGTCGGATCAAAACCTATGCCATCGTCCGAAACGGTGAGCAGGATGTGATGGTCGGTGCTGTCTGTGGTCAGGTCGATGCGCATGCGTTTCGCCTGAGCGTGTTTGATGACGTTGGTCGTCAGTTCAAACAAGAGATGCTGGAACGCGATGGCTTTTGAAGGATCCACGTTGGTGGCGGTGAACGGTACTTGTACATGCCACTGCAGCTGAATCCCCACTCTACACAATCGGCTCTCGATTCGGTGGCGTACCTGCCCGAGCAATTCGGGGAAGCTGCCCTCGAAACGTTGGCTGTTGTCTACCAGCAGCCGCATCTGCTCGATGGCCGTGCGCACCTCCTGAAGCATGTCGGATCGGGTGTCGGCACGGTCCTCCGCCATGTACAGCAAGGTGTTGAGTTGAAGGCCGATGCCATCATGCAAGTCGTGAACCAATCGCTCGCGTTCTTTCGCGTGGGCCATGGATTCGATCAACAGGGCTTGGGACTTGAATTGCGTGATCAGCGCCGACGTTTTTGCTTCCAGCTCAGTTTGAAGTTGTTCACGGATGTTTGATTCGCGCTTTTGCTGATGGGCAAAACGGTTGACCAGCACCCACAGCATTGCGCCCATGAAAAGCAACAACGAATAGCGTGTCAATGCAAACGAGCCGAACCCGTCTTTGGTGTAGAACACCAGCAGATGATCGTGCAGTCCCAACGACACGGCCGCCAAACCAGCCACACCCAACACCCGTGTGACAGTGGACGGTCTGCGCCACCAGTGATAGACCAGTGCGGCAGAGAACAGCATGGAGTAGATCACCATGCTCATGGTCCAGAGCTGTCTGGCCCACGCCAGCCGACCAAACGCATGCATGGGGACCAGCACCAACGTGATGGCGATCAGCACGACCGTGACACCGACAACCCACCTGCGCTGAAGCTTGATGACATCCAGGCAAAACAGGCTCAGGCTGACCAGATACCCGGCAAACGCGGTATCCACGATCCAACTCCAGACCCGGTGATCAAGCGGGTGTGTGTTGACCGCCAATGCATACATTGTCCGGACGGCGCAAAAAAAACACGCCAGGGCAAACAACAGGAATGTTTTGTCTCGCAACACCCCTGCCAGGGCCCCCGATGCCACCGCGAACAAGCTTGCAATGGTCACGATCGCGAACGAGCCCTGTGTTTGTGCCAAGTCACGCCAGAAATACATCCGTTGCACCTGTGTCACGGGGCCTACTGCAAAGGTTGACAGCCCTGCATACCGCGCACGCTCTCCTTGCACCACAATTTGCAGGGTGTTGCCAGTTGCGTTCATGGCCGTTTCCGGCAAAAAGAAGAAGTGAGGTCGTTGGGCGTAGTCCGATGTGTCTTGGGACAGCGCGCCCAGCTGGCCGACCACCTGCCCATTCAGCGTGATGCGGGCGCGATTGCCCACACGAGGGATGTACAAACCCCACGGCTCGGGTTGATCCGGCCCCGAAAAGGTTGTTTCGTACACCCAGGTACCCGAGCGGTCAATGCCGTTCCAAGCATCGGACAGTTGAACAGGGCGGCCTGTGTCGGGTGGGGCCGATGCCTCCCTCAATGTGGCGGACTCGATCCACCGAACACCACTTGCGTCCCTCGTTTGACCCTGTGCGTGCAGGGCTGCCAGCGAAAGCAGTGCAACCCAAACCCAACTTGCAAGCGTGTGCAGTGCGCGCAGTGCCACGTGGCAGGCGGACTGCTTCAAAGCATCTACAGATGTTTTCATTGACGTGACCACTCCCGCTGCCCATTGTGATGGGGCGCGCACCTCACCACAAATGGGTATTTACCAGTCGCCACTTCAAGCTAGCATGGTCCCCTTGATCATGAACACCATTCAAGTGGCCCTGCTGGAAGACGACGCTGTCACACGACAGCGGTTTTGTGATGCCATCGATGCAACAGCCGACTTGCACCTGATGGCCAGCTTCGAAACCGGGCGAGAGGCGTTGGCCTGGCTGGAGCACCACCAACCCGATGTGTTGTTGACAGACCTGGGGTTGCCCGACATCCCTGGCCTGGCGGTATTGACGTACTGCGCGCAGCGCCACCCCACGTGCGACATCATGGTCATCACGCTGTACGACGACCCCACCCATGTGGTGCGTTGTCTGGAGGCGGGTGCGTCGGGCTACCTGCTGAAAGACAGTTTGCGGGACGAGATCGCCGATCACATCAGGGAGCTGCGCAGCGGAGGCTCACCCATGACCCCCGCCATTGCACGCCAGGTGCTGAGGCGTTTTCGTGCTGATGTGCCCGCTTCCACTTCACAACCTTTGCCCGTTGTGGTCAACGCCCTGACGCCCAAAGAGCTCACGGTGCTCAGCCGTATTGCCCAAGGGTTTCGCTACGGTGAAATCGCTGGTCTCGACAACATTTCGATCCACACGGTGCATACGCATGTCAAAAACATCTACAGCAAACTGGCGGTGCATTCGCGCAGCGAAGCGGTTCACGAAGCCATGCAGCTCGGGTTGATCGACAAGGGCTTGCCCCGACACTGATATGCGCGCAGCGCCCCCCTTTATTCACTGCCAAACAGAGAGGCACACGCATGTCCATTGACCTTGACGATTTGATCGGTTTGAACATGACGACGGTCCACGACATGCCCTTGATCGGTCACGTTGATGTGGCAAAGGCGCTGCTTGCTGGCGTGAGCCATGTGGACTCCTCCCCGCGACTGGTCGCCGCCGGCATGCGACACAGCCAAGGCGGGCACACCGCATTGTCTGGTGGCCGCGTGCTGGTCATGGAGGCACTCAACGCCGTGAACTACGACCCGGCAACCCAAACCGTTACCGCTGAGGCAGGGGCCACCTGGTCTCAGATTCACCACACGTTGCTGGTGCATGGGCGGGCTCCACTGGTGCACCAGTCGTCTGGCCATTTCACGGTAGGCGGTTCGTTGGCGGCAAACTGCCACGGGCGTGACCCGTCTCAAGGTCCGATAGGAAACACCGTCGTGTCCATGGACGTGCTGTGCGGCAATGGGGAGACACTCACGGCAACGTCTGACAATGAGCATCCAAAGCTGTTTTCTGCCGCAGTCGGTGGATACGGTTGCTGCGGACTGATTTTGCGAGCCACCTTCCGCACCACCTCCAACCCATGCCTGCAAGAAATATGGGGCTTCGAAAACCAGGTGAAAAACTACGTCGGCGTACTGCAGGCCCTTCCCAACCGAACGGGGGCGGCGGGCACCAGTGCCTTGCACTACGGATGGTTGTGCTGCTTGGAGGGCAATGATTTTTTGAACGAAGTGGTGTACGCCGACTACGTGGAGAACTCCGGTGGTGCCCACGCCTTGGCGCTGAAAGATGAAGCCTGGGGCACCAGCGAGGTGTTGCGGGCCAGTTGGTCTGCGGCCACGCAAGATGCCAAATTCCAAAAGGCCTTGTGGAAGGAGATCAAGGGGCTGCGGCTCAATCCTTCACATGCAACCATGCACCACCGCATGAACTGGATGCGGGCTGCCGTGAGCTTTACCGCGTCACGGGGCGATCCCGGTGGCACACGCCCAGATCGGGTGGAAATGCTGCAAGAGTATTTTGTGCCCGTGGGGCAATTGCTGGCCATGCTGGCGGCCATGCGCACGCACCTGGCTCCCGGCAATGCGGCGGGCATCCGGCTGCTCACTTGCACGGTCCGTGTAGTTCAACCAGATACGTGCCACACAGCCCTGTCCTACGCACCCGGTGTCAGGGTCTGCCTGGCGCTGGAGGCCAGTGTGCCTTTGAAGGGCGTGGGGCATGAGCGAGCCCCCACGGCAGAGGCTGCCGACGTATTCAGGCTGTTGATTGATGTTGCGCTGGCGCTTGGTGGCAATTACTACTTGCCGTATTACCCATTTGCCACCTCGGCGCAGTTTCAAAAAGCCTACCCCAAGGGCCAGACCAGGCTGCAAGCTGCTGCGAACGAGTACGACCCAGGGCGCGCCTTCAGCAACGAATTTTTGAGGTTTGTGGGCGTTTGACGGTTGCGGGCCGACTCATTTCACGGCACGGCGACGCAATAGGGGCCCTCGTTTTCAGGGCTTTGAGTGCCGGTGATCGCCCCCGAACACCACACCATGGCCGGTGTCAGCACGAAGAAGGGCCGCTGGGTATCGATCGATTTCTCAGCCATCAAGCGCTCCAGCAGGTCGTGCAGGTGCGGCTGACCGGATGCGGCAAAGTAGGCCCGCATCCACCCCCAGGTGCGGCGATCGTCCAGTTTCACTGACTGGCCCGTGGCGGCAGATCCCTCGTTGAACACTTTGTACAGGTACTCGGCGCAATACATGCGGTCAGGGTCGCCGAATGTCGGGTGATCAAAAAAACCGTAGGGCCGACCCAGCCAGCGCTTGGCCTGTGCCACCACGGACGCGACGAGGTCGCTGGTGTTTGGCACGGTGACCAGCTGCGCCACGCTGGCTGACCAGACCTTTTCATCCGCTGCTTTGCGGCGGTTGGCCCAGCCACGGAGCTGACCCAGCGTGGGATGGTTGGGGGCATCGGGCTGAAGGGTGTCGGGTTCATCCTCTGCCCAGTAGGGGTGAACCGCCACGCGGTAGTGGCTGTAGTCGGTGGTGTTCGCCTCGATGACATATGCCGTACCCGCGTTGCTGCCGTCGGTCACGACTTGCCCCCAGTTTTCCCGAATGACCATGGCCATGTGACCCACGAAAAAATTCTCGTCCCGTGACGAATCGGTTTTCAGCAGCTCGAACAGGAACTTGCCCAGGTCGGAGCGGATGAATTCCTTCACCGACATGTCCAGCCACTCTTGGAACAGGTCGCCCATTTCAACCTTCATGATTTTGAGCAGCAGCGACATCACTTTCCAGTCGTCCAAGCTCAGGTCGCTGTTGTGGGGACTTGCCCCCATCTCGTGGTCGGCAGCCCACATCGGTTGGGATGCGTATTTGGGTATCAGCGCTTCGATCTGCTCAGCCAATGGCGACGCGGGTGCTGCAAGCGTACTGATCTGAAGCGCCAGCAGCTCCCCCATTTTCATGTTGGCGGCTGCATGTCGAGATTTGAAACCAGCAGGCATGCCAGCCAGGGTAGCAAGCCCCATTTCCGCAGTCTGTGATGCTTTTCGCGGGAACAGCAAATCCCCCGTTCGCAATGAGTCGGGCGAAGGAAAGTGTGTGTAGGGGGTGGGCATGGGGCGGACTCAGAAGGAACGTGGGCGGCTGACGGGTAGGGGGATTTTTCCGCAAAGTACGGTCCTTGCACAGTGGTGGGCATCCCCTGTTCTGGTGATGTGCGCATGTGCTGAGCCATGCTCAGGCGGTTTGCCTGCGCGTGATTGAGCTGTGATGGGGTGTTTGCCATCCCTGCCGTTTTGCCTCCTCGTTAGCAAGGCAACACCGGCGTTGCTCACAAAGGCAGCCGGGTGGTGCACTTCACCTCTTCCATCACCGCATAGGTACGCGTCTCGCGCACGCCGGGCAGTTGCCACAGCACGGTACCCGCAAAGTCGCGGTAGGCGGCCATGTCGGCCATGCGGGTTTTCAGCAGATAGTCAAAACCCCCGGCCACCATGTGGCACTCAAGAATAGCGGGCTGTACCTGCACGGCCGCTTTGAATTGCTCGAACACGTTGGGTGTGGTTTTGTCGAGCAGCACTTCCACGAACACCATCATGCCGAGGCCCAGCTTCAGAGGGTTCAGCCGCGCTTCGTAGCCCAGGATGTAGCCCTCGCGCGTCAGGCGCTGTGTGCGCGCCAGCACGGCCGTGGGCGACAGTGCCACGTGTTCGGCCAGCTTCTGGTTGGGCAGGCGACCATCGGCCTGCAGGGCCGACAAGATTTTCAGGTCGATGCGGTCCAGGTCGTTTGTTGGGGTGTTCATGCTTTGAATTATTCACTGTCATCAGGCTGAAAAACAGTGAAAAACTCGTCTCGTTAGCGTGAATCATCCGGGTATCCGTGTTTTTCAGGAGATGCACCGTGCATTTGCCCAACCCCTACCGCCCCGAAGCCAGCGTGCTGGCCCAACGCCTGTCTGCCCTGGACCACGCCTTGAACTGGTCTGCCGTGGTGGCCGCATCTGCCCCCTGGGTGCAGGCTGTGCGCGACAACCCGCCGCCGTTCTGGGCCATGGAAAGCCTGTTGAAGGAATACCCCATTTCCAGCGCAGAGGGCCTGGCGCTCATGCGCCTGGCCGAAGCGCTGCTGCGCGTGCCCGATGCCGAAACCGCCATGCTGCTGACCGCCGACCAGTTGGGCAGGGCTGACTTCGATGGCAGCACGCCCCATGCCGACGCCGTGGCCGGTGCCCAAGGCGGCCAAGCCGCACAGTCCGCACGAGATCACACCCCGCACGAAGGCGTGAGCCGCAGCACGTTGGCCCGCTTGTCCAACAGCGCCATTGCACTGTCCAAAAAGTTTTTGCCTGACCCGGCCTCGGGCGAGCAACCGGGCCTGTTCGTCCGCCTGGGCGCGCGCACCGTGGTAGCGGCCACCCTGCGCTCGGTTCAGTTGCTGGGCCGCCAGTTTGTGCTGGGGCAAACCATTGCAGATGCGCAGCGCGAGGCGGCCAGCGCCCGCAAAAAACAGCCTGGCTTGCGCTTCAGCTACGACATGCTGGGCGAGGGCGCCCGCACCGAAGCCGATGCGCAGGCCTACCTGGCCAGCTACGCCCATGCCATTTCAGCGATAGCAAACAAATCAAATGGCATAAGCGGTGAGGCCGAAAATGATGGCATATCCATCAAGCTGAGCGCCTTGCACCCGCGCTACGAAGCCCTGCAGCGCGACCGCGTGATGGCCGAGCTGGTGCCCCGCGTGTGGCAGCTGTGCCAGCAGGCGGCTGCGGCGCACATCAACCTGACCATTGACGCTGAAGAGGTGGACCGGTTGGAGCTGTCGCTCGATGTGTTCGAGGCCCTGGCCCGCCGCGTGGCCGCAGAGTGCCCCGAATGGACCGGCTTCGGCCTGGCCATGCAGGCCTACCAGACCCGAGCGCAGGAACTGGTGGCGCACGTCATTGCGCTGGCGCGACAGCTGAAACTGCGCTTCATGTGCCGCCTGGTCAAGGGCGCGTACTGGGATGCCGAGATCAAACGCGCCCAAGAGCAAGGCTTGGCGCACTACCCCGTGTTCACCGAAAAGCACCATACCGACGTCAGCTACCTGGCCTGCGCCCGCGCCTTGCTGGCCGCGCCCGACGCCATCTACCCCCAGTTCGCCACGCACAACGCCGGGACCATCGCCGCCATTTTGCAAATGGCTGGGCAGCCGCAGGGCTCCACAGCTGAGAGCGCATCCCTGGGCGGCAACGCAGTGCCGAAAGGTGCAAGCCCTGGTTCGTTGGATGCGAGCCGCTCGGGCGCGCGGTTCGAACTGCAACGCCTGCACGGCATGGGCGAGGGTATTTACCGCGAGGTGCTCAAACACCCCGGCGTGCGCTGCCGCGTGTACGCCCCCGTGGGCCAGCATCGCGACCTGCTGGCCTACCTGGTGCGGCGCTTGCTGGAAAATGGTGCCAACTCGTCCTTCGTGCACCAGTTGGCCGACGAATCTGTGGGCATGGAGGTGTTGTTGGCCTCGCCCATGGACCGCTCGCAAGCCTTCGCTTCGGCCCCAGACAACGCCGCCGGCCTGCGCACACTGCCCCTGCCACCCGACCTGTATGGCCCGGCGCGTCGCAACAGCACCGGGCTGGAGTTGGCGGTGCAGGCTGACCTCGACTGCCTGCTGGCCGCGTACCAGACCACCACCGTGCCCGTGGTGACAGTTTTTAATGAAAAATTGGCCTCTACCGCTTTCATATCGGCATATGACAGCTATCAACACTGGAGCAATGTGCCCGTGACCGACCGTGCCGCCGTGCTGCGCAAAGCCGCCGACGCGCTGGAGGCCGACATGCCTCGCTTCTGCGCCCTGCTGGTGAAGGAGGCGCACAAAACCTGGGGCGACACCGTGGCCGAGGTGCGCGAGGCGGTGGACTTTTTGCGTTACTACGCAGGCCAGGCCGAACGCATCATGCAGCCCATTGCCCTGCCGCAGGTGGATGCCATGTGGGGGGCAGCGCAGCCCCAGGGCTCTTCGGTGATGGGGGCAGCGCAGCCCGCAGGGCAGGTGTGGGGGTCAACCGTTCTGCCGCCGGGCCGCCCCAAGGCAGAACAGCCCCCTCGGGGGGCAGCGCAGCCCGCAGGGCAAGCGTGGGGGCATTCTTTCGGCGTGACCGGCGAGCAGAACACCCTGCAACTCAAGGGCCGTGGCGTGTGGGTGGCCATCAGCCCCTGGAACTTTCCGCTGGCCATCTTCCTGGGCCAGGTGGCGGCGGGGCTGGCCACAGGCAACACCGTGCTGGCCAAACCCGCCGAGCAAACCCCCGGCGTGGCCTGGGCAGCGGTGCGCCTGATGCATGAAGCCGGTGTGCCCGCTGATGCGCTGCAACTGCTGCACGGCGCGGGCGACACCGTGGGGGCCGCACTGGTGGCGTTGCCTGGCATCGCGGGCGTGGTGTTCACGGGGTCCACCCAGGTGGCCAAGCTCATTCAGCGGGCGCTGGCCGCCAAAGACGGCCCCATCGTGCCGCTGATTGCCGAAACCGGCGGCATCAACGCCATGCTGGTAGACAGCACCGCGTTGCCCGAGCAGGTGGCCGACGCCGTGTGCACAAGCGCCTTCCGTTCGGCCGGGCAGCGCTGCTCGGCCTTGCGCCTGTTGTGTGTACACGAAGCGGTGGCCGACGGTGTCATCGAGATGGTGGCCGGTGCCGCGCGCGAGCTGCGTGTGGGTAACCCGGCTGACCCGTCCACCGACGTGGGGCCGCTGATTGACGCCGAGGCCTTCGCGCACATCTTGGCCTGTGTGAACAGGCTGAATTCATCATCAAAAGAGCTGTTATCGCTTGATGTGCAGGCAAACTATGCTGCAGAAAAAGTGATCAACCTGATGCCGCCCAAGCTGTTCGAGGTGCCCGACATCCAGGCCGTGGGGGAAGAGATTTTCGGCCCCGTGTTGCAGGTGCTGCGCTGGGGGCCGGGTTGCAAGGGTCTGGAAACGGCAGAGGCTGTGGTGCAGGCCATCAACCGCCTGGGCGCGGTGCCCGGCACACAAGCTGGGTACGGCCTGACGCTGGGCATTCAAACCCGCATTGACAGCCGTGCCCAGGCGTTGGCCGCTGCGGCCCATGTGGGCAACGTGTACGTCAACCGCAACATGATCGGTGCAGTGGTGGGTTTGCAGCCATTCGGCGGCGAAGGCTTGAGCGGCACCGGCCCCAAGGCCGGTGGCCCGCACTACCTGTACCGGTTCTGCGGCGAACAGACCGTCACCGTCAACACCACGGCTGCGGGGGGCAACGTGGCTTTGCTGGCTTGAACACCTGCTGCGGTCCGCTTGTGTGCCGTCAATGCCCCGATGCGGCGGCTTGCTCCAGCAGTTGCACGGTGGTGCCTGCCAGGACCAAACCCGATGCGGGCGTGGTGTACAGGATCAGGCCGTCCATGGTGAACAGGCAGATGCCCGTTGCATACGAGCGCCCATAGGCCCCCGGAATCGACTGCAAGCACGCGTGGTGGGTGCCCGATGCCGTGCCTGTGCCCAGGGTGGGGCCCAACAAGGCTTCCGCCCAGGTGAAGATGCGATCGGCCGCTTTGATCTGATGCGCTGGCATGGCATCCTGCGGTGCCAGCTTGGTGACGGGCACCTGCGCGGTGCGCTGCACCTGGTTGCGTCCATCGCTCACTTCCACCGTCAGGTAATGTTCCCCGGCGGCCAGGGCACCCAGGTTGGCAATCAGCTGGTGCGTGCCGCCTGTCAACCCTGATGCGCTGGCCACTACCGTGGTCCCGCTTTTGACCGAGACTGACAACCGGTCGCCGACATCGGGGTCGGTCAGCTTGACGACCACCGGCCACACCATGCGTGCGGTGGGTGTGGCGCGCAACTGCACCGAGCCCAGGTAAAAGTGGCGTGACTCGGGGAATTCAAACGGGTCGATCCGCAGGTAACGCGCCAGGCCACTCCAGGTGCGAGCCGTGGCGGGCTCGTACACCACCTTCGACATGTCGAACCAGTAACGCTGCAGGCCGGGCAGCAGCACGATGTCGTCGGTGGTCAGGCCTGGGTCTTCGTCGGTGGCTTTCCAGGCCACGCGGGCCACGGCGCCGCGTGTCAGTTCACTTTGCTGGGTGGCATCCATGGGCACGTACAAATCGAAACCCAACCACCTGTAGGTCTGGGTATCGATGGGGTGGGTGTTTTCCTGGAACGCAACGAATGCGTGGGGGTCACCTTCTGCCTGCCCAGCTGCAGCGGGCAGCGATGTGGCGTGGAAGAACTGGCCCTGGAGGTTGAGGTCACTCAGTTGGGTGATGTATTCCCACCCCGCCATGTTGCTGAACTGGGGTTGTTTGACCTGGTCGGTCGTCAGCGCCCATGACTGACCTTGTTCCACCAGCGCGTAGTCGTCACCCGAGCCAAAGGCCGGGCTGACGATCTCCACCTGCGGGCGTGCGTTCACAGTCAACGGTTGCGCGTTGAAGGTCACTGTTTCACTGAAGCCACTGGTTTTGGTGAGCTTGACGCTGTGCAGCGTGAACGGCACGTTGCTGCCCGCATTTGGGCCGTTGAGCGGGTCAATGCGCAGCGTACGCACGGTACCGTTCCAGTTGGCGGACTGGCTGAGGTCGATCTGATAGGTGTTTCTGCCGGCACGCAACGATACGAACGAACTGGGGTGCCTGGGGGTGGCCGCCTGATCACCCCACCACACCAGCAGCCCTGACTCCTGGGCCGGAATCTGGTTGACGGTCAGGTCGATGGTGATGTGTTTGTATTGGCTGGTGTTGATGGGGGCGTGTTGAGGGATGTCCAGCAAGACGTACGGGTCTGCGCTGGCGGTCACCGCCGTCAGGCCTTGTGCCCCCACTTGGGCAGAGGCCAGGCCCCCGTTGGCCACCCACAAGGTGTCAGAGCGGGTTTTGAATGTCCAGGACTGGCCTCGGTTGGCCAGCGCGTAGTCGCCGTCGGTGATGGGGGCCACACGGTACTGGGCTGGCGGCAGCCGCGACACCGAAACCCCGCCTTGCACGGCTGGCAGGGGGGTGTACACCGGCTCGGTCGATCCGGCGGGCAAAGCTTCTGCCAGCAGCAGGGTCTTGCCTGCTGGCAGCGATGCCACTGCCGCCGTGTCGGCATCGTTGTACAGGCGCGCCCAGTCCAGCTTGAACTGCACCTGGCACCCCAGGCAAGGATCGATGCGCAAGCCCTGAATCGCCCCGGTCCATGCACTGCCCGTCGTGGGCAGCAGCGCGGCCAGATCAAAGTGGTAGAGGTGCCAGCCTGGGTAAACGGGGAACATGGGGGACTCGGCATACGCCGCGTCGAACGCCTGCACCGTGTTGCCACCGGTGTGCCAGACCAGTCGGCCGTTGCGAGATCCCTCTGTGACCGTGTCTGGCAGCCACATCATGAAGGCAAGCTTGTTGTACGTGGCGGCAGCAATGGGTGGTTGCGCCACGTTGTCGGACTGAATGGCCGACGGAATACGTGGAAATTGCAGCCAGAAGTGGGGGTCTGCATCACGGGCCGTGCCGGTCATGGCACCCGATGCCACCGTTGCCGATGTCAGGTTGTGCGTCCACAGCAGGGGGTGTACATCGTCTTGTGCGGACATGTCCCAGGCATTGCCCAGCACTTGTGTGGCGTGGTCCGGACCTTCCGGCACGGTCTGGGCATGTGTTGCCAGCCCCAGGCTCGCAACAGCCAGCCATGTCAGCGTGCTGGCCATGTGCTTGAGAGAAACGGTCATCAAAGACTCCCTATTGGTGTCAGCGGGTTGGAGTTGGGCCGCTTGTCTGTGCGGTTCCCCGGCACTTTAACGCACAGGCCAGTTGCCCAGGTCGCTACCATGCGCGCCATGACTGTTTCCCTTAAACCTGTTTCGCGCACCGCATCCGCCGCCGCTTCCACTGCCGCCAAATCGTCGACACGCACCTCGGCACACCCGCCAGCCCGTGTGCTGGGCATCGACTTTGGCACCTCCAACTCCGCCATGGCCTGGCGGCAGGACGGTGGTTTGGCCCAACCCCTGAAGCTGGAGGGCGACGCATTGGCCATGCCCACGGCCTTGTTTTTCAACTCGGAAGACCACCGCACGCACTTTGGGCGTGATGCCGTGGCGCAATACCTGGCGGGCACCGAAGGGCGGCTGATGCGTTCGCTCAAGAGCCTGCTGGGCAGCCCACTGCTGCTGGAAAAAACCGAGGTCAATGGCCAAGCCATCAGCTTCCAGGACATCATTGCCACCTTCCTGGCCGAGCTGGTGGCCCGCGCGCAGGCACAAACCGGCGCGGCCCCCACGCACGTGGTGCTGGGCCGCCCGGTGCATTTTGTGGACGACGACCCCGAACGCGACGCGCTGGCACAGCACATGCTGCTGCAAGCGGCACACGCTGCGGGGTTGAAGCACGTCAGCTTTCAGCTGGAGCCCCTTGCCGCCGCGTTCGACTACGAGCGCCGCATCGACCGCGAAAGCGTGGTGCTGGTAGCCGACATCGGTGGCGGCACGTCCGACTTCACGGTGGTGCGCCTGGGCCCCGAGCGCGTGGCCGCCGCGGCCCGCACGGGTGACGACCGTGCGCACGACATCCTGGCCACGCGCGGTGTGCACATCGGCGGTACCGACTTCGATCAGCGCCTGAGCCTGTCGCACGTCATGCCGCTGCTGGGTTTCCGGCACACCGGGCCCGATGGGCGCGAAGTGCCCAGCGCCGTGTTTTTCGATCTGGCCACCTGGCACCTCATCCACTGGCGCTACTCGGCCAAAGCCATCCGCGAGGCGCAGGCCCTGCGCACCAACTACACCGACCAGACGCTGCACCAGCGCCTGATGACCGTGTTGCAAGACCGCCTGGCCCATGCCATGGCCAACAGCGTGGAGCAGGCCAAAATTGCCTGCAGCCAGCAAGCCGATGCCGCACAGCGCATCGACCTGGGTTGCCTGGCCCGTGACCTCAGCGCACCGCTGAGCGCAGACGCCTTGCTCCAAGACCTGATGCCCCCGTTGCAGCGCGTGGTGCAGTGCGCACTGGATTGCGCCGCACAGGCCGGGGTAAAACCCGATGCAATCGATGCCCTCTACCTGACCGGTGGCTCCAGCGCCTTGCGCCCGTTTCAGCAGGCGCTGCAGCAGGCCTTTCCGGGTGTGCCCTTGGTGGAGGGGGATTTGTTTGGCGGTGTGGCCGCCGGGCTGGTGTACGCCGCGCGGTAAACACACAAACGGGCGTCCGGTGTAGCTTGTCGATCAACCGGCCTGTGCGGAATGTGTCACGCTTGACGTGAACGGGCTCAGCTGTCTGGCCTCAATCGCCGATGGCTTCCAGCCGCTCGCACAGCACGCGCAGCACCTCGATGCGGCTCCACATCTTGTCATCGCTGGCCACGATGTGCCAGGGGGCCAGTTCGGTGGACGTGCGGTCGATCATGTCGTCCACCGCTCGGGCGTATTGCGGCCACTTGTCGCGGTTGCGCCAGTCTTCCGCCGTGATCTTGTAGGCTTTGTAAGGCGTGTTTTTACGGGCTTCGAACCGGGCCAGTTGTTGCTCAGGTGTGATGGCCAGCCAGAACTTCACCACGACCGCGCCCGCTTCGGTTTGCTGTTCCTCAAAGGCGTTGATTTCGTCGTAGGCTCGGGTCCAGGCCTGCTCGGTACAGAAGCCCTCTACCCGCTCCACCAGCACGCGGCCGTACCAAGACCTGTCGAAAATGACCGTGTGTTGCCACTTGGGCAAGTAGCGCCAGAAGCGCCACAGGTAGGGCTGGTCGCGCTCTGCTTCGTTGGGAGCGGCCACGGGTATCACCCTGTAATGGCGTGCGTCCATGGCCTGCGTGATGCGCCGTATGGTGCTGCCCTTGCCTGCGGCATCCATGCCTTCAAACACCAGCACCAGCGAACGTTTTTTCACAGTGGGTGATCGCAGCAACTTGTTCAGACGCCCCTGCAACCCTTCCAGCTTGTCTTCGTATTCATTGCGCTCCAGCTTTCGGGTGTAGTCCTGGTTGGCCAGCAGACTCCGTCCGTCCAATGGGGCCGGTGGCTGGGGGGCCGCATGGCTGTGCTGTGGGGTGTCTTCTGTGCTGGCGCGTTGCAGGCAGTTCAGCAGGTACTGCCCTGCGGTGATGGCCCGGTAGTTGGCATCACTGCCATCGATCACCAGCCAGGGTGCTTCCCCGGTGCTGGTCATGCGCAGCGCAGCAGCCGATGTGGTCGACAACACGTCGTAGTTTGTCAGGCGGTTGCGGTCGGCATCGGTCACCCGCCAACTGGTTTTGGGACTTTTGGACAGTTCTTTCAGCCGCTTTTCCACGTTTTCTTTGCTCATGTGGAACCAGAGCTTGACGAGCATGACGCCTTCGGACGTCAGCATCCGTTCAAATGCGCGGATGTCTTCCAGACGGGCTTTGAACCGGCTTTTCTTGTCCACCCCGTTGGCGTGCTGCACGATGGGGTCGGTGTACCAGTTGCCGAACATGATGCCAATGTGCCCTTTTGGCGGCAGCACTTGCCAGAAGCGCCACATCTCGGGATGGCCTTGCATGGATTCGTGCTCTGCGGCCGTGAGCGATGCAAACGCCTCGGTGCGGATGTGGCGCGGGTCCATCCACTCGTTGAACTGGTTGACTGTCTCGCCCTTGCCTGCACCGTCGACGCCGTTGACCAGCACCACCACGGCATGGTGTTTCTTTTCCAGTAACGCAAACTGTGCGTCCAGCAGCGCCTGGCGAAGGGCTTTTTCGGCTTCGCGGTAGGCTTTTTTGCCCATGCTGTGACCAATTTCGGCTGATTCAAACATCGGTTGTCTCCGTGATTTTGCGGGTGCACCAGGGGCGCAAACAGGGTGGGCGCGGTGTGTTCACCCGGCTCCGTGGCGGTCAGCCAGGGTCATTGCAATGCGGCAGGTGCGGGGGTGTTGACCTGCAGCCAGAACGCGCACAGGTGTTTCATGGCCCCCAGAAATTCGCCGAAATCGGTCGGCTTGGCCATGTAGGCGTTCGTGCCTGCCGCGTAGGCCCGCATCAGGTCAGACGGCTCGGTGGACGAGGTCAGCACCACGATGGGCATGTGCCGCAACGCGGCCGATCCCTTCACTTCCGCCAGCACGCCAAACCCGTCAAGGATGGGCATCTTCAGGTCCAGCAGCACCACAGCCGGGTCGCTACCGGTGCGGTCACTGAACGTGCCCCGACGAAACAGGTAGTCCAGCGCCTGCTGTCCGTTGGACACGTGTTCCACCGGCGCACCGTCGGCATAGCGGGACAGCGCCATTTTGGTCAACGCGGCTTCGTCGGGGTTGTCTTCAACCAGCAGGATGTGTGACGACAGTGAAGGCATGTTCTGTTTTGTGACGAGGGTGTGAAGCGGCATTCTTAACCGGAAAGGTCGGTTTCGTCCATGCGCATGATCAGCATTGCTGCGTGCTAAGCTGCCGCGATATTGTTTGGAGACACCCATGCCCGGTTTGCTGCCCGACGTCGATCCCGACGGTTTGCTTGAGTTTTCAGTGGTTTACACCGACCGCGCGCTGAACCACATGTCGGCCCGCTTTCGCGGCGTCATGACCGACATTTCCGCCATTTTGAAAGAGGTTTACCACGCCAAAGCCGCCGTGCTGGTGCCCGGCAGCGGCACGTTTGGCATGGAATCGGTGGCGCGCCAGTTTGCGCACGGCAAAAAAGTGCTGGTCATCCGCAACGGCTGGTTCAGCTACCGCTGGACGCAGATTTTCGACATGGGCTCTATTCCGTCCGAATCCATCGTGCTGAAGGCCCGCCGCACCGGCGACAGCGCACAAGCCCCGTGGGAGCCTTGCCCCGTGGAAGAAGTGGTGGCCACCATCCTGGCCGAAAAGCCCGCCGTGGTATTTGCCCCGCACGTGGAAACCGCTGCTGGCATGATCCTGCCCGACGACTACATCCGCGCCGTGACCGACGCTGTGCACCAGGTGGGCGGCCTGTTTGTGCTCGACTGCATTGCCTCGGGGGCCATGTGGGTGGACATGGCAGCGACAGGCGTGGACCTGCTCATTTCTGCACCCCAAAAAGGCTGGAGCGGTTCGCCCGCCTGCGCCATGGTCATGCTCAGCGAGCGTGCCCGTGCGGCCATTGACGGCACCACCAGCTCCAGCTTTGCCTGCGATTTGAAGAAGTGGCTGCAGATCATGGAAAGCTACGAAAACGGCAGCCACTCGTACCACACCACCATGCCCACCGACGCGCTGGCCCGCCTGCGCGACGTGATGCAGGAAACCCGCGCCTACGGGTTTGAAAAGGTGCGGCAGGAACAGATTGCCCTGGGCGACCGCGTGCGTGCATTGTTCGAGAGTCGCGGCATCCGCAGCGTGGCGGCCGACGGTTTCAAAGCACCCGGCGTGGTGGTCAGCTACACCACCGACCCGGACATGCAAAACAGCAAAAAGTTTCTGGCGTTGGGCCTGCAAACCGCAGCGGGCGTGCCGCTGCAGTGTGACGAACCCGCAGGCTTTTCCACCTTCCGCGTCGGCCTGTTCGGGCTGGAAAAACTGCACAACGTCGAGCGCAGCGTGGGCCACCTGAGTGCGGCACTCGACCAGATGGGGGTCACCGGCCACCGGTGATGTGTGCATCATGACCCCTGCACTGTTGCCCCGTTACACCTTTCGGGAAGAGCTGGCCAACAGTGTCACGCACGGCGTGGGCATCGTGCTGGCCATTGCCGGGCTGGTGGTGCTGACGGCATTTGCCGTGCTGCATGGTGGTGTTGCCGAGGTGGTGGCCAGTGTGGTATTCGGTGCCTCGCTTGTGCTGTGCTACACCACGTCCACGCTGTACCACGCCATTCCCATTGACCGTGTCCGCCACGTACTGCGGGCGCTGGACCATTCGGCTATTTTTCTGCTGATTGCGGGTACTTACACGCCATTCATGCTGCTCAGCCTGGGTGGTGCGTTGGGTTGGGGCATGCTGGCGCTGATCTGGACGTTGGCTGTTGCCGGTGTGATTGCCCGCCTGTGGTTGAACGGCCGACGACACGGTCTGGTTGTGGGGCTGTACGTGGCCATGGGCTGGGCCGTGGTGTTTGCCTTGAAGCCCCTTGTGGCCGCATTGGGCACGGGCGGCGTGGCCCTGCTGGCCGCAGGTGGCGTGTCGTACACCTTGGGCGTGGTGTTTTACAAATGGCGTTCGCTGCCTTACAGCCATGCCATCTGGCACCTGTTCGTGCTGGCAGGCAGTGCGCTGCACTTTTTTGCCGTGCTGCTTTACGTGCTGCCGCGCTGAAGCGGGCCAGGCAAGTGAGCGACCGGTTGGTCGCCTGACGTTCACACGGTTTGCGTGGCCGCCAATTCCGTGCACAGCGTGCCCAAAGGCATGGCCAGAATGTCGCTGCCGAGGGGAAAGGTTTCATCTCCCGGGTACACCACCAGTTTGCGTGAAGGCGACAGGTCGCTGCAGGCCGCGTGGAATCCACGCTCTACCTTGGGGCTGAGGCTGCGCTTGATTTCAATGGCCCACATGGCTCCGTTGGGCCAGGTCAGCAGCAGGTCGATTTCGGCGCCGCTGCTGCTGCGGTAGAAATGCGCTTGCACGGCAGGTGGGGCACAGCAAAGCAGGTTTTCAATCACAAAACCTTCCCAACTGGCCCCCACAATCATGTGCGACAGCAGTTGCTCGGTGGTTTCAATGTCAAGCAGGCCGTGCACCAATCCGCTGTCGCGTACATAGACTTTGGGCGATTTGACCAGCCGTTTGCCCAGGTTGGCGTGCCAGGCTGGCAGGCGGCGTACCAGCAGCAGGGCGCACAGCAGGTCGGTGTAGCTGTGTACCGTTTTGATGTCCAACCCCATGTTGCGGGCCAGTTGCGCCATGTTGAGCAAACCGCCCTGGTGGTGGGCCAGCATGGTCCAGAACCGGCGCAAGGTGTCGGCTGCAATCCGTGGCCCGAATTGGGGGACATCCCGTTCCAGGTAGGTGCGGATGAAGTTCTGCCGCCAGCGCAGACTGCGGGCATCGCTGGGGGCCGTCAGGCTTTCCGGGAAGCCACCCCGCAGCCACAGCGTGTTGGCCAGTGCGGTGCCGGTTTCATGCACGCTCAGTGTGCCCAACTCCAGATACGCAATGCGCCCAGCCAAGGTTTCGCCCGATTGCTGGAGTAATTCCAGCGATGCAGAACCCAGCAAGAGGTATTGCCCCGCGCGATGGCCCGAACGACGGGCCTGGTCGATCAGCCCACGCAACACCGGAAACAGCGCAGGTGCCCGATGCACTTCGTCCAGGATGACCAGCTTGTCGAGATGGCCCGACAGATACAGCTCGGGTTGTGCGAGTTTGGCCCGGTCGCGCTCGGATTCCAAATCCAAGTAGACGCTTGGCATGGATTTGGCCGCTTCCCATGCCAGCGTGGTCTTGCCGACTTGGCGTGGCCCCAGCAGTGCAACCGCAGGTGTGTGTTGCAACTCAGTTTGCAGTTCAGGCAGGATTTGACGGTGAAACATCATTGCAATTATGGATTTTCATTCCATGATTTGCAATGTTAACGATCGCGAACTGCAGCCCTCAAAACCGTTCCAGTTCCGGATGCTTGATGGCCCCGGCCCGTACCAGCATCTTGCCGTACTCGGCACAGCGGTGTTTGGTGGGAATGACCTTGCCGGGGTTGAGCAGCCCGGCGGGGTCGAACGCGCGTTTCAGGCCGAACATGGCCTCGTTTTCTTCGGCTGAAAACTGCACGCACATGCTGTTGAGCTTTTCCACGCCCACGCCGTGTTCGCCCGTCACGGTGCCGCCCATGGCCACGCTGGTTTCCAGGATGTCTGCACCGAACAGCTCGCAGCGGTGGAGCTGATCGGGGTCATTGGCATCGAACAAAATCAACGGGTGCAGGTTGCCGTCACCCGCGTGGAACACGTTGCAGCAGCGCAAGTTGTACTTCTTTTCCATTTCCTGAATCGATAGCAGGATGTCGGCCAGGCGCTTGCGCGGGATGGTGGAATCCATGCACATGTAGTCGGGGCTGATGCGCCCGCTGGCCGGGAAAGCGTTTTTGCGCCCGCTCCAAAAGCGCATACGTTCCGCTTCCGACTGGCTGACGGCAATGGCCGTGGCCCCGCAACCGCGCAGCACGGCGCTCATGCGGCCAATTTCTTCTTCCACTTCTTCGGGCGTGCCGTCGCTTTCGCACAGCAATATGGCCTCGGCGCTCAGGTCGTAACCGGCGTGCACAAAGTCTTCCACGGCGGCGGTCATGGGTTTGTCCATCATCTCCAGCCCGGCGGGGATGATGCCTGCGGCAATCACGGCGGCCACGGCGTCGCCGGCTTTGCGCACGTCGTCAAAGCTGGCCATGATGCAGCGGGCCAGTTGGGGTTTGGGCACCAGCTTCACGGTCACTTCGGTGGTGACGGCCAGCATGCCCTCGCTGCCGATCAGCACGCTCAGCAGGTCCAGCCCCGGCACGTCAAGCGCGTCGCTGCCAAATTCAATGGCTTCGCCTGCCATGTTGAACCCGCGTACTTTCAAGATGTTGTGCACCGTCAGGCCGTACTTCAGGCAGTGCACGCCGCCCGAGTTTTCGGCCACGTTGCCGCCGATGGTGCAGGCAATCTGGCTGCTGGGGTCGGGCGCGTAGTACAGGCCGAACGGGGCAGCAGCTTCACTGATGGCCAGGTTGCGCACACCCGCTTGCACCACCGCCGTGCGGCTGACGGGGTCCATCTTCAGTATCTGGTTGAACTTGGCCAGGCTCATGGTCACACCCATGGCGTGGGGCATGGCCCCACCCGACAGGCCGGTGCCCGCGCCGCGTGCCACCACGGGCACACCCAGCGCGTGGCAGGTGCGCAGCACGGCGGCCACCTGGGCTTCGGTTTCGGGCAGGGCCACCACCAGCGGGCGTTCGCGGTAGGCCGTCAGGCCGTCGCACTCGTACGGCACGGTGTCCTCCAGCTGGTACAGCAGCGCATGTGAAGGTAAATGTGCCTCCAGTGCTTTTACCACCTGGGTTTGAAGCTCTGCTTTTTGTGGTTTTTGAAGGGTGGCCGGATCGAATAGGGGGTCGCGTGGGGCGTTCATGCCTGCTCCATGGCGTGGGGTCAACGGGATGCAGGCAGTTTAGGGCGGTGTGCCTGCCGGTGTGTTGAATAAATCTGCATCGCTGTTTGAATTGCCGCCCGATTCGCGACAGGCCGGGCCCTCCTGTATCGCGAATTTGCCAGCGGTGTTGGCCGACAGCGGTCAGTGCGCGGAGGCTGTGCCGCTGTCCAAGAGCGCTGTATTTCGCATCACTCGGGCAATTTCAGTTTGAAGGGCCTGGGCAGAAATGGGTTTGGACACGTAGCCGTCGGCACCGCCCGCCATGAAGCGCTCGCGGTCGCCGGTCATGGCGTGGGCCGTCACCATCAGCACCGGGGTGTGGCGGCCCGTGCCGGTTTCGCGTTTGCGCAGTTCAGCCAGGGCTGCCTGCCCATCCAGCTCCGGCATCATCACGTCCATCAGGACCAAGTCGAAGGTTTCGTGTGCCAGGGCCTCCAACGCTGCGAGTCCGTTGTCGGCCAGCACGAAGCTGTGGCCCATTTTGGTCAGCAGCAGGCCGGCCAGTTTCTGGTTGATGGGGTGGTCTTCTGCCAGCAGGATGTGGAGTGCGCGCACCGCGTGGTCCACCTCGCCCCCCACGCTTTTGCCGAACACGGCTTCGTCACCCTTGGGCAGGGTGCAACGCATGCTGAACGTGAAGGTCGAGCCTTTGCCGGGCACACTTGCTGCCGATATGGTGCCGCCCATCAGCGTGACCAGGCTGCGCGAAATGGCCAGCCCCAGGCCCGTGCCGCCATACGAACGGGTGATGGTGCCATCTGCCTGCTCAAACGGGTTGAACAGCGCCTCCGCCTTGGCTGGGTCGAACCCGATGCCCGTGTCGGTCACCTGGCAGCGCAGCATCATGCTGCCGTCAGGTGCAACCGGTTCGGCATCCATGTGCACGGCCACTTCGCCGTCATGGGTGAACTTGAGGGCATTGCCGATCAGGTTGGTCAGTATCTGGCGCAGCCGCACCGGGTCGGCCATGACTTCCGGCGGCACAGCAGGGGTGCACACGTGGCGCAGGGCCAGACCTTTGTGCTCGGCCATGCCGCGCAGCGACCTGACCGTGTGCCGCAGTATTTGCTCGGGGATGATGCGGGCGGGTTCCAGCTCCAGCGCCCCGGACTCGATCTTCGAGAAGTCGAGGATGTCGTTGATGATGAACAACAAGTGGTTGGCCGACTCCTTGGCCAGCGACAGGTGTTCGCGCTGCTGGGGCTGCAGCTCGGTGTCGAGCACCAGCTGCGTCATGCCCACGATGCCGTTCATGGGCGTGCGGATTTCGTGGCTCATGTTGGCCAAAAATTCGCCCTTCAGGCGGTTGGCCACCTCGGCTTTGTTGCGTGCCTCGATCAGCTGCGCCTCGTTGGCCTTGATCTGTGTGAAGTCCTGCATCACGCCGGTGAAGTACAACTCGTCATCCACCCGTGTTTCGGTGACCGACAGGCGCAGCGGGAAGGTGCTGCCGTCTTTGCGGCAGCCGTCCAGCACCCGTGGGCGGTTGAGCATGTGTGCCACCCCTGTGGTCAGGTAAGTGTCAATGTCTTTGGCATGTCGCGCACGGTTGCCTGCGGCCATGAGGATGCCCACGTTCTGGCCCAGCAGTTCGGCGTGTTCGAAGCCAAACATGGCCGCAGCCGCCACGTTGGCCTGGATGATGGTGCCCCGCGTGTCGATGACGACGATGCCTTCCGGGGCCGAATCGAAAATGCTGTTCAGCTTGGACTCGCTCAGCCGCAGGTTGCGCTCGACCGTGCGGCGCTCGTCGATTTCGCGGCGCAACTGCAGGTTGGCGTTCTCACGCTCGGCCGACAGCCCGCGCGACGTGCGCAACGCGCCTTGCAGCCGCCGGGTGACCAGCCACACCCCCGTCATGCCCAGTACCAGCACCACCAGCAAAATGGCAAACGCCCGGTTCAGCACGCCCGTGGCAGCGCTTTGCCAGCTTTTGACGGGGATGCTGATTTCGAGCGCACCGCGCACATCGCCCACTTGCCAGTCGGTTTTGGGCGACCCGGCTATTGAGTTGTGGCAGGCCACACAAAAGGCCTGCATGCGGTCGGCTTGCGCGTAGCGAAGCACGTCCACGCCGTTGACGGTTTCTTCGCGGATGAACGGCTCGTCCGGTGTGTTGCGCAAGTGGGCCAGTGCATCAGTCTGGAAGCTGTCCAGCTGGCGTTCGGCCACGCGCCAGGGAAACGGGTGTTCGCTGTACAGGGCCACTTTGTTGCCCGATTCGGTCTTGGACAGGTAATGCCCCAGGTCGATCATCAGCGTCGCGGGCAGCGGCAGCGTGTTGGGCAGTTCTTTGTAGCGGTGGGAAATGCCGATGCCGCCTTCCTGCGCCTTGGGCAAAATTTCAGTGGCGTAGAAATTGCGAAAGTGCGAGACCGATTCGGCCTGTTTGACCGCCGTGTCGACCATGTAGGCCCGCACCACCTGCCGGGCAGACGACACCGTGTACCAACCCACGTACACCGCCAGCAGCACCAGTACCGCGCCCAGCGCGGGCAAGGCCCACGGTTTGAGGTACAGCGCTCTGATGCGGGAAGGTGACGAAAGTGACATTTGGGACGGTTGCGGCCTGAGGCTGAGCGTTTTCCGGGCGTGGGTGAAAGACTCCCCGCCTTTCAGATCAGGGCTTGCTTGAGCCACTCGGCAAAAGCGGCGCACTCCCAGCGGTCCATGGTGCCCGTGCGCCAGCACAGGTAATGCGCGTGCGGGCTGGGCACGCTGCGCGGGTAGGGGCGCACCAGCGTGCCGTTTTCAAGCCAGGGGGCCCCCAGCCGCAGCCTGACCAGGGCCACGCCCATGCCTGCCGCCGCGCCGTCGCACATCAGCCCGATGTCGTTGAACGTGGAGCCCTCAGTTGGTTCGGGCCAGTCCAGGTCGTGTGCGGCAAACCAGGTGCGCCAGGGTTCCAGCGGGCTGCGCAGCAGGGGCAGGCCTTCCAGGTCGGCGGCGGTGTCAAACGGGCCGTGCTCGCGCATGAAGGCGGGCGACACCAGGGGTGTGACCTCGTCCTTGAACAGGCAGATGTGCTCCACATCGGCGTAGCGGCCGGTGCCGAAGCGGATGGTCAGGTCGGCATCTTCGGCCACCACGTCGAGCAGCGGGATGCTGACTTGCAGCGTCAGGTCAATCTCGGGGTAGGCCTCGGTGAACTGGCGCAACCGGGGCATGAGGATGGAGCGCGAAAACGTGGGCGTGACCGCCAGCTTCAGCTTGCGCCGACCGGGTGACGCCCCCTGACTGGGGAAGCGTCCCAGAATGGCCAGCCCCTCGCGCACGTGGGCCAGGTATTCGCTGCCTTCGCTGGTCAGCGAGAAATCGGCCCGCCCGAACAGTTTGGTGCCAATGATCTGCTCAAGTTGCTTGACCCGGTGGCTGACCGCGCTGGGGGTCACGCACAGCTCTTCGGCCGCCTGCGTCACGCTGCGCAAGCGCGCCAAGGCTTCAAACGTGAGCAGGCACTGGATGGGCGGTATGCGAACGGTCATGGCGCCATTGTGTCACTGCCACGGGGCGTGACCCAAAGCACGAATACTGCGAAAAAAGTAGCTGTCAGCGCTTTTGATATAAGCGCTGGAGGCCATTTTTACTTGAAAATAACCGTCTTGTGACCGTTCAGCAGCACCCGGTGCTCGCTGTGCCACTTGACGGCGCGGGCCAGCACCTGGCTCTCGGTGTCGCGGCCCAGGGCGGTGAGGTCGTCCACCGTTTTGCTGTGGTCCACGCGGGCCACGTCCTGCTCGATGATGGGGCCTTCGTCCAGGTCGGCCGTCACGTAATGCGCGGTGGCGCCGATCAGCTTCACGCCTCGGTCGTGCGCCTGGTAGTAGGGCTTGGCCCCTTTGAAGCTGGGCAAAAAGCTGTGGTGGATGTTGATGGCGCGACCGGCCAGTTTGCGGCACAGGTCGTCGCTCAAAATTTGCATGTAACGCGCCAGCACCACCAGTTCGGCGTCTTCGGCCTGCACGATTTCGAACTGGCGCTGCTCCACCTGTGCCTTGGTGGCTGCGGTCACCGGAATGTGGTGAAACGGCACGTTGTAGCTGGCGGCCAGTTGATAAAAGTCGCGGTGGTTGCTGACGATGGCGCGGATGTCCAGCGGCAGCAGCCCGCTTTTCCAGCGGAACAGCAGGTCGTTCAGGCAATGGCCCTGCTGGCTGACCATGATGACCGTGCGCATGGGTTGCGCCGTGGCGTGCAGCCGCCATTGCAGGTCGAGCGGCGCGGCAAAGGCGGCCAGGTCGGTTTTGAGCTGTTCGTGGCTGAGCTGGCTGCAGGCAAATTGCACGCGCATGAAGAACAGACCGGTGTCGTGGTCGTTGAACTGCGCGGCTTCTTCGATGTTGCCGGCGCGCTCCAGCAAAAAGCCTGACACCGCGTGCACCAGACCCAGGCGGTCAGGGCACGAAAGCGTCAGTACGTAGGTGGGGGCGGTAGAGGTCGTCATGGTGGGGGGCATTGTCGCTGCAATCGGCAGGCAGGCTCGGTACGCCAGCCCATTGCGAGGGCGGGGTGCTGGGGCGGCCTCTCAGCGCCCCAGGCTCTCGCGCAGCCGGGCGCAGTGGTCCACCGGCGGCACCGGCGCGGTGTGCCAGATGGCATCGAAGGCGCTGGCATCGTCCGCTCGCGGGCCGTCGGCCGCCATGCGAACAGTCTTCACCCGCAAGCCGGGCGGCAGGTGCAGGGGCGCACCCAGTTGCCGGTGGGCGTGCTGGCTGCCGCACAGCACCAGCACCGTTTTGCCGCGTGCCACGGCGCTGGCTGCAGTGGTGGCCAGCGTGTGGTCGCGGGCCAGTTGAATGCGGGTCATGGGGCCAATCTGCCCGGCGGGCAACAGGTTGCAATGCCCATCGCGCACGTCGTTTTGGTGGCGTTGCAACACGTCGGGGGCCACGCGGTCGTCCCATGCGGGGTCTTTCATGACCTGTGCGTTGCGCTGGCGTGGCAGGTTGCCGCCCTGCACCGGCACACCGGCGGCCACGGCCGCCATCACCGCCGGGCCGTAGGCGCGCCAAGGCCATGCGCTGTCTTGCCAGGCCAGCGCCTGTTGCACCGCAGCGGGTGTGGCGGTGGATGGCAGCTGCCCGGTGGTGTGGCCGACATCGGCCATTTCCAGCACCAGTGCGGCCAGTGCTTTGGCTTCGACCAGCGTCTGAACCGCCGCCAGGTGAAGCTGCTGGTGCTCGGGCGCGTCGTGCTGTTCGCCCAGCAGCAGCACGTCGGTCGCGCCCAGCCGGTGCAAGCGGATGGGCATGGTGGGCGTGGGGTCCATGCCGGACGCATCGGTGGCACCCGTGGCGGTGGCCGCACAGCCTGCCAGCGTGGCCACACCCGCTGCGCTGGCAGCCATCAGCCACGTGCCCGCAGCCAGCACGTGGCGACGGCGAACATGCTGTGGCGGTGCAGACGCAAGTTCGGCCAGGCGGGTGCTGTCCCGGTTGGGCCCAAGGCGGACTGTGTGCGTGTGGTGTGTGACAGGCGAGTCGGCGTGCATGCCCGGATACTACGCGCCTGTCCCCGCTGGCCGCACCGCTGTGGTCCTTGTCTGGCGGGGTGAACCTGTTTTGCCCATGTCAGCCTTGTCGCCTTCACATTCCCCGTCACAACCGCCTTCACAGCGGCCCTCTTCATCGCCTGCCCAAGCGCCCACCCCACAGCCTTCGCCGCCGCCGTCCCGCCTTCAGCAGGCGCTGCACCACCTGGCCACACTGGCCGTTGCAGGGTTGGCCGCCTGGCTGTGTGTGTGGCTGAACACCCCCATTCCCTGGATGATCGGCCCACTGGTGGCCACGGCTGTGCTGTCGGTGCTGGGCGCGCCCATGGCCAGCTGGGTGCCGCTGCGCAACACCGGGCAATGGGTCATCGGCACGGCGCTGGGGCTGTACTTCACACCCGCAGTCGGCGCGCTGGTGGCCAGCCTGTGGTGGGCCATTGCCCTGGGGGTGGTGTGGGCGTGCGTCATGGGCTGGGCGCTGGGCCGGTGGCTGGCCCATGCGCACGCCCCACAGTTGGAGGCGTTGCCACCGGCCGCGCGCCGTGCCACCACCTACTTCGCCGGGGCCATTGGCGGCGCGTCTGAAATGACATTGATTGCCGAGCGCCACGGTGCCCGCACCGACCTGGTGGCCAGCGCGCACAGCCTGCGGGTGCTCATGGTCACGCTGACACTGCCGTTTGCCATGCAAGCCTGGGGCGTGCACGGGCTGGACGCAGCAGGCACCGCAGTGCGCGACGTGCACTGGCCGGGCTTGCTGGCGCTGGCCACCTTCACGGGGGCGGGCGTGGCGCTCATGTTGCGGCTGGGCCGTGCCAACCCCTGGTTCATGGGCGCGCTGGTGGTCACCATGGCGCTCACCCTGGCCGATGTGCGGCTGTCAGCCTTGCCCGTGGCGCTGACCAACGCGGCGCAGCTGGTCATCGGGGTGAGCCTGGGCGTGCGGTTTTCACCAGCCTTTGTGCACACCGCCCCGCGCTGGCTGGGTACGGTGGCGCTGGCCACACTGGTGATGATGGTGCTGTGCGCCGCCTTCGGCACCGCATTGGCCTGGGCCACGGGCCTGCACCCGGCCACGCTGATGCTGGGCACCTCACCCGGCGGCATTGCCGAAATGGCCATCACCGCCAAAGTGTTGCAGCTGGGTGTGCCCGTGGTCACCGCGTTTCAGGTGTGCCGCCTGGTGGCGGTGCTGATACTGGCCGAGCCCTTGTACCGGTGGCTGGGTGGCCGCTGAGCTTGTCGCTGAGCGGGCCTCTGGCATGGCCCGTGGCTGGCATAGGCCGTGGCTATGGCTGCGTTTGAAACATTGACATTGCCGAATGCATTGAAGAAATCTAAAGTTGATCCATGCGCTGCGGCCCACAACGCGCCCCAGTTTCGCTTTTCAAACAGGAGATCACCATGAGCAAAAAATCATCTGCCAAACACCCGGACCGCACCACCGGCATGGACATCGGCATCAGCGACAAAGACCGCGCGGTCATTGCCAAAGGCCTGAGCCATCTGCTGGCCGACACCTACACGCTGTACCTGACCACCCACAACTTTCACTGGAACGTCAAAGGCCCCATGTTCAACAGCCTGCACACCATGTTCATGGCGCAGTACACCGAGCTGTGGAACGCGGTGGACCCCATTGCCGAGCGCATCCGCTCTTTGGGGCACGTGGCCCCCGGTTCATATGCCCAGTTCGGCAAACTCAGCTCGCTGCCCGATGCCCCCAGCGAACCCCCCAAAGCCATGGACATGGTGCGCGTGCTGGCACAAGGCCACGAAGCCGTGGCCCGCACGGCCCGCGGCCTGTTCCCATTGGTGGAAGGTGCCAGCGACGAGCCCACCGCCGACATCCTGGTGCAGCGCCTGACCGTGCACGAGCAGGCCGCCTGGATGCTGCGGGCCATGCTGGAAGAGTGATGGCAGGGCGTGCCGCGAGGGCTGGTCGCTTGGTATCTGTTTTGCTTATGGCGAAAACGCCCTCAGTTCGGCTTCCAATGCCGGGCTGGCCAAGTCGCTCAGTCGCCGGATGGCGCCGGCCAGGTACGCCATGTCTTGCCTGGATGCGCCGAACTTTTCGAAGTGCTGCATCCAATCACGCGTTTGGCTCCAGATCCGATGCATGGTCGCAAGGGCCTCTTCGCGGGACGAGAAATAGGCTGGCCATTTGGACAGGGCGTTGTCGAGTGTGGCCAACCGGCCTTGCACGCCCACGCTCAAGTGCAAATGACGCTCGGTGGCAACCACGTTCATGGGCAACACGTCATACAGCGGGCTGAGCCGCCACCCGCGCAAGGCAACGTCGTAGACGAACGAATGATTGCGCAGATGATCGTCGTTGTTGTTCACGATGACGTTGAGCACCATCCGGGCAAACATCTCCTGAAGATCGCGTGCGATGTACCGGTGTGTGCACCGTGACCGGATGGCCTGCGCGATGGCCGTGTAGGCGCTGTCTCGTGCGGAAAATTCGTCGATACCCATGAGCGTCATGGCCGAGCACAAGCCGATGCGTCCCTCGACCATGTTGGGCTGTGTGCCCGGGGTGCTTTCCCAGCTCTCCTGCCCTGCAGGCAGGGTTTCGCCAGGTGGGGTCCAATACCGGTCGAACCGACGGATGAGCAAGACCTTTTGGCTGCCGACGGTCCTCACATGAATGGGGGGCACCCGAATGCCTGCAGCACGCGCCATCTCCAGCGCGCCACCCTCCAGCACCGCGTTGCATGCGCGGTCTTTTTGAGCAGGAAACTTCACCAGCCAAAGCACCCCCGATTCGTCTCGCACCGTTGCCTTGGGCCGGGCCCCACCAGCCGTCCCCAAACCATTGAAATAGGGCAGGAACTCGGCAGGCACCTCCTCGTCGGACTCGATTTTGTTCGCCAGCGTCAGCAGACGCTCAAGGTCGATTACCGAGGTGGCCGGATAGACCGGAAGGCTGTCTCGCTTTGGCCGGATATCCAGAGCCCCCACCCGATCACTGCCGGCTTCCAGCAAATAAGCCACTTCGGGCAGCACCGCCCCGGCGACTTTGAGCTTGTTTTCGATCACACGGCGCCCCCAGGCATCTGGTGCCGCATCGCGGATACCGCCGAACTCGGTAAGCCCCCTGGCCAGTTGGCGAGGTTCTCCGCCCCTCTCGCCTTGCAGCGGCAAGCTGACAGGGTCGATCTCGATCGGGTTCGGGCGTTGGACGTACTTTGTGCCGTATGTAAAGGTTGCGTCCTTCCCTTGGTCGAGATGTTCCAGCATGCCCGCTGGCACGAAATCATGGCGACTGGTTTCGGCGACGTGCGCAAACACCGCAACCGATGTTGGCGGCTTCGCATAGGGGCGGTTATTGGACTCAGAAGTCATATTTGCCGCCTTCCTCCGTTCCACCAGCGGCCTTCCTCACCCGCTTTGGCATGGCTGCCGCTTGAGCCAGGCGCAGGGCGGGCACGTCGCCGGACAGCAGTTCCAGCAGCGATGTCTCACGGGAAATGGCCTCCAGGTAACGCAGCACTTGAGCCAGCGTGCGGCTCGGATCCCCTGCTTCAATGAGAACGGCAGTCGAACGCGACACACCGGCCCGAGCCGCAGCCTCGGCCTGCGACATTCTGTGGACCTTGCGCAGCAACGAGAGCTTGGTGCCAATGCCCGCAGCCTCATCGAGACGATGCTTCGGTGTGCGGTGCGTTTCGTCGTATTTCATGCCTCAGCATGGTACACCTGTCATCAGTTGGCGTGTCAAAAAATGACCGTAATACCAGTCTGTATTTGAGTTAAGGACTGTTATTGAATACAAAATTGAGGCATGCCAAGTCATGCGTTGGATGACTTGAATTTAATAGCTAAAAACTCATTTATAGCAAGCGGTAGAATTATTTTTTGCTTGAATATTCTTTCGCACCCCGCCACCCCGCCACCCCGCCACCCT
This sequence comes from bacterium, assembly GCA_030824555.1. Taxonomy (GTDB): domain Bacteria; phylum Pseudomonadota; class Gammaproteobacteria; order Burkholderiales; family Burkholderiaceae_C; genus UBA2334. Next base: position 57,952 of record JAVBXK010000066.1, read on the forward strand.
GAACCACTGCGGCTGCTGCCTGCAGCAAACACCCCCACCACAGCCTGCAACTCAGCCGCCTGCATCGGGGCTGCCGGGGTCATCATCAGTGCGGTTACGTAAAGCGTCGGCACCACGGACCATCAGAACTTGCCCCGGTATGTGGGCAGCACGCCTCGGTAAATCCAGCCAAGCAGGCCTTTGTGACGTGTGTTTCTCCTCGACACCGGCACTGCCGCCAAAGGCGTGGGTGAGTCACTCATCTTCTGCATTTTTGTGTATTTGTCGAATAAAAATGGGCTATACCTCTCGTATTCATTGGGTTGATAGCTACTCTTTTCGCTAATGTGAGTTCTATCGCCATTCCCGGCTGCATCGAGGCCACTCACTCCCGCTCCCGCAAACGCTCACGGCCCACCTTCTGCACAGGGCTGAGCAACAACTCAATGATTCGCCGCTGGCCAGTTTTGATTTCTGCGGTGAGGTTCGCCTGAGGTTGGCCCTATGGTGTTTCCTTGATTTTCAATTAAAGAGTATGGCGAAATATTAAGCCCTTGCTGGTTGCTATTTTTCCATTTACCACTGTCATGATGATTATTGTGTCCACGTATCCGATGAAATGGCGCTCAATCTCTTTGCTTCCGATTAAGTAATGAGTTTCTTTTTCGATTTTTGATTTCACTTCAAATCCATTTGATTTGAGAATGTTTGCTGCATCTTCTGCGTCGGAGTTAATCGGTATATATTTTTGAACCACCTGTGTCACATCGATTGTTGGAGTTCGAGCATTTGGATCTTTGTGTATTGCGATAATTGCATTCGATAGCGAAGCTTGGGCTTGAGTCATGCCTGAGAGTGCGAGTAGTAGGATGAAAGTAATTTCATGGTGAATTTTCATAAATCATCAGCCTTCCTGTGTTTTCTTGAAGTTTAGTTGAGTGACAGCTTGATGCCAATGTTCATTGGCACCCTCTATTTTGAAATGACAATTGCAATGATGGGGCATGTAACGATGTACCCGGCTCCTGCCATTGTTGCAGCCTAGAGGTGGTGATAGGCTTGGGCTATTAATATCGATGCTTCCTTTTTGTTGCGCATCTCGTTCCTGTTACACCTATTGCACCTGTCACCCCGGTTATTTGGTAAGTTGAGATTCGCTGACTGCGACACCTATAGCCCCACAAAGGCTTCAAATGCAGTGTTGGTTTTGGTTGCTATAAAATTCATATCTTCAATCGATTCATGCTAAAGCGATAGATGTCATTTTGGTTGTTATTTGTCAATGCGTGAGGTGCTGGTTGAGGTTGCCCCATCACCACTCCCTCAAACGCTCGCTCCCCACCTTCTGCACAGGACAGAGCAAGAACTCAATGATTCCCCGCTGGCCGGTCTTGATTTCCGCCGTGATGTTCATGCCAGGGCTCACATTCACCCGCTTGCCGTCAATCAGCATGTCGCGCTGGGCAACGGCCAACGTGGCGGGGTCAGCCGTCATGTGGTGCAGCCGGGCGATGGCGAACAGCGCAATCAGTGGGTGGCTGGTGTGCCGGGCAGAGGCCGGGATGGTGCCGGTTGTTGAACGTTTTGGGCACGCTCGCCCGTGCTCGCGCTGTGTGCCGCGAGCAGCAGTTGTGCATTCGATGTCACGCATTCGCCTTCCCTGGTGCCCCCGCACCATGCGGAGGACCTGTTTGGTGGCGAACTTTATGGAATTGAACCCCGTTTGAACATCCACCACTTGGGGGAGGCGGAGACTTCTTTTGAGGGTGTTTTACGGCGTGGGCCGTGTGCTCAGCACATCTTCACCACGATGTCGTGCAGGGTGTTGGCGCAGTGGGCCATGCGGTCGGCCCCGTTGGACAGGTGGCGGTAAATTTCACGCCGCTTGAACATGTGGATGTAGTCCTCGCCCTGGAACAGCTCCGCAATGGCTTTGCGGTAGTTTTTCTCGACCCGGCGTTCGGCCTTGCGGGCCAGGTCCGCATCTGCGGCGGCATCTTGTGGCGATTTGGCCAGCTTGGCGTAGCCCTGCAGCAGGGCATCCACGCCCATTTTCATGTGCATGGCCATTTCCAGGCAGTGTTTGTCGGGGCCAAGGCCCAGCACTTCCATTTCGTTGACGGTGGTTTTGCAGTAGTTGACCACCTCGTCCAGGTCCATGATGGCGCGGTACAGGTCTTCGCGGTCAATGGGGGTCGAGAACGATTCGTTCAGCGCATGCAGGTTTTTCACCTTCACGCGGTCGGCCTCGTGCTCGTTCTCCCGAATCTGGCTGCCAATTTTCGGGTTGCCCGATTCCATGAAGTCCACCAGCAGCCCCGTGGTGTGCGCCACTTGTTGGCATTGCTCGGTCAGCATGCTGTAGAAGTCGGGCGTTTTAGGGAACACGCGGTCAAACAGCCGCCTGTATACCGATGGGGTGGCAGATGGGTTCTTTTTGCCGTTGCTCATGGCTTGACTCCCAGAAACAGGTTGACCAGTGCGTAGGCCTGGATGGATACCAGTGCCGCGCCGGGTATGGTGATGACCCAGGTGGTGGCGATGTCTTTGGCCTTGGCCCAGCGCACGGCACGCGGCCGCTCCGATGCGCCAATGCCCATGATGGACGTGGCCACCACGTGGGTGGTGGACACCGGTGCCCCCACCGCCGATGCGCCCATGATGACGATGGCCGACGTGAGCTGCGAGCCCAGCGCATGCACCGGGCGCACCCGGTAAATGGCAAAGCCCAGCGTGCGCACGATGCGCCACCCGCCCGACAAAATGCCCAGCGTGATGGCCGATGCACACGCCAGCATCACCCAAAACGGCACCTCGAACGTGGGAATGAAGCCGCCCAGCACCAACACCAGCGTGAGGATGCCCATGCTTTTCTGGGCGTCGTTGGCACCGTGCGAAAACGCCAACCCGGCAGCAGTCACGAACTGGGCCATGCGCAGGCGTTCATTCACGGCGGGGCTGGTGGCCCGCAAGACCAGCGACAGCAGGCGGTGCACCAGAAACCCGGCCCAGAACCCGATCAATGGGGACAGCACCAGCGCGGCCAGCACCTTGACGATGCCGGTCAGGTGCCCGTTGGCCAGTTCCTGAAAGCCCCAGGCCACGTGGTCGGCCCCCACGGCCACCACCACGGCCCCCATCAACCCGCCCACCAACGCATGCGACGACGACGACGGGATGCCAAAGTACCAAGTGACCAGGTTCCAGACGATGGCCCCGATCAGCCCGCACAGCAACACCGCCAGCGACAGCGTGGGCAACACGCCATCGAGCATCACGAACTTGCCAATGGTGTTGGCCACTGCCGTGCCCCCCAGCAACGGCCCCAGAAACTCGAACACGCCGACGATGACCACGGCCTGCGCAGGCGTCATGGCCCTTGATGCGATGACGGTGGCAACGATGTTGGCCGCATCGTGAAAACCGTTGGTGTAGTCGAACAGCAGCACCACGAGTACGGTGGCGGTGGCCAGCAGGAAAAGGGTATCCATGTGGTGGCAGGGTGCGTTCGGGTTG
>JAVBXK010000067.1 GCA_030824555.1 bacterium
TCCCAGTCCCAGTCTCAGTCTCAGTCTCAGTCTCAGCGCTGGGCCGTGGCCGTGCTGTCGGTGTGCATGCCACCGCCCAGGGTTTTGTACAGCGTCACCAGATTTTGCAGGTAGGCCAGCTTGCCTTGCACCACCGCTTGCTGGGCCGCAAACAGGCTGCGCTGGGCATCCAGCCAATCGAGCTGGCTGGATGCGCCGTTCTGCAAGCGAAGGTTCACCAGGCGCTGGCGGTTGCTTTCAGCTTCAGCCTGGGCGTGCAGGGCCTGCAGTTGCCGGGCCAGCGTGTCGCGCCCGGCCAGCGCATCGGCTACCTCGCGGAAGGCGCTCTGAATGGCTTTTTCATATTGCGCCACGGCCATGTCCCGGCCCGCCTGTGCACTGTCCAGCCCTGCCTGGTTGCGACCATGGTCCCACAGCGGCAACAGCAGTTGCGGTGCCAGCGTGAAGCCCCAAGCCCCGTTTTTGAACAGGCCCGACAACTCGCTGCTGGCCGAGCCTATGCCTGCGGTGAGCGAAATCTTGGGGAAAAACGCCGCACGTGCCGCACCGATGTTGGCGTTGGCCGCCACCAGTTGCTGCTCGGCCTGGCGGATGTCGGGGCGGTTTGCCAGCAAGTCTGATGGCGCGCCTGCGGGCAGCTCGGGCAGGTTGACCTGTGCCAGGCGGTGCGCGCTCAGTTGCGCACGCACGTCAGGGGACAGGGGTTGGCCCAGCAACAGCGTCAGGGCGTTTTCGTCCAGCGCACGCTGGCGCTGTTGTTGGGCCAGCGTGGCGCGTGCCGCCTCGGTCAACGATTCGGCCAACCGCACGTCCAGCTCGGACGTCACACCGTGTTCATGCCGCAGGCGAATGAGCTTGAGCGACGCTTCGCGCGTGGCCAGCGTCTGTTCGGTCAGGTTCAGCAGCTCGCTGTCGGCCAGCAGCGCAAGCCAGGTGTTGGCCACGGTGGCAATCAAGCTGATGCGGGCACTCTGGCTGCCGGCTTGGGTGGCCAGGTACTGGGCCAGGGCCTGTTCTTTCAGGCTGGCCAACCGACCGAAGAAGTCGATTTCGTAGGCCGTGACCAGCAAGCCACCGGAGTACGTGCTGGCAATGCCCCCGCTGGTGGTGGGCGCACGCGAGCCGGTGACCGTGCCGTTGACGGTGGGCAGCAGATCGGCCTGCTTCAGCCCCAGCTGGGCGCGGGCTTGCTCGATGTTGAGCACGGCCACGCGCAGGTCGCGGTTGTGGGCCAGCGCGGTGCCGATCAGCTGGCGCAGCGTGGGGTCGGCAAAGTAGCCTTCCCAGGCCAGGTCGGCAGCGGCTTGGGTGGGTACGGCGGCGGCCCCGGTGGTGCTGCCTGCCGACGTGGGCCACTGGCTGGCGACGGGCGCCGCAGGGCGTTCGTAGACCGGCAGCTGGCTGCAACCAGCCAACCAGATGGCGGCCACCAGCGGGGCTAGCCGGGCCAAGGGTTTGCGCACGGCCGTCCGGGTGGGGGCGGCAGGAATGAGGGGCAGGGCAATGGGCAACATGGCGTGGGCCTGTTTGGTGTGGTGAGCCTCAGTCATGGGTGCTTGCCCCATGCTGGTGGCGGTGGGCCGCGTCAAACTGGTGTTGGCGTTCGCTGCCCTTGAACAGGCTGCGAACGACCACGAAGAAGATGGGCACGAACACCACGGCCAATGCCGTACCGGTGACCATGCCGCCGATCACGCCCGTGCCGATGGCCCGCTGGCTGGCCGAGCCAGCGCCCGTGGCCAGTGCCAGGGGCAGCACGCCCAGCATGAAGGCCATCGAGGTCATGACGATGGGCCTGAACCGCATGTGCGCAGCGGCCAGCGCCGCCTCGATCACGCTTTTGCCTTCGGCCTGCAGGTCTTTGGCAAATTCGATGATCAGGATGGCGTTCTTGGCCGACAGCCCGATGATGGTGATCAGCCCCACCTGGAAGTACACGTCGTTGGCGTAGCCGCGCAGCAAGGTGGCCAGCAGCACGCCCAGCACGCCCAGCGGCACCACCAGGATGACGGCCAGCGGAATGGACCAGCTTTCGTACAGCGCAGCCAGGCACAAAAACACTGCCAGGATGGCAAAGCTGTACAGGACGATGGACTGCGACCCTGCCAGCTTTTCTTCGCGTGACTGGCCTGTCCACTCGTAGCCGATGCCCGTGGGCAACTGGGCGGCCAGTGCTTCCATTTCGGCCATGGCCGCACCCGTGCTGTACCCGGCGGCGGCCGAGCCGCTGATGCGCATGGCCGGGTAGCCGTTGTAGCGGATGGTCTGCATGGCACCCGTCACCCAGCGGGTGGTGGCAAAGGCCGACAGCATCACGTTCTGGCCTTTGTTGTTCAGCACGCTGAGTTTGAGCAGGTCTTCGGGCTGCATGCGGGCAGGGGCGTCGGCCTGTACCACCACGCGTTGCAAGCGCCCGGCGCTGGGGAAGTCGTTCACGTAGCTGGAGCCCAGTGTGGTGGCAATGACGCTGCTGATGGCGTCGAAGCCCACGCCCAAGGCGCTGGCCCGGTCACGGTCGATGTCCAGTTGCAGCTGGGGGGCATCCTCCAGGCCATCGGGACGCACCTGCGTCAGCACGGGGCTTTTGCCTGCCATGCCCAGCAGCTGGTTGCGAGCGGCCAGCAGGGCATCGTGGCCCAGACCGGCACGGTCTTGCAGCCGGAAGCTGAAGCCCGATGCCGTGCCCAGCTCTGGAATGGGCGGTGGGCTCAACGGGAAAATGAAAGCATCGCGGATGCCCATCAGCGCCCCGAACGAACGGCCTGCAAGGGCCTGTGCCGAGCTGCCAGGGTCTGAGCGCTCGGACCAGTCTTTCAGCGTCACGAAGGCCAGTGCGGCGTTTTGGCCTTGGCCTGAAAAACTGAAACCCAGCACACTGACCATGCTTTGCACCTCGGGTTGCTTCAGCACAAAGCCTTCCACCTGCTGCATCACGGCGCGGGTGCGTTCCAGTGTGGCCCCAGGCGGCAATTGCACGTTCACCAGCATGGTGCCCTGGTCTTCGTTGGGCAGGAACGACGTGGGCAGACGTGTATAGGTGAACGCCACCGCACCCCCGATGGCCAGGTAGATCACCATGTAGCGCGCGGCACGTGGCAGCAAGCGGGCCACGCCGCTTTCGTAACCTTTGGCCGTGCGGGTAAAGCCCCGGTTGAACCAGCCGAAGAAACCGGTTTTGGCATGGTGGTGACCCGCCTCGACAGGCTTGAGCAGCGTGGCACACAACGCGGGCGTGAGCGACAGCGCCAGGAAGGCCGAAAACGCAATCGACACCCCCATGACGGCCGCAAACTGCCGGTAGATGTTGCCCACCGAACCGCTGAAAAACGCCAGCGGCACAAACACGGAAATCAGCACCACCGTCACGCCGACGATGGCCCCGGAAATCTGTCCCATGGCCTTGCGCGTGGCCTGCAGCGGCGGCAGACCTTCTTCGCTCATGATGCGTTCGACGTTCTCCACGACCACGATGGCATCGTCCACCACGATGCCGATCACCAGCACCATGCCGAACATCGTCAGCACGTTGATCGAGAAGCCCAGCGCCAGCAACGTGGCAAATGTGCCCAGCAACGCTACCGGTACCACGATGGTCGGGATGACGGTGTAGCGCCAGTTCTGCAGGAACAAGAACATCACCAGGAACACCAGCACCACCGCTTCAACCAGGGTGGTCACCACCTGTTTGATGGAGATGTCGATGAAGCGCGAGCTGTCGTAAGGCACGGTCCACTTCATGCCCTGGGGGAAGTAGCGTTCCAGCTCTGCCATCTTGGCGCGCACCGCTTTGGCCGTGGCCAGCGCATTGCCGCTGGGTGACAGCTGCACACCGATGGCGGTGGACGGCTTGCCGTTCAACCGGGCCGAGGTGGCGTAGGTTTGTGCGCCCTGTTCGATGCGGGCCACGTCTTTCAGCCGCACGGTGGAGCCGTCGGCATTGGCGCGCAGCACCACGTTGCCAAACTGCGTCACATCGCTCAGCTGGCCCTTCACGACCACGGTAGCCGCGATGCCCTGGCCCGCCACGTTGGGCAGGCTGCCGATTTCACCGGCCGACACCTGCACGTTTTGCGCCCGGATGGCGGCGGACACGTCGGCTGCGGTCAGGTTGACGCCGAGCAGCTTGGCCGGGTCGATCCAGATGCGCATGGCACGCTCGGTGCCGAACAGCTGCGCCTGGCCCACGCCGGCCACACGCTGCAGCTCGGGCACCACGTTTCGCACGGCGTAGTCGCCCAGGGCGATGGGGTCCCAGGCAGGGTCGTCAGACGACAGCACGGTCACTTGCAGGAAGTTGCTGCGCGACTTGTCCACCCGCACACCCTGCTGCGTCACGGCCGAGGGCAGACGTGGCGTGGCGCGTGACAGGCGGTTTTGCACGTCCACCTGCGCCAGGTCGGGGTTGGTGCCGGGCTGGAAGCTCAGCGTGAGGTTGCCCGAGCCATCGGCCTGTGCGATCGATTCCATGTAAATCAGGCCGGGCGAACCGTTCATCTCGCGCTCGATGACCGACAGCACGCTGTCTTCCAGCGTCTGGGCCGACGCGCCAGGGTAGGCCACCGACACCACGATGGACGGCGGTGCCACCGGCGGGTATTGGGAAATGGGCAGCTGGGTGATGGACACCGCGCCCATCACCATGATGAACAGCGCAATCACCCACGCAAAAATGGGGCGCTCGGTAAAAAGCTGGGCCATGTGTCAGCGCTCCTTAACCGGCGTTGCCAGCTGCGGCCTTGGGTTTTGCGGGGTCTGCTGCAACGGGTGCGGCACTGCCTGGCGCCAGCCACGGCACGGGTTTGACAGGTGCTGCCCCGCGCAGCTTCTGGAAGCCGTCCACCATGACCTGTTCGCCCGCTTGCAGGCCGTCCAGGATCACCCACTGCCCGTTTTGCTGGGCACCCACCTTGACAGGGCGTGGGGTCACTTTCCCATCAGCACCCACCACCATCACGCTGTCGCCCTGTGCGCTGCGGGTCACCGCCTGCTGGGGCAGCGTGATGGCGTTGCTGGCCTTGGCCTGCTCCAGCTTCACGCGCACGTACAGGCCGGGCAGCAGGCTGCCGCCGGGGTTGGGCACTTCGGCGCGCAGCGCCACCTGGCCGGTGGTGCTGTCCACGGTCAGGTCAGAGAACAGCAGCTTGCCAGGGCGGGCGTATTCGGTACCGTCTTCCAGCAGCACACGCACGCTGGCCGCCTCGGTACCTGCGCGTTTGAGTTGCCCGGCCTCCAGTGCGCGGCGCAGCTTCATGGTGTCCCCTGCGCTTTGCGTGAAGTTCACGTAAATGGGGTCGATCTGCTGCACCACGGCCAACTGTGTGGCTTCGCCCTGACCGACCAGTGCGCCTTCAGTCACCAGTGCACGCCCGATGCGGCCACTGATGGGGGCGCTGACATTCGCGTAGTCGAGGTTGATGCGGGCGGTCTGCACGGCAGCCTTGGCCACGGCCACATCGGCTTGTGCCTGCTTCTGTGCGGCCTGCGCGGCCACGAATTCCTGCTGGCTGATGGCCTTGGCGTCGGCCAGGGGTTTGTACCGCTCGGCCAGCGCGCTGGCTTGCAGCAGGTTGGCTTCGGCTTTGGCCTGGGTTGCCTGGGCACTCTCAAACGTGGCGCGGTAAGGGGCCGCATCGATTTCGAACAGCGTTTGACCGGCCTTCACGTCGCTGCCCTCTCGGAACAACCGCTTTTGCAAAATGCCCGCCGCCCGTGCGCGCACCTGTGCCACGCGTGAGGCTTCCAGCCTGCCGGGCAGTTCGCTTACCAACCCCAGTTCACCCGGTGTGACCGTGACCACGCCCACCTCGGCGGGCGGCATGCCCCCGCCGGGTGGCCCGGCGGCCGGTGTGCTTTGGCCGCAGGCGGCCAAAGCGAGGGCTGCTGCCAGGCTGATTGCGCCCAGTGCGGGGCGGATGTGGGTCCGGGCATCCGTGGTGTGCGAGTTCAGTTGCGGGTGATTGAGTGGCATGGTGTGTGTGGGCGTTGAACGTTCAGCATGCACGGTACCGTGGGCCGGTTAGCTGGGCGTGACAAAGGGCAATAGGCGATGGTTTCAGTATACATACAGTTGTGAATGTATGTCTGTCTGGGACAATAAGCTGTGTAAACCAAGGGGACACGGATGGTCAGACGCACCAAAGACGACGCACAGGCCACGCGCAGCCAGTTGCTGGACGCAGCCGAATGTGTGTTTGCGCAAAAAGGCGTGTCGCGCACGTCGTTGAATGACATTGCCGCCGCTGCGGGCACCACGCGCGGGGCCATCTACTGGCACTTCAAGAACAAGGCAGATGTGTTCAACGCGATGATGGACCGCGTCATCCTGCCCATGGAGGCCGCGTTCCTGCAAATGGGCCTTGACGCGGACCCCGACCCCGTTGCCGGATTGCGCTGCGCCACGTTGACGGCCCTGCGCCAGATTGCCACCGACGCGCGCATCCGCCGTGTGTTCGAGGTAGCCACCCACAAAGTGGAATACGTCGACGAGCAACTGGCCATCAAAGAGCGGCACCTGCGGGCGTACACCAACTGCGTGCAGGCCACCCGGCGCAGCCTGGAAGACGCCGCCCAGCGGCGCGGTGTGCCCTTGCCCGTGCCGGCCGATGTGGCCTCGAACGGTCTGCACGCGTTGATGAGTGGTCTGATCCAGGCGTGGCTGATGGACCCGCAGGCGTTTGACCTGGTGGTCACGGCCGAGCACGCCGTCACCACCTACCTGGTCGGGCTGGGGTTGACCGTGCAGGCTGCATAGAAGCTGGGCCAGCTGGCAGGAGAAAAATATTGAATGAAAATAGCATCCGTCGCTTTATATAAAACAACTCTTAGCTATATAAATAATTTTCCTGCTTGTGGCCCAGGACGGGTTTGAATATGGGGCAGGTGTCGCGCAATCCTCTCGACGTGCACGTTGCTGCTCCAGGTGTCCATGGTTTGGGGGGCATCGCCACAGCTTGGTTCCACGGCAGTACCTACCCTCATGCGCCTCATGCAGATGACGCGGTGCCGACGGTCGTTTCCATGAGCATCTTGGTGATGAGCGGTGGTTCGTCGCCTTGTTGAAAAGACCGCCTTTTATCCTTGAGCGTGGCATCGGCCGCTGTGGCGCGGTCAAACCGGCGCAGGTGATCGGTCCAAGACTCGTCCACGATCATTTCGACAAAGCGTTCAGGATGGTGAATGTCATGCAACAGCTCCCAGGACAGGGCACCGTTGCGCAACCGGCTGCGGCGTCCATCACCCAGCATGAGTTGCCTGAACTCCGCCGCCCGGGCCGGGTCGATGCGGTATTCGATCATCACCATGACATGGCCGCGCCCGGGGGCTTTCAAATTGGACGGTGCCGGCACCGTGCGCTTGGGCGAGAGGTCGTCTGCAAGGCCTGCATCGGGCATCCAGCGGCTGACCGCCAACATGGCCGCCGCGCCCATGACCGCTGCGGTGACCAGACTGTGCTGAACGGTCATCCAGGTGGCCACTTGCCCCCAAACGGCTGCGCCCACGGCGCTTCCACCCATGAGGGCCATCTGGTAGATCGACATCCCGCGTGCCCGCACCCAGTCGGGCAGTCCCAGCTGGATCGACACACTGAGGGTGTTGGCCGTGGTGATCCAGGCCGCACCACCCACGAACATCGCGGGCGCGGCCACCCACAGCTGATGGGCCTGGGACATGGCAGCCATTGAAAGCGCTTGCACGACGGCCCCGCGCAGCACCAGACCATCGCGGGTGTAGCGTTTCCTCAGCCGAGGCAGGAAGACCGCTGAGGTGATGGCCCCCATGCCCATGCAAGCCAGCAATGCGGTGAAGGTGCTGGCATCGCCACCCTGCATGCCCTTGGCCAACAGGGGGAGCAGGGCCATGACGGCGGTCGAATGGAAAAAGAAGATGAAAATCCGCAGCAACACGCCCTTGAGGTGCTGGGACTGCATGACGTACTGAAGCCCGACGCGCATCGCCGGACCCAGTCGCTCCCGGCCCAGCGGATGAACCCGGTGCTCGCGTTGCCAGCGGCTGATGACGATGGCGGCCGCCAACGAAAGCACCGCATTGAGCAGGAACACCCAGACCGTTCCCACGCTGGCGATCAAGGCCCCGGCAACCAGTGGGCCGACGATGCGCGAGATGTTCATTGACACACCGTTGAGCGCCAGTGCGGCGGGCAGTTGCGGCCTGCTCACGATTTCAGGGACGATGGCGGCGAACACAGGCCAGCGCATGGCCAAGCCGATGCCGTTGGCAAAGGTCAGCGCCAGCAACAAGGGCGGCGACACCCAACCCAGTAAGATGGTGAGGCTCAGCAACACCGCGACCACCGCGACCCACAGCTGGGTCACCAGAAAGTAGCGCTTGCGATCCAGGCTGTCGGCCAGTGCCCCGCTGGGCAATCCCAGGACGAACATCGGCAAGGTCGCTGCGGTCTGGACCAGGGCCACCCAGATGGCCGTGGTCGAGATGGATGCCATCATCCACGCCGCAGCCACGTCGTTCATCCACATGCACAGGTTGGCCATGAGCCACGTCAGCCACAGCATGCGAAAAATCGGTTGCCTCAACGGCGCAATTGGCGACAGATCGTCGGCCTTGTCGTCGGTCATGGCACCACCTTTCCTTCGTTGAGGTATCGCTCAGTCAACACCGAATCCGTTCTTCATCAGCATCACGGCGGTGGCGGGCATTTCGTGCATGAGCCAGTGCCCTGATCCACCGACGATGCACCGCTTTCTGGCGGCACCACCCAACAGGGATGCGTCTGCCATCTCGTGTGGCGTGGCGGTGACATCATGCTCGCCCCATATCTCCAAAACCGGCCCAGGGTACGCGCGCAGAGCGGGTGCCAGCGCCGCTGAACGGGAAAACGGCTTGCTGTGAAACCGGGTGTTGATGCAACTGCGCCATTGGATTTCCATGGCCAGCCCGTCCACCGCGGACTCGGCGTGCAGCATCTGCGCCAGCAGGTTGTGCCGCATGCGTTCTGCCCAGCCAACGGGGTCACGATCAGGGTCCAGATCGCGCCAGGGCAGGGGAGCGACGGTTTGCTGACGGTGTCCACCATGCCCCGCTGGACCGATCAGAACCATGCGTTCGATCTGGTCGCGCTGTGTGGCCAACCGGGCGCTGACCAGCCCACCAAACGAAAACCCACCCAGAAGAATCGGTGTGTCGGCACCCAGCAGCGCGTCCAGGCTCTGCCGCAGTTGGACGACGAGTTCGTCGAGCCGGCCCGTGGGTGTCAGCGTCGATTCACCGTAGCCCGGCATGTCGGGTATCCACAGGTTGAAGCGCGATGAGAGCTCAGGGATCACCCGGGCCCAGTGCAGCCAGCTGCCGTGTCCACCGTGCAGAAGCACGAGCGGCTTGCCCTGTCCCACCCGGTGCCACACCATTTGCCGCCCCTGGATGGGCTGTGCAATGCGTTCGCAAGCAGAATCCAGCGCGGCGATCTGCTCGCAGGCGGTCGTCCGGAGATCAAACAAGGATGGGGTGGTCACGGGCAGCTCAGGAGATCACACCCTGGGCACGCATCACTTCGATTTCCTGTGACCCGTAGCCCAGTTCCGACAGCAGGTCCAGGTTCTGGGCCCCCACCGGTTGCGGTGGTGTGGTGACGGCCACTGGGCTGCGTGACAACTGGAAGCCAGATACTGGGACCGTGAGCCCCACCAGCACACCGGCTTCGTCGGAAAATCGGTGCAAGACATGACGGCCGCGTACATGCTCGTCTGCCAACATAGCCTCCAGACGCTGCACGCGAGAGACCGGCACGCGGTACTCACGCAGCAGCGACTCCCAATGCTGCACCGGTTGTGTGGCGAAGATCTGTTTGAGGGCCTGCGCCTCTTCTGCATGGCCCTTGATGCGGTCCCGGTTGTTGTCCTTGACGAGATCGGGGCGACCCAGCACCTCCCACAACCGGCGCTGCTGCCGCAGGTTGGAAGCCGACACCATCAGCGGGGCATCGCTGGCCTGGTAACAACCGATGGTGGCGAACGGGTAGCGGTTGCCCTTCTGCTCGGGGTGTGAGCCGTTCCACAGATACCCGGTCACGTGCGAGCTGGCGAGGATCATCGCCACATCCGACATCGCCACTTCGACGAACTGGCCCAGGCCGTCGCGTTGGCTGCGTTGCAACAGCGCTGCCAGGATGGCCATGGCAGCGGTGGTCCCCGTGGCATAGTCCACCACCGGTGCGCCGCATTTCACCGGTGCCGTGCCAGGCTCGCCGGTCATGGCCATCATGCCGGAGTATGCCTGCACGACACCGTCGTAGGCAGTGAGTTCACGTTTGGGCCCAGAGCTGCCAAACGCCGATATCGAGCAGTAAACCAACTTTGGGTTGAGCGCAGACAGATCGGCATAGCCCAAGCCCAATGCATCAAACGCGCCAGGGCGGTAGTTCTCGATCAGGACATCGGCGGTCTGCGCCAACTGGCGCAACACCCGTCTTCCTGCTTCGGTCTTGAGGTTCAGCGCCAACGACTTCTTGTTCGAGGCCTGAGACAGAAAAGCCGTGCCCATGCCGGTGTCGTTGAGGTCGGCATCGGACCCTTGGTACCGGGCCTGGTCGGGCTCTTCGGGCGACTCTATTTTGATGACCTCGGCACCCATCACCGCGAGCTGGTAGCCCGCGAACGGGCCTGCCAGTACATGGGTCAGGTCCAGCACACGGACACCTTTGAGAACAGAAGTCATGATCACGCGCTCACTTGCTGATCACGTCGGCTTTGACGAGCTTGGACCATCGCACGATTTCGGCACGCACAAAGGCATCGAACTCGCCCGGGGTGCCGGTCTGCACCACCATGCCCTCGCTCACCACCTTGGACTTGAAGACCGCGCTGTTGGCTGCCTTGCGCGTGGCTGCGTTCAGCTTGTCGATCACGGCCTGGGGGGTGCCCGCTGGCGCATAAAAACCATACCAACCCTCTGTCACATAGCCTGGTACGCCTGCCTCTGCCACGGTAGGCACGTTGGGGTACGCGCCGGAACGCTCTGCCGATGTGACGGCCAAAGCCCGCAACTTTCCACTGTCAATGAACCCGCCCACCGAGCCGGAAGTCGCAAAAATGATGTCAGTCTGTCCGCCAAGCAAATCGGTCAGCGCTGGGCCAGAGCCTTTGTAGGCAATGTGCTTGATCTCGACCTTGGCCATATCGGCAAACAGCGCGCCAGCCAGGTGCGAGGACGTGCCATTGCCGGGCGAGGCGTATGTCAGCTTGTCCGGGCTGGCCTTTGCGGCGGCGATGATGTCCTTGAGCGACTTGTACGGGCTGTCAGCGCGCACCACCAGCACGTTGGGGGACCGCACGATCATGGACACCGGGGCAAAGTCTTTCTCGGTCGAGTAGGGCATTTTCGCCATCAGGCTGGGGTTGACCGCGTGCGCGATCGACGACACCACCAGCGTGTAGCCATCGGGTGCGCTCTTGGCCACCATGTCAGTGCCGATGAGGGTGCCCGCACCAGGCTTGTTTTCCACCATGACCGTCTGCCCCAGGTCCTTGGACATCTCGACAGCCAGCGTGCGCGCGATCAGGTCCGTGCCACCACCTGGGGCGAACGGGACCACCAGCTTGATGGGTTTGTCGGGGAACGCATGGGCATTGGACAGGCCCACGAGCAAGGTGACGGTGAACCCCGCCGCGATTTGGGCGCAGGTCCTGAGAACCCAGGGGAAGGTGTGTTGCATGAATGTCTCCGGTTGTTGTGAAAGGCGATGCGTTTGAAGCCCGCTGGACGCGGGCCGCAGGCGCTGTGTGCACTCTATGTCGCAAGCGGTATCGGCACACCTCTCCAGTTCCACTCGGTGGAATTGAACTGGCCCACTGTATGGGGTTCTCCCGAGGACACCCATCCTGACCACCCCACCGACAGCAACATGCCCTGCTTCAGTGAACCGGATCAGGTGCTTGTGCGCACCATCAGGGCATCGACCGCCAGCACGCCTTCACCTTCGGCCATCACCAGCATGGGGTTCACCTCGGCTTCCAGAACCTGCAGTGCCGGGCGTACAGCCAGTTGCGACAGCGCCGAGATGGCTTGCGCCAGTGCGGCCAGGTCACCTTTGGGTCGCCCCCGAAGGCCGCTCAGGGTTTGCAGTGCACGGACCTCATGGATCATGTCCCACGCGGTGTCCGTGTTGACGGGTGCCAGCCGGATGCTGCGGTCGCGCACGACCTCGGCCCAGATGCCGCCCGCCGCCAGCATGACGATGGGGCCCGCGTCCGCATCGATGCGGTAACCCACCAGCACTTCGGCCAGTCCTCTGCACATGGGCTGCAGCAGCACCTCGTCACATTGCACATTTGGTGCACGTTCCACCAGTCGCGTACGCAAGGTCGAAAACGCCTCTGACAATGCTTCGGGCGAGTTCACGCCCAGCACCACGCCACCCACTTCGGTCTTGTGGGGAATCTGAGCTGAGCACAGCTTGGCCACCACGGGGTAAGGGAACGGCAGCGCGGGCACCGGACCGCTCAACGCAGCGGTGAGCACAGGTGCATGAGGCACGTTCAGCGTGTCGAGCACGGCATGGGCCTGTGCCTCACTGATGAAATTGCCTGTCGATTTACCCCGCTTGCTGAGGGCTGGGGTGCCGGGTGCGCGTCGGGCCAGTACCGCAGCCACCACGTCGGCGCAGCCTTCCGGTGTGCGAAAACACGGTACGCCTGCCTGTGTGAGCTGGGCCAGCGCCAGCGGTGCATCCGGCACCAGCATGGCCAGTAGCGGCTTGCTGTGGTTGGCGCTGTCCATGATGGGTTTGACCGCGAGTTCGGGCTGGAAGCGCGCGGACGACCCCACCACGGCGATCACCATGTCAAATTCAGGCGCATCGAGCAGGATGCTCAAAGCCTGTTTCATCACCTCGTAGCGTGTGCCGGCCAGGGTGAGGTCCAGCACCCGCCCGGCGCTGCCAGGGATGCCTGCAGCTTTGAGGCGCGCCATTGTGGTTTCGGAGGGCCGTTGCACCTCTACACCGCGCACGCACAGCTGATCGACCACCATCGCAGCACCACCGCCGGTGGTGGTGACCACACCTACCCGGCGGCCCGGCTTCGCCTGGGCCGAGGGCAGCGGCATTCGCTGGGCAAGCGGAAACGCCTCCAGCAGCGACTCCAGCATGTCCACCCGGGCGATGCCCAGGTCCTTCAGGAAGGCATCGGCGATGTCGTCCTCGCCGGCCAGTGCGCCAGTGTGGGTGGTGGCCATTTCTGCGGCAGCTTCCGAGCGCCCCAGCTTGTAGGCGATCACGGGTTTGCCACGCGCGGCAGCTTCACGGGCAAACCGCTGCAAAGCATCCCCGTGGTGCAGACTTTCCAGGAACAGCAGATAACCCTCGATGCCTGGGTCGTCCAGTGTGGCCATGCAAATCTCGCCGACGTTCAGGTCCACCTCGCTGCCTACCGACACCAGCCCGGCGAAGCCCACGCCGCGTGCCTTGCCGCGCGAGACCAGCGCACCGATCATGCTGCCGCTGTGCGAAGCGACAAACACCTTGCCGACCGGCAGGTCGGGCTCGGCAAATGCCGCATTGGCGGTCAGCACCAGCCCCGTGCGCGGGTTCACCACACCCAGACTGCTGGGGCCCAGGATGCGGATGCCGGTTTCTCTGGCCAAGTCGCGCAGCGCGGCTTCGCGTTCAATGCCTTCTGGGCCGGACTCCGAAAACCCGCTGGCCAGAACGGACACCAGCTTGACTCCCTTCGCAGCGCAGGCCCGGACCGCATCGAGCACCGTATCGGTCGGGGTCAATACGAACACGTGGTCTGGTACCTCGGGCAGGCTGCTCAGGCTCGGCCAGGCTTTGAGGCCTTGAACCTCCTCGCGTTTGGGGTTGATGGGGTAGATGCGTCCGGCATAGCCCGAGCGCTGCAGGAATTGCACCGGGCGCCCGCCCATCTTTGTGGGGTCATCCGACGCGCCATACAGGGCAATGCTTTGAGGGTGTATCAGTGCTTGCGCCAGCGCAGGCCCACTCATTTCGATGTGTTGTACGGTCATTGCATCTCAATCTTGATGTGCTTGAACTGCGTCGCCCACTCGCCGACCTCCTGTTGGATGTCGGCCTTGAACTCCTCAGGGCTGTTGGCGATGACCAGCGCCCCCTGAGACTCCAGCTTGTCCTTGATTTCGGGCATGTGCATGGCTGCGACCGCTGCCTCGTGCAGCTTCTTGATGATGGCGGGCGGTGTGCCAGCGGGTGCCAGCAGCCCGTTCCATGAGTCGGACACCATGCCCGGCAGGCCCACTTCGGCGAAGGTTGGGACCTTGGGCAGACCCGCGAGGCGTTTGGGTGCCGCAACGGCCAAGGGTTTGATCTTGCCCGCCTGCAGATGGGGCATGGCGCTGGTGGCGGTCATGAACGCCATGTCGAGGTGACCGGCAATCAAATCGTTCAACGCAGCACTCGCACCCTTGAAGGGCACGTGCAAGAGCTGGATGCCCGTCAGGCGTTGCAGCAGCTCACCGGCCATGTGCTGTGATCCGCCCAGACCCGTTGATCCGTAGCTGAGTTTGCCGCCGTTCTTTTTGGCCAGCTCGATCAACTCTCCCACCGAGTTCACACCCAATTCGGCGCGCACCGCGAGCACGCCCGGGGCCGACGACAGCTTGGAGATGGGGGTAAAGTTCTTTTCAACGTTGAACTTCTGGTTCTTGTACACGAAGCTGTTCATCGTGATCGGTGCAGCGGCCACCAGCAGGGTATAGCCATCCGCAGGTGCCGCAGCAACGGCTTCTGATGCAATGTTTGACCCCACGCCCGCGCGGTTTTCCACGATGAAGGGCTGTCCCAGCTTCAACTGCAACTTGGCTGCCACCAGCCGGGCCACGGTATCGGTGGGGCCACCGGGCGAATAGCCCACGATGATGCGAACGGGCTTGTTCGGGTAGGTGGGGTCGGCGTATACGGGCGCGGTCAGGCCGACCGTGAGTGATGCGATGGCAGCGATGGCAATGTGGCGACGTTGCATGGATTTGTCTCCTGTTGGAATGGGTTGGGAACGCGGAACGTGGTGCCTAGGTCTTGGGGGGCCGTTGCGAGAAAGTCCTGTCAAAAATGCCTTCGGCGATGCGGTTCTTCAGCATTTCGATGGAGCCGCCCGCGATCATCCAGCCACGTGTGCGGCGCACGCAGTACTCCACCAGCGACTCCTGGCTGAAGCCCATGCCGCCCATGACCTGCATGGCCTCGTTCGCCACCTCCCAGCCCGCCAGGTTGCACGCGAGCTTGGCCATGGCGGTGCTCTGGGCCGAAGGCAGGCCGTGTTCACCCTCGAGCGCGGCGCGGTACAGCAGCAACTGGGCTTGTTCCAGCTTCATGGCCATGTCAACGAACTTCCACTGCAGGCCCTGGAATTCGCACAGTTCGCGGCCAAACTGCTTGCGGGTCTGGGCATATTCGCGCGCCACGTTGAAGGCGTGGCGCCCCAGTGCCAGTGCCCGCGAGGCGTTGCCCAGGCGCTCCACGTTGAAGCCGGCAATCTGGCGCTTGAAGCCGCCCTCTCCCAGCAGCAGGTTGGCCTTGGGCACCCGGCAGTTGTCGAAGTAGAGCTGCGACCACTTCTCGCCGTTCATGAAGCTCGATGGCTGACCAATTTCAAAACCTGGTGTGCCACGTTCGACCAGGATGGAGCCGATACCCCCTACGCCAGGGCCGAAGCGCACATAGATCAGGAACAACTCGGCATCGGGGCTGTGGGTGGAAAACACCTTGCTGCCGTTGATCACGTAGTGGTCGCCATCCAGCCGGGCCGAGGTCTTGAGGTCGGTGGCGGCCGATCCGGCGTCGGGCTCGGTCATGCCGAGTGAGATCAGCTTGCGACCGCCCAGCAGATCCGGGAGGAAACGGGCTTTTTGCTCTGCAGAGGCATATTCGACAAAGGTGCGAATCGGCCCGAAATTGCCAGCCTGCACGATGTCCGCACTCTTGGGGCAGACCAATGCCACCTGCTGGATTGCGAGCACCGCGTGCATCAGCGTGCCGCCCTGGCCGCCGTCTTCCTCCGGGAAGGCGATGCCCAGCAGGCCTTGTTGTGCAAGCAATGCCGCAGTGTCCCAAGGGTATTCAGTTGCATGGGCGCGTGCCAGGGCACCGTCGCCAAGTTGCGCCTTGGCAAACCGGGCCACGCTGTCGGCAAAGGCCTGGTGTTCTTCACTGAGTTCAAAGTTCATATCGATTCCGCGTGTGGTTGAGGACAGCAATGTGCGCCAGGCATGGCCCATCAAGCACTTCGTGTTTAGCCGGGAGGAATGACAAAAAATCATGTCTGAATCCCAAATGGGAAGCGGTCACCGGAGGGCATTTCCCTGAACATGCGGGCTGTCGGTTGGCGCGCATGCGCCGCCTCACCCCAGAAAAGGAATCGAACATGACCGTGGCTCAGAAACTGGCAACTTATGGCGCGACACTGCACAACGCGGCGCTGCCCGCAGATGTGATCCATCACGCCAAGCGCGCGGTGGTGGACTGGTACGCTGCCCTGATTCCGGGCGCCATCGAAGCCCCAGCACGGATGCTGGAGCAGGCCCTGGCAGATGATCTGGACCGCGGCCCCAGCCGCCTGGCCCTGGGGCGCTCGGCCACACCGCGCACGGCAGCGCTGATCAACGGAACCGCTGCACACACAGTTGAAGTCGATGACATTTACCGCCATGCGATCTACCACCCCGGTGCGCCCACCATCGCTGCGGCCCTGGCGCAGGCACAGGCCCTCGATGTATCGGGCCTGGCCTTCCTGAAGGGCGTGGTGGCGGGCTACGAAATCTCAACGCGAATCGGTGCGAGCATGGGGCGCGCGCACTACCGCTTCTGGCACAACACAGGCACGGTTGGCACCTTTGGCGCGGCGGCTGCGGCGGCCACACTGCTGCAGCTGGACGCAACCCGCTACGCCCATGCCCTGTGCACCAGTGCCACCATGGCATCGGGCCTGCAGCAGGCCTTTCGCATGGACTCCATGTCCAAACCGCTGCATGCGGGGCACGCGGCCGAAGCCGGCCTGCTGGCTGCTGCGGCAGCAGCAGCTGGGTTCACCGGCTCACTGGACGTGATCGACGGCGACGCTGGGCTGGGCGTGGCCATGAGCAACGGTCCCGACTGGGTCAACACCGTGACCACGCTGGGCCGGGACTTTCATATCACCGACATGACTTTCAAGAACCATGCGTGCTGCGGCCACACCTTTGCGCCCATTGACGGTGCACAGACGCTGCAGGCTCAGATGGGCATCGCCGCCGAAGACATTGAATGTATCCACATCGGCACCTATGCCCCCGCGCTGGACGTGGCTGGCAATTTCGATCCGAAGACCGCGCCAGAGGCTCGCTTCAGCGTACCGTATGTGGTGGCCACCGCGCTGTTGTACGGCAGTGTTCGGCTGACCGCATTCACCGAAGAGCGGCTGCGCGACCCGCGCATCCGGGGTTTGATGGCGCGCATCGTGTTGACTGTTGACCCTGCACTCGATGCAGCTTTTCCGGGGCAACGTGCCGCGCGCGTGCGCATCGTGGCGCGCGACGGTCGCCAAGGCGAATTCCTGCAGCCGACGCGCAAGGGCGACCCCGATTCACCGTTGTCGGACGAAGACCTCAACGCCAAGTTTCTGGAGCTTGCCCGGCCGGTGCTGGGGGATGGGGCGGCCGACCAGCTGCTCCAGCGCATCTGGCAGCTGGAGACCATGCCCAGCGTGCGCTCAATGTGACCGGTGCTCACTCTGCGCAGGCAGCAAGCATCCAATCACGGAACACGGCAACCTTGAGCGACTCTCTTGCGCGCTTGGGCCACACCAGGTAGTAGCCTTCTTTGCGTTGCAGCGGTTTCGAAAAGGGCCGCACCAGCAGGCCTTTTTCGAACTCGGGGCCCAGCAAGCGGTTCTGTCCGATGGCGATGCCCAAGCCGTCGATGGCCGCCTGCCAGGTCAGCACCGAGGTCCCAAAGGTCATTTCCACGGCACCCTTGGTCGCATCGGCATTGCCAGTGGCAGCCAGCCAGTCGGCCCAGTCGGTGCGCCGGTAGTGGGAGACCAGCAGTTGGTGCCGCAGCAACGAGACGGGAAACTTCGCGTTGGGTGCGTATTTTTTCAGGTAGGCAGGTGAACACACCGGTTCAATCTCGTCGCCAAAAAGAAAAACGGCCTGCGTCTGGGGCCACTGGCCATCACCGAACTGCACGGCGACATCCGCTTTGTCGCGGTCAAAGTCCACATCGGGCACGGCGTTGGTGATTTTCACCTCGATGCCTGGATGCTGGCTTCGAAACACCCCCAGCCGAGGGATCAACCACTTGGCCGCAAAGGTGGTGTAGGTGCGGACCCGCAATGTTCGGTCTCCCGTCCCCTTGACGAGCGCTTCGGTCGCGGCTGCGATCTGGTCAAACGCTGGCAGTACCTGTTGCGCGTATGTTCGTCCGGCCCGCGTGAGGGTGACCCCGTGGCGCTCGCGCCGGAACAACTCCACGCCTAGATAGGTTTCCAGCGTCGCGATCTGACGACTCACTGCCGACTGCGTGACATTCAGCTCAGCCGCAGCAAGCGTCAGATTCTGTGTTCGAGCCACCACCTCGAAGACACGCAGAGGGTTTAATGGAGGGATGCGACGGATCATCTGAGTGGCGAGCGACCAAAGGGGAGCACCGGTCTGGATGATAGGCGAGCGGCACGCGTCTTCGCGTTGGGAACAAATGCCTCAAACCCGTTCCAGCACCACCGCAATGCCCTGCCCCACCCCGATGCACATGGTGCACAGTGCGTAGAGGCCACCGCAGCGGTGCAGTTGGTTGACGGCGGTGGTGGCCAGCCGCGCACCGCTGGCACCCAACGGATGGCCCAGTGCGATGGCACCACCGTTCGGGTTGACACGCGCGTCGTCGTCGCGCAGACCCAAGTCGCGCAGCACGGCCAAACCTTGTGCGGCAAATGCCTCGTTGAGCTCGATCACATCCATCTGCGCCAGCGTCAACCCAGTGAGTGACAGCACCTTGCGCGTGGCGGGTGCGGGGCCCATGCCCATGATGCGCGGCGGCACCCCGGCGGTGGCCATGCCGACCACACGGGCACGCGGCGTGAGGCCATGGTGGGTGGCGGCGGCTTCGCTCGCCAGCAGCAGCGCGGCAGCGCCGTCGTTCACACCCGAGGCGTTGCCAGCGGTCACGCTGCCTTCGGGGCGCACCACGCCCTTCAGCTTCGCGAGGGCCTCCAGCGTGGTGGCACGCGGATGCTCGTCTCGATTCACCACCAGGGCATCGCCCTTCTTCTGCGGCACGTTGACCGGCACGATCTCGGCATCGAACACGCCCGCCTGCTGCGCTGCCAGGGCCTTTGTCTGCGAGGCCAGGGCCATGCGGTCCTGGTCGGTGCGCGAGATGTTGAATTCAGTCGCCACGTTTTCGGCCGTCTCGGGCATGGAGTCCACGCCGTACTGCGCCTTCATCAACCGGTTGACGAAGCGCCAGCCGATGGTGGTGTCTTCCACGCTGTTGGCACGGGAAAAAGCACTGGTCGCCTTGGGCATGACGAAGGGGGCGCGGCTCATGCTTTCCACACCACCTGCGATCATCAACTCGGCGTCGCCGCTTCTGATGGCGCGCGCAGCCGTGCCCAGCGCATCCAGGCCCGAGCCGCACAAACGGTTCACGGTGGAGCCGGGCAGTGAAACGGGCAAGCCCGCCAGCAGTGCACTCATGCGCGCCACGTTGCGGTTGTCTTCGCCCGCCTGGTTGGCGCAGCCGTAGATCACGTCAGCCACAGCCTCCCAGTCGAGTTGCGGGTGGCGTTCCAGCAAGGCTCGCAGCGGGACGGCACCCAGGTCGTCAGCGCGCACGCTGGAGAGCGCGCCACCGTAGCGGCCAAAAGGGGTGCGCACTGCGTCGCAGATGAAAGCATGGGTCATGGGGTCTCTTTCAGGGGAGGTTGGTGCTCTGGTGCAGCTGCCAGATGCGATCCAGCAGCGCGCGGGCGGGTGCTTCGCCGATCACTGGCGTGGCCAGCTCCATGAGCTTGCCTTCCAGGTCGGCATCGGACAGCGGCAGCTCCGGGTCGCCCTTGCGGTCGGGTTGTATGAGCGTCAGGTTTCTGCCATCGCGCAGGGTGATCTCGACGCGCGCGCCGCGTCGGCCCGGGAAAGCGGCATCGACTGCCGGGTCCAAGGCTTTGTGAATGCGCTGCATCAACGAACGCGTGGCCGGGTCATTCAAGCGGTCGGGCTCAAAAGCAGACAGGCGCACGCTGCCGTGCACCAGCGCAGTCGCCACCATGTAGTGCAGGCTGAAGCGCGCTTGATCGGCGTTTTGCGGATCCACGTGCGGGGCGATATCCAGCGTGGGCTGGTACACGCCGAGCGCCACGCGTTCGATGTCGGTGTGGGTGAACCCGTGCAATCGCTGCAGTTCCAGCGCACCGTCGATGGCGGCAAAGGTGTGGCCACAGCCGATGTGGTTTTTGAAGGTCAGACGGGTGATGTGGAAGTCACTCCCCAGCGTGGCCCCCACACTGGACCAGTGCGGCCCTGTGCTCATGGCTTGGCCCAGCCCTGACTCACCTTCCAGCACGTCCAGCGAGCTGCGCATGCCACCCGCTGCCAGTTGTGCGGCCAGCACGCCAGCTTCGGCCGCACGCCCAGCGTGCAAAGGCTTGGCCATGGCTTCCAGGCGGAAGGCTTGTTGCAACCCGGCGGTGAAGGTGGCGGCAATGGCCAGTGCATGGGCAAAGGCACTCTCGTCCAGCTTCAGCAGGCTGGCCGCTGCCGCTGCCGCGCCAAAGCTGCCCATGGTGCCGGTGTTGTGCCAGTACTGGTAGTGGGGTCGCCCCATCACCACGCCGATGCGGGTGGAAATTTCGTAACCCAGCACCACCGCACGCAGAAACTCGGGGCCGCTCGCGCCCACCGTCTGTGCCACCGCCAGCGCGGCGGCGATGGTGGCGGCACCAGGGTGGTACATCGCGTCACGAAAGCTGTCATCGACTTCAGCGGCGTGGGCTGCGGTGCCCTGGATCAAGGCCGCCACACGCGCCGTGGCCCTTCTGCCCTGTACCAGTTGCGCCGCACCCCGGTCGAGGTCTTCGGCCAGGGTCTGCGTCAGCACCTGCACGGCAGGGGTGTCTAAACCGGGGTAGATCGAGGCGTACCAATCGATCACCGCGCGCTGGGCATGGTGTGCCACCTCGGCGGACAGCGGAGCCTTGGCGAACTCGGAGGCGAAGTGTGCAAATACTTGAACGGTATGCATGTTCAGTTCTCCGTGTTGAGCAGGTGGCGCACATCACCGAGCACAAAACCCGGCCCACATAGTCCGGCCAGCCAGTCCATGTCGGCCTGCAGCGCAGGTGCACCACGCTCACGCGCCCAGAACACTGGGCCGCCTTCCCAGCGAGGGAATCCGTAGCCGTTGACGAGCACCACATCCACATCGGTGGCGCGCTCGGCCACCCCGTCGGCCAGGAGGAGTGCTGCTTCGTTGACGATGGCCAGCAACGCACGACGCACGATCTCGTCATCACCCAATTCGCGCGGAGTCAGACCCTTTTCGGTCCGGCATTGTGCGATGAGGGTGTGCACTGCTTCGTCCACCTGCGGGCCCTTGCTGCCCTCCGGATAGCCGTAGTAGCCCGCACTGCTCTTGCGACCCAGGCGAGCGGCCTCGCAGAGCCGGTCAGGAATGTGCACGTAGCGAGCCTGCGGGTCACGGTTGGCGGCCTGGGCTTGGCGCATGCGCCAGGCGATGTCCAGCCCCGACAGGTCGGCCACTGCGAACGGCCCCATGGCAAAACCAAAGGCCTGCAGCGCGGCATCCACCTGATCGGGCCAGGCACCCTCTTCGATCATGAATTCGCATTGACGGCGGTAGGCTGCGTAGAGCCGGTTGCCCACGAAGCCGAATGCGTTGCCGGTGAGCACAGGCAACTTTTTCAGTCGCTTGCCCACCGCCAAACCGGTGGCAAGGGCCTCCGGGGCACTGGCCTGGCCGCGCACCACTTCCATCAGCTTCATGACGTTGGCTGGGCTGAAGAAATGCAGGCCGATCACGTCTTGCGGCCGTGAAGTGGCTGCGGCAATGGCATCCAGATCCAGGTAGGAGGTGTTGGAGGCCAGCACCGCACCCTGCCGCGCCACAGCGTCGATGCGCTGAAACACCTGTTGTTTCACGCCCAACTCTTCGAACACCGCTTCGATGATCAGGTCGGCCCGGGCCAGTTCGGCCCAGTCCAGACTGGTCTGAAGCCGCGCTTCAGCTGCTGCGGCACCACTGACGCTCAGCTTGCCCGTTTGCACCCTTGAGGCGTAGTGCGCGTGTATGCGCGCAGCACCGCGTTCCAATGCAGCCGCGCCCTGTTCCAGCAGGCGCACACGATAGCCCGCGTCAAGCGCCGCGATGGCAATGCCCGAACCCATGGTGCCCGCACCGATCACGGCCACGAGTTCCACGGTGCGTGGCGCGGCGCCATCCAACGAAGGGTGCTTGCCGCTGTCTCGTTCGGCAAAGAACTGATGTCGCAACGCAAAGGCTTCCCGCGAAACACGCAGTTGCTGGAACACCGCGCGTTCGGCGGCCAAGCCGTCGTCGATGTCCACATGGGCCGTGGCTGTGATCGCGTCAATGGCCGCCTGCACTGCGGGCCGACGCTTGCCTGCCTTGAGGGCGGCGGCCGTGGCCTCGGCCACATCTGCACCCTGCGCGAGCGGGACGGGCCGGTCTCGCAAGCGCTGCTTGCGACCGATGAGCCCTCTTGCGCAGGCCACGGCCGCAGAGCGTAAATCGCCGTTGACCACTTGGTCCACCAAGCCAGCCTCCAACGCCGCTGCAGCGGGCATCCGTTCGCCTGAGCAGATCATGCGGATGGCGCGGGGAATGCCAACGACCCGGGGCAGGCGTTGTGTGCCACCCGCACCCGGGATGATGCCCAGCGTCACCTCGGGCAGGCCAACCAAAGTGCCTGCAGCAGCCACGCGGGCATCGCAACCGAGCGCCAGCTCGAAACCACCGCCCAGTGCCGCGCCATGCAACGCGGCGACCACGGGCTTCTCGCAAGCCTCGATGGCCGCGATCACCGAAGGCAACTGCGGTTCCGTCAGGGGGTGGCCAAACTCACGCAAGTCTGATCCAGCGATAAAGGTGTTGCCCGCACCCATGAGCACCGCAGCCCGTAACGTGCTGTCGTTGCGCAAGGTTTCCATGGCCGCCATCAGGCCTTGCCGCACCAACGCAGAACCGGCGTTGATGGGTGGGTTGTCGATCAGGATGACGGCTGTTTCGCCGTCCCGTTCCAGGTGCACGCGAGGTGTCATCGTGCCGTCCTCATGCCAGTACAACCACGCCGTCTGCAGCGCTCACGCCTTCGCCTTGAAGGCGCACGAAAACCGGATTGATCTCGGCCTCGATCAGCCGGTTACCGAGCTGCGCTGCCATGCGCGAGAACGCGACGATCGTGTCCACCAGTGCGTTCACGTCAGCCTTGGGGCGGCCCCGGAAGCCGTCCAGCAGAGGCCAGGTCTTGAGCTCCTGGGCCATGGCCAGCGCATCGGCGCGACTCAGGCCTTGGATGCCCTGTGCGTCCTGCGGCAACAGGCGCATGGTGGTGTCTTTGAACAACTCGGCGGTGATGCCCCCCATACCCAGCAGCACCGCTGTGCCCAGCGTGTCGCGGTGCATGCCCAGGATCAGCTCGGTGCCATCGCCTACCATTTCTTGCACCAGGAAGCGGTCGGGACGCACACCGGCTTTGGCGTGCACATCGGCGGTCATGGTGGTCAGTCGCGCGCCCACGGTATCGGGCGTGAGGCCGATGGCCACGCCACCCACGTCGCTCTTGTGCGTGATCTGCGACGAGAGGATTTTCAGCACCACGCGGCCCCCCAGCTCGCGCGCAGCGTCTTCAGCTTCGGCGGGCGTGGTGACGATGCGCTCTGCTGCGCAGGGTACGTTGAAGTGCGCAAACAGCTGTTTGGCTTGCGCCTCATCCAGCGAACCTGAAGGCAACTCACCCACATTGATGGTGGTGCCAGCATCAGACTCTTCCACCGGCACCACAAAGCTGCTGACTTTGAGCATCGCCGCCAGCGCAGCGGTGCAGCTCTCGGCTGCGGCAAAGGCAGGTACACCAGTGCGGGTGAGCAAGGCCCCCACCTCGGGCGCATGCGGGCTCACGTAGGCCATCACCGGCTTGTCCGATTCAGGCAGACAGTCGCGTATGGCGTTGGCCATCAGCTCGGGCATGGCCAGGCTGGACGAACCCACGATGATCACCAGTGCGTCGTAGCTTGGGCTGGCCAGCAGGGCGCGGATCGCACCGCGCAGCAGGTCGGGCCGAAGGCCCGCCAGTGTCACGTCGATCGGGTTGCGATCCAGTACAGCCTCGGTGCCGGTCTGCAAGGC
Source organism: bacterium (assembly GCA_030824555.1). Taxonomy (GTDB): domain Bacteria; phylum Pseudomonadota; class Gammaproteobacteria; order Burkholderiales; family Burkholderiaceae_C; genus UBA2334. The sequence continues at coordinate 24,365 of JAVBXK010000067.1, forward strand.
GCGCAGTGCCTCGGCTGTGGCGGCATCGGGCGCGGGTGTCTCGAAGCCGGCCACCCCCAGGTCGTCGGACACCAGTGTGCCGGCACCACCGGTGCTGGTGAGGATGGCCACGCGTTTGCCTCGCATGTGGCGCCCGGTGGCCAGTGCCACGGGAATGTCCAGCAAGTCGTTGAAGGTCTGCGCGCGGATCACACCCACCTGTTTGAACAGCGCGTCGTACATGCGGTCGGCACCGGCCATGGCACCGGTGTGCGAGACAGCGGCCTGCGCCCCCGCTTCCGAACGGCCTATCTTGAACGCCACCACTGGTTTGCCCTTGCTCGCGGCCTTCAGGCAGGCGGCACGGAATTTGGCAGGGTCGCGCACGGTTTCAATATAAAGCGCGATCACTTGCGTGGCGGGATCGTCGGCCAGGTGATCGATGAAATCGGCCAACTCCAGGTCCACCTCGTTGCTGGTGGAAATCAGTTTGGAGAGCCCAATGCCGCGCGCGGCCGCCCGCGACAGCAGCGAGCCCAGGATCCCTCCACTTTGTGACACCACGCCGATGCCACCTACCGGGAACTGATCCATTTCCAGCGCGCCGGTGGCCGAAAGCACGATGCTGTCGGTCAGGTTCACCAACCCGATGGTGTTGGGGCCCAGAATCCGCATGGACCCGGCGGCGTCCACCAGTTGCTTCTGGCGGCGTGCGCCGTCTTCACCGGTTTCGGTGTAACCACTGGCCAGCACGATGGCTGCCGCACAGCCGCGAGCCGAGAGCTCTTTCACCGCGAGGTGGGCACGCTCGGCACCCAGCAGCACGATGGCGACATCGGGGGTTTCCGGCAGAGAGGCAATGTCGGCATAACAGGGGAGTTCACCGATGCGGTCGGCTTTGGGGTTCACCGGCAGGATGCGACCGGAAAAACCGTGCTTTTGCAGGTAGGCCACCGGGCGGCCAGCGGTTTTGCTGGGGTCAGCCGAAGCACCGATGATCGCGACGCTGCGCGGCTGCAAGAGGCGAGAGATCGCGTTTGTGGGGGTATCCATGGTCTTCACTCCTTGCCTGCGGCCTTGGCCAGAAACGCTTCCACCGAGGCGCGGTGCTCGCTGCTGGTGTAGCAAATACCTTGCGCTTGGCTGCCCTGCGCGAACACGTCGTGTGAGGTCATCTCGAAACTCTGGTTGAGGATGGTCTTGGTCAGTGCGATGGCGGTGCTGGAGGCCTGGCTCAACTCGGCGGCCCATGCCTGGGCATCGGCCAGCAGCGTGTCGGCGCTGGTCTTGCGGTCCACGATGCCCAGCGCCAGGGCCTCGTCCACCTTGACCTGGCGGCCGGTGAAGATCAGTTCCTTGGCCTTGGCCAGGCCCACGCGGCGCGGCAGGAAGTACATGCCGCCGCCGTCCGGGATGATGCCGCGCAGCACATACGACCAGGCGAAGCTGGCCCACTCGCTGGCGATGATGAAGTCGCAAGCCAGTGCGGTGTCAGCACCCAGGCCTGAGGCCGCGCCGTTGACCGCAGCAATCACCGGCTTGGGGCAGGTGTGCAGCAGCGACTGCGTGTGGTGCACGCGCTGTTGGCGGTGCCAGCCGTTGAAGCCCACTTCCCCTGCCGGTGCATTCATGCGCTTTTGCATGCCGCTGATATCGCCACCGGCGCAGAAGCCTTTGCCAGCACCGGTGAGCACCAGAGCGCGGATGGCCTTGTCGGCTGTGACCGACTCCAGCGCATCGATGAACTCCGAGCGCATGCCGTCGCTCATGGCGTTGCGCTTGTCGGGGCGGTTGAGGGTGAGCGTGGCAATGCCTTCGCTGACGTTCAATTCAATCAGTGTGTAGTCCATGTCGGGTGTCCGGTTTCAGTCTGCTTTGATGTTGTTTTCTTTGACGATCTTTCTCCAGCGCGCCTCCTCGGCTTTGACGTAGCGGTCAAATTCAGCGGGTTCCGATGCAGAGATCACCAAGCCTTCGTGCTCAATTTTTTTGACGAAGTCGGGGGTATGTGCCGCCTTCTTGATGGCTGCATTGAGCTTGGCGATCGTCGGTGCCGGTGTGCCGGCGGGCACGAAGAATCCGTACCAACTTTCGACCGAATACCCAGGTACCGTTGCCGCCACCGTTGGCACACCTTTGAACGCAGGGGAGGGCTCAGGGGTGGTCACGGCAAGCGCACGAAGCCTCCCCTGATCAACCATGCCAGAAACCGCGGCAGCCGTGCCGATGAAAAAATCGACATGCCCGCCCAACAAATCAGTCATTGCCGGTCCGGCACCACGGTACGGGATGTGCAAGAAATCGACCTTGCTCAAGTTGGTGAGCAGCTCTCCGGCCAGGTGTGCCGATGTGCCGTTACCTTGCGATGCGTAAGTCAATCTCTTGCCCGCCTTGGCCGCATCCACAAGATCCTTGACGGATTTGTATGGGCTGTCAGTTCGAACGACCAGCACATTGGGTCCGCGTCCGACCAAACTGACAGCGGCAAATGCCGTGTCGTTGTTGTAAGGGAGTTTGGGCAGCAGACTCGGGTTCACCGCGTGTGCAAGTGTTGCAATGACGAGTGTGTAGCCGTCTGGGGCACTTTTTGCCACCATGTCTGTACCAATTGCCGTGCCACCACCTGGTTTGTTTTCAACGATCACGGGTTGTCCAAGTGCCTGCGACATGCCTTGTCCCAGCGTTCTGGCGATCAAGTCTGTGCCGCCACCTGGCGCAAATGGCACAACGATGCGCACCGGCTTGTCAGGGAATTCAGCGTGGGCTGGGCCGACGAAAGCTGCCAAGCTCAGACAGAGGCTGCTGGCGAGGCTGTGCAGGGAAATGCGAAGTGATTTCATGTGATGTCTCCGTGGGTGAAGGGCTCGGGCGTTGCGTCCGGTGCGCCGCCGCATCGACCTGTTGGCCGAACTTCGAGCTTAGGACCACAGCGTGGAAATGAGATCCACTCAATTCCATCCAGTGGAAGTTTCGAGGTGTCATCAGAGCGAATTTTTCGGGGAAACCTTCGTGAAAATCCTCCCATGAACCCGCCCGAAGAAGCCCTGGCCGCTCAGCCCCGAACCGCTCGCTGCTGCGCGACATTGACATCCTGCGAGAGCGTGCGCCCATGCAGGGCGCACAGAAAAAAACCGCCGCCCTGTTGCCAGTGCGGCGGTGTCAACCTTGGAATGCTCAGCCTGAGCTGATCTGTGTCCGATACAAGCTCAGAAATTGTGGCGCAGGCCTACCATCGTTGAATTGACGGCGGTTTTCGTTTTGCCCGTGCCGTTGCGCAACAGCACGCCGTACACCAAAGTACGTTTGGACAGGGCATATTTCACCTCCAGCATCGCATCGGTGTCCTTCTTCTGTGTGTCGCGGGCCAAGTCTGCGGTGATGGTTATCGCGCCCAAAGGCACGCTGCCGCCCAGGGTGAAGCCTTTGCCCAGTCCACCGCCTGTGGCATCTTGCCAACTGCCTGCCAACTTGAAGCTGCCAAAGTCATAGCTGGCACCCAGCGCCATGTTCTTGCCCTTGTTTTCCACCTTGTTGTAAACCAAGGAGGCCCCCAATGGCCCAGCCTTGTAAATGATGTTGAGGTCGTTCTTGGCGACATCGCCGTTGTTCGGGGCAAACAGGTGGCCCACTGTCACGGTCAGACCGCCCATTTTTGGGCTGGTGTAGCTCACCTCTGCGTTGTGTCGTGAATTGACACCACCGTAGCCGAACTGGCTGCTGACCACAGAATAGTTGGCAGAGCCCGTCAGTTCCCAGGCCATCACGCCGTACCAGCTGGGCGTCAACGCGCGGCCCGCCTTCAAGGTGCCAAACCCACCGCCCAGGCTCATATTGGCCTGTCGGGCGAACAGGTTTGCGGCCGAGGCCCCGTTGAGCAAGCTGAGTTGTGCCTCGAAGTTGAAAGACGCTTTCAAGCCACCACCCAGGTCTTCATTGCCACGCATGCCCCACCGGCTGGTGCCGTTGTTCTGGGTGCCACTGCTGAGCAGCTGGGCCTTCTGGCCAGTGATTTTGGTCAGACCGACATCGGCAACCCCGTAGAGGCTGACGTTGGATTGGGCCGAGGCGAAGCCCGCCATGGCCAGGAGGCCGGTTGCAAGTGTGATGTGGGTCAATTTCATGGTGTCTCCAGGGTGGTTGTTTGATCGGCAAAATCCGTGCGGGGTACGCACGAGCTGTGCAGCGTGGGCCTGCAAATGCGCCAGCATCTTGTGTGCGGCGGGTGACAACGGGTCGGCAGAGCGCACACACACGGCGCTCTTCGAGCTTAGGGCCACAGCGTGAATGTGAGATCCACACAATTCCATTCAGTGGAATTTAGAATGTGTCATCAAAGCGAATGCTCGGGAAAACCCTCGTGAGACACCTCCCATGAACCCACTCGAAGAAAACCCAGGCCGATCAACCTCGAACCGCTCGCTGCTGCGCGGCACGGACATCCTGCGTGCCTTTCGGCCGGGATCTGACCTGTTGGGTAACAGTGAGATCGCCGAGCGAACGGGCCTTTCCACATCCACCGTGAGCCGCCTCACGCAGACGTTGGTCGCGGCCGGCTTGCTGCAGCAAGACCGGGCCCGTCGCGCCTATCGGCTTGCCCCACTGGTGCTCAGCCTGGGACACGCCATGCGCTCGGGCTCACAGGTACTGGCCATTGCCGCGCCACACATGCGGGCCTTGGCTGAGCGCGAGCGCATCAATGTGGGCCTGGCCTACCCGGATCGCGATGAGATGGTTTACCTGGAGTCGATCCGATACAACCGCCGGGTCGCACTGCGCAATGTGGTGTCTGGTCAGCGTGTGCCAATGGAGCTCACGTCGCTGGGTCGGGCGTACCTGGCAACGGTGCCTGTGGAGCGCTACAGGGTGCTTGAGTCCATATTCAAGCGACGAAACGGCCGACACTGGACAGAGGTCAAACAAGCCATAGAGGCGTCGATGGCAAGCATTGCATTGAAGGGCTATTGCTGGGCCAGTTGGCAACCTGAAGTGGTCGCGTTGTCGACATCGTTCCCAACTGCGGAAGGCGTTTGCGTTGTCAACGTCAGTGTGTCAACGCCGGAGGACGTTGCCCTTCTGATTGATGTCCTTGCCCCGAAGTTGATGCGTTTGAAGGAGGACATCTGCTCGGGGCTGTTGAGGCTTCCTGTGCCATAGGTGGTGCCTGGGGTTGCTGGCGGGTTGATTTCCCCTCGGCACTGGCTGGAACAATCTGCGCAAGCCCTCCACATCTGGATCGGAGGGTGTCTCGCACCACGATCTGCCTCGCAGGGCAAATCAGCCGTTGTCCTGCAGCCGATCAGTTCACGGTAACGGCAAACCGGTTCAGTTTGGTTTCGCCTGCGCCGCTGATGATTTCGTTCCCCAGGTTCACGGTTGCCAGGAATTCTTCGGTGGTGATCAGGCCCTTGCCCTTCAGGTACATGAAGAAAGGCATCATGTCCATGTGCCCGCTGGTTTGCATGGGGCTGTTGGGGGCAAACGCCACGTAGCGCCAGCCCAGGCCGAACTTCTCGCCCACGAACACGCGGTACTGCGTGCCGTTGATGCGCACCTTGTCCACCTGCTGGCCGCCGGTGTACATGGGGCCGTACACCTCCAGCCAGATCATCACCTCGTGTGTGATGGGCGGTGCGGCAAATGACGTGGGATTGACCACGTTGGTCAGCCACATGTCGATGGCCATGTTGCCCGCGCCCTCGCGCTCAGTGTGCACGTCGTAGTCCACGGCAATGGTCTGCATGCTGCTGAGCTTGCGTGGCAACAGCGTGGTGGTGGATTTCGGGTAACCCGGCTTGTGGCCGAACACCACTTCCGGGTAGGCCTTGACGTTGTCACCCTCGTACTTCCAGTCCCAGGTCCACTGCGCGCTCACGCCGCCTTTGGGGTGGGGCACGCCGCCCATGCATTGCGTCCAGCCGACCACACCCTTGTTGCCCCAGGTGTTGTTGTCGGCCATGTACTGGCCCACTTCGGTGGTGGACGCGGCATCGCAGTTGAGCGAAATGGGGGGCATCGGTGCGGCGGCTGGTGCAGGGGTCGTTGCCTGGGTGACCGTGGTGCCCCCGTTGACCGCTGAACCAGGGGCCGCGTTGTCGGCCTTGCCACAGCCCGTCAGCGCCATGACGCTGGCTGCCGCTGCGACTGCGCACCAGCGTATGACGGGGTCGGAAGGCAGGCGCAACGGCGTTGGGTGGGCAGAAGAGAAGCGGTTGTGCATGTGCAAAGACTCGTGGGTCGGGGCCTGTGGGTCAGGCGAAATGGTCGAACGAGCGCGAGGTCAGTGCCATGGGCTGGCCACCGGGTCCGCGCAATACCAGCCCGGTTGAGGCGGTGACGGTGCCGATGCGTGAAACGGGTGTGCATGCCGATGCGGCCGCGTGTACCACAGCAGGGCGGGCTGCCACCGGGGCGGTGAACACCAGCTCGTAGTCGTCACCGCCGTTCAATACAAAATCAGGTAAAAATTGGCCTCCAGCGCTTTTCAGTATTGTGCTGGTAGCTATTGAATTGTGAATTTCATCTGCGCTCAGGTCCGCGCCCACCTGGCTGGCGGCCAGGATGTGGCCCAGGTCGCCCAACAGGCCGTCACTGACATCAGCCGCCGCGTGGGCCACCCCACGCAGTGCCACGCCCAGCGCCACACGCGGGGTGGGGCGCTCCATGCGCTGGCGCACGGCAGCAAAGTCGGCCGCGCTCAGGCTGGCACCGCCCCGGAACACTTCGAGCGCCAGCCGCGCGTCGCCCAGCGTGCCGCTCACGTAAATGTCGTCGCCCACCTTGGCCGCGCTGCGACGCAGGGCCTGGTGTTCGGGCACCTGGCCGAACACGGTGATGCAGATGTTCAACGGCCCCGCCGTGGTGTCGCCGCCCACCAGCGCGCAGCCGTGTGCATCGGCCAGGGCCAGCAGGCCTTTTGAAAAGCCGGCCAGCCAGGTCTCGTCGGCACGGGGCAGCGCCAGCGCGAGTGTGAATGCCAGCGGTTGGGCCCCCATGGCAGCCAGGTCGCTCAGGTTCACGGCCAGTGCCTTGTGCCCCAGTGCCTCGGGGTTGACCGTGGACAAAAAATGACGCCCTTCCACCAGCATGTCGGTGGACACAGCCAGCCGCATGCCCGGTGCGGGGGCCAGCAACGCGCAGTCGTCGCCATTGCCAAGCGCCACGCCTGCCGGTTGGAGGCTGTGCTGGAAATAGCGCTTGATCAGTTCAAACTCACCCATGCTGCATGGATCGCTCAAGGGTTTGAGGGCGTGACGGGTGGGTCGGCTGGATCGTCGGTGGCTGTGTCGCGTGGCGGCAGCAAGAAGCTCAGCGGGGCTTTGCGCCAGCGCAACCGCAGGGCCGCCCTGATGCGCTCACGGTTCACATTGCTGATGGCCTGGGCTTTCAATGCCAGCCGGAACGCCAGATAGAAGCTGACCCCCAGGTTGATGGGCCCGACCACCACCAGACCGGCCAATGCCAGCCAGAGGCCGGGTGTCAGCAAACTGGCCCAGCCCAACGTGGTCACGGCGGCAGCCACCTGGCCAGCTGACAGTGTGACGTGTCGCACCTCCAGCCCCAGCCCGAAGAACGCCGCAAACGCCGGTATCACGCCCAGCATCAACCCCAGTGACACGTTGGCGGCCAGCCCCGACACGTTGGCACGCAGCCAAGTGGCCCAGCGCTGCGCCCGTGCCGCGCCCAGCAGCCCCGTGACGCGCGGGTGGAGGGCCAGTGCCGAGTCCAGCCGGTGCAGCACAAACCAGTTTTCGAACCAGCCCGCCACGATGCTGCTGGCAAACAGCAGCACACCGGTGAAAGCGGCAAACAGCGCGGTGGGGCCCAGCACGTCCATGTCGTGCAGCACGTGGCGGGCGGTGTCGGCATCGATCATGTGTTCGCCGGTGATGGCGCGCAGCGCAAAGCTGATCAACAGCACCGTGGGCACCACCAGGGCCAGGTTGCCCGCGATGGCGGCCACCTGCGAGCGAAACAGGTTGGCCACTTCGTCGACGAACACGCGCACCGCGCCGGGTGCTTGAATGTCTTTCAGTTTGGCCACCATGGCAGGGGCCGTCACGGCGGGTTGTTTGGTGGCCACGGTCCAGTGCAGCAGTTGCACCAGCACGAACGACAGGGCGTAGTTCATGCCCGCCGCAAACCCCAGCCAAAAAGGTGACAGGGCCAATCCGTACAGCAGGAACTTGCCCCAGGTGGTGAACCCGATGACCGCACCGCCACCGGCCGCGTGCCGGAGCATGTCGACGTATTCGGCCCGGTTGCGGGTGATGTAGTGCTCGCCGCTTTCCGCGCCGCGCTCGGCCACCTTGGCGGCAGTCAGGTGGGTGCTGCTGGCAATCAGCGCACGCACGCTGCGGCTGCGGTGACCCACACTGACCAGTTCAGCCAGCAGTGAGGCGGTGGCCTGTGCACGGTTGCGCGAGAGCAGGCAGTCCAGCAGGTGGTGGATGCGCTGCACACGTTCGCGCAGCTGGCGCAGCCGAAAGACGATGCCCACCGAAATGCCGTGTTCGTCCAGGTGGGCATAGACCGTGTTGGCGGCCTCCACACACACGGCCAGTTGTTTGCGCAGGGCATCTGCAGCCAGCGCCGCTTCGGCACTGTGCGGACCCTGCGTGCAGATGGCGCGCTGGCAGGCTTCCATCTGTGTCGGCAGGCTCAGGAAGGTGCGGCTGCGCAGCGCCTGTTCGGACATGCGCACGCGTATTTCAGCCGCAAACCCCGTGGCGCTGACCTGGCTCACGCTGAACAGGATGGCATCGGTCAGTGCCCGTTCCCAGCTGTCGAGCCCGGCGCACTCAGGGTCGGCGGCCGCTATGGGCTGGGGGGCTTCGTCGGCTGCCGCGAACAAGGTGTCGTGCAGGCGTTGCAGCAGTGAAGGCGACAGCGCTGCGATCCACTTTGTATCGGATTCGCTCGGGAACAACAGGCTGAACAGTTCCGACGGGTGTGTGGTGTCAGGCGTGCCCGGCAGCAACTTGTTGCGCAGCCGGAACCCCAGCTCGCTCAAAAACGCCGTGCGTGGGGCAAAACCAAAATCGGCCAGCAGGGGGGCCGGGTCCATGTTTTGGCGGAATGCGCGCCACCACCGATGCCAGGCAGCCTGTTGTGGCGGGTTGGCGGCCAGGGCATCCAGCAGCAGTTCGATGCGGCCCACGGAGGCTTGGGTGTCTTGCCCGTTGCCGCGTATCCAGGCCAATGCGGCCATCAGCCACAGGTGGCGCTGCGCCACTGGGGCATCGGCATCCAGCGCTGCCAGCAGCGCGGCCGGGTCGTTGCGGGGGGCGGCCATGGTCAGTGCAACACGCGCGACGGTTGACCGACGGTCCCCGCATCGAGCACAAAGGCGGGGACTTCTGCCTCAAAGCGTTCGCCATCCTCGGCCACGCAGAAAAAACTGCCCCGCATGATGCCGCTGGCCGAGTGCAGGCGCGTGCCGCTGGTGTACTGAAACGATTCACCCGGCTTGAGCAGCGGCTGCTGGCCCACCACGCCCAGGCCTTTGACCTCTTGGGTGTGACCGGCCGCGTCGTTGATGACCCAGTGTCTGGCAATCAGCTGCGCTGGCACGGTGCCGGTGTTGCGGATGGTCAGCGTGTAGGCGAACACATACGCGGACGCGGCCGCATCGGACTGATCGGGCAGAAATTCGGGCAGGGCTTCGCAGGTGAACTCGTATTGGGACATGGGCTGCACTTTAACGCCCCCGCGTGCGGGTTGCGCCGGGCGGGGCAATTGGCGCGTTCGTCGGTTTGCAAGGGTTGTGCCGGTTGCCCGGATTCGAATCATTGCTATGCTGCCGGATACAAAGGTGCCCACTGGCGTGGCGCAAATGGAGACTCGACGATGACCCTGCACTACACCTACGTTTCGCCACAGTTGCCTGACAACAAGTTGCGGCTATACCCCACCCAGGTCATCAACATCATCGGTGGTCCGGGGTGTGACAAGTCGTTGTTCACGTCAGCCATCGTGCTGAACCTGCATTTGCGCGGCAAAACGGTCGAAACCATCCCCGACTTTGCCAAAACCAAGGTCTGGCAACGCGACTACGAGGCCCTGCGCAACCAGTGGGCCATTGCGCAGCACCATTTCGAGCTGCTGGAGGTGCTGGATGGCCAGGTGCAGTTTCTGGTCACCGAATGCTCGCTGCCACAACTGTTGTTCTACAACGAAACCTATGCAGACAACATCTGCGATGTGGGCAAAACGCACCAGCAAATACTGGACTGGCACGGCCAGTTCAGCAACATCAACGTGATGGTTTCGCGCAACCGAAACAAGCGGTATGTGCGCTCGGGCCGCCTGCAAGACGAGGCGCAGGCCGTTCTGATTGACGAGGCCATTCAGGAACTGCTGACGCGAGAAGGCATTGAATACACCTTGCTCGATGCCGATCCCGCCGCCATCCAGGCGTTTGCCGAGTCACTGGGTAAGTGATGCAAGGGGCTGGGTCAGCTGCCCAGCACCAGCTCACCTTCGTCATTGATGCGGAACACGCCTTTGCCGTGCCGGTCGGTGGTTTGCCACACCTTGCCCCCCAAGCGCACCTCGGTGCCGCCGTGGATGGCCACGTCGACCGCAATGTGCGCACCGTCTGCCAGTTGCATGGCTGCTTGCAGGTTGGTGCGCTGTACCTCCAGTTCCAGCAACTCACCCTGGTGCAGCCCTTGCGTCAGGGTGGCGCGGCCCGACAGGTCGTCTTTGTTGCGCTCGGGGTGCGCGGTCACGAAGTCAATGATTTTCTGCAAATTGGCAATCTCGGCTTCGTGCTTCGCCTTGCTCTGGTCCAGTAAAAACAGTTCTTTGGTCAGAGCCGGGTTGTAGCCAGCTTGCAGCAGCGTGTGCGGGCCGGCCTCCGAGCCCGCTTCGGCCACACGGATGCTGACCGTGGCCCGTGCATGCCCACCGATGAAACGCCCCTTCTTGCCCCCCGGTTTACCAATGATGACGTGGCCCAGCGCCGTGATTTCGCTGTGCATGGCGTAGTCGTCAAGCTCCACATTGGCTTCGGAGCGTAAAAACGCGTTCTCGGCATAACGGGCGTGGATGTGGCCCTGCGCCACCACTTTTGCACTGAACCAGCTGGTGGAGCCCGACTCTTTGCTGCTGTATTCACTGTGCCCGATCACGCCGCCTTTGATGATGACGTTGCCCGTGGCCTCGATTTCACCTGCCAGCACCGCACCGCCAATCAGCACATCGCCCGTGCAGGTGACCTTCATGCCGTCGGTCACATCACCCTTGATGTTGATGGCCCCGTCGAACTTCACGTTGCCAGTGGACAGGTCCACCTGTGGCAACACCATGTTGGGGTCGACTTTCACGCCGCGCGACACCATCACCGGCTGGCCGGTGACCGATGCCACCAGCAGGTCAACATCGTTGGCATCGGTTTCCACTCCCTTCAGCCCCGGTGCAAAGGGCCAGCTGGTGCCGGGTTTGGGGCGCAGCGGGTTGCCCCCCACGTCAAAGCCCTCTTCACCTGCGGTGGGGGGGATGCGCCGCAGCAGCGGTGTACCCGCTTTCACCACCACCAGGTCGCCCAGGTCACGGTAGTCAGCCATGCCGTGCTCGTCGATGTGCGGATGGCGCTCCGCCATGTCGGGCACGAGTTTTTCAAACTGGGTGTTTTCGCCGTTGATGCAGGGTTTGCCGTGGGCGATTTCCAGATCAGTGGCCATGCCCTTTTCGACAGCTGTGCCGAGGATGTCTTCCAGCAGCCCGGCGCGCACGCCCTTTTCGTTCAGCGCAGCCTTCACCTGCTCCAGCGTCAGGTTGATGCCGCCTTGGGGTGGCTGCAGAGTCATGGTGGCGGACATCTTGTCTTTGCTGATCTGCACCACGCAGCGTGCGTCGCGCCTTTCTCCGATGGCCACCGTCAGGGGCTGTTTGGTAACCGGTATTTGCTGGATCAGCTGCTGTATGCCAGGGTCGTTTTGCCACAGCGCGCCATGGCCCTGTGCCTTGACCAGCGCGTGGATGTCGGATGCCTGCAGCTTGGGGCCGGGCGTGGCGGTGTCAGCCGGGGGGGTGTAGGTGGCCTGCAGGGTGCGCTGGTCGGCGCTGAGTGCAAGGGTGATGCGAGAGGTGTCGGGTGCGGTGGCTGAGGTTGCAGCGGTTGCCGCAACGGGAGGGGCCGCCGCAGGTGCCACGCTCTCGGAAGCTGCGGGGGCACTGGGCTCGATGGGCGTGGTGTCGGGCGCAGCGGCGGAGGCCAGCGTGGGTGGCGGCTCAGCGGGCGGTGGCGGTTCAACGGTGGCTTGGGTGGTGTCCATGTGTCTCCCCCGGTTCTGTGTGGCCCTGAGGTAGTGGGCCTGGCACGGGTTGAACCTATTTTGCGCGGTTTGTGCTGGCTTGACCATTGCAAACAGGGTGGGAAACCCGTGCATTTGCACTGGCAGACGCGTCAGACATGCCCTGCGCGCGGTGAGCCCCGTACGATACAAAAATGAAAATCGATTTTGACGGGGTGCAGGCCTTCGTGGCCGTGGCCGACCTGGGCGGCTTCAACAAGGCGGCCGAGCAGCTGCACATCACCCAGACGGCGCTGACGCGGCGCATCCAGAAGCTGGAAACCTACCTGGCCCTGAAGCTGCTGGACCGCACCACCCGCCGCGTGGAGTTGACCGCCGTGGGGCGCGACTTTTTGCCACGTGCCCGCAACATCGTGGCAGACATGACGGCCGCCGTGGAGCGCCTGAAAGACATGTCGCAGCACGCGCGGGGCCACATCACGTTGGCGTGCATCCCGTCCATGACGTCGCACGTGCTGCCCGGCATCATCCGAAGTTATGCCGACCGCTACCCCGACAACCGCATCCGCTTGCTCGACGGCTCGTCGCACGAGGTGCGCGAGTCTGTGCTGTCGGGTCAGGCCGAACTGGGCATCGCCATCGAGGGTGAGCGCCACCCCAACCTGGCGGAAACGCCGCTGTTTGCCGACCCGCTGGTGTTCATCTGCCGCAGTCCGCATCCGCTGGAGGGGCGCAAGCAAGTCACCTGGACCGACATGCGCGACACCGAGCTGATCGGCGTGAGCAGCTTCATGGCCACCCGGGTGTTCATGGACTACCAGTTGGCCAAGCGCGGCATCCGCCTGCGCAGCAACTACGAGGTGCAGCACCACGCCACGGCGGTGAACCTGGTGGCCGCTGGCGTGGGCAGCGCCATCCTGCCGTCGTCCACGTTCAAAGAGGGCGACCGGCCCGGCGTGGTCAAGATCGCGCTGGGCAACCCGGTGGTGCGGCGCAAGGTGGTGTTGATTCAGGCCAAGCAGACCACGCTGTCACCGGCGGCCGCTGCGTTTGGCGAGTTGACGCTGTCCATGCTCAAACCGCAACAATGATGACCTGATATTCATTTATCAAAACAATCGGCAACTGGAAGAATCGCGCTCCGTGATGTGAGAGCCCCCAAGCCTGTCGCCGTGCGTCAGGCTGCCCCCGGAGGGGGTGAGAAAACTTTGGGTGGCGCCACGTTTTCTCATGAGGAGACCGATTTTTCATGGACACCGATGTGCTGGTGATCGGCGGCGGCAACGCTGCCTTGTGTGCGGCCCTGATGGCCGCCGAGGCGGGGGCCCGCGTGCAACTGCTGGAGGCCGCCCCGCGCGAGTGGCGTGGCGGCAATTCGGGCCACACCCGCAACCTGCGCTGCATGCACGATGCCCCGCAGGACGTGCTGGTGGACGCCTACCCCGAAGAAGAATTCTGGCAAGACCTGCTCAAGGTCACCGGCGGCCAGACCAACGAACACCTGGCGCGCCTGACCATCCGCGCCTCGTCCACCTGCCGCGACTGGATGCGCCGCCACGGCGTGCACTTTCAGCCGCCCCTGTCGGGGGCGCTGCACGTGGCCCGCACCAACGCCTTCTTCATGGGCGGGGGCAAGGCACTCGTCAACGCCTACTACCGCAGCGCCGAGCGCCTGGGTGTGCGCATCCGCTATGACGCACCAGTCGACAAACTGGAGATTGAAAACGGCCGTTTCGTGGCCGCTCACGTCAAGGGCGAACGCATCGCGGCCAAGGCCTGTGTGCTGGCCGCGGGTGGTTTCGAGTCCAACCGCGAGTGGTTGCGCCAGGCCTGGGGCCAGAACGAACGTGGCGAGTGGCCTGCCGACCAGTTCCTGATACGGGGCACCCGCTTCAACCAGGGCACGCTGCTGCGGCACATGCTGGACGACCATGGGGCCGACCGCATCGGTGACCCCACGCAGGCGCACATGGTGGCCATCGACGCGCGTGCCCCGTTGTACGACGGGGGCATTTGCACCCGCATCGACTGCGTGTCGCTGGGCGTGGTGGTCAACCGCGAGGCCCAGCGCTTTTACGACGAGGGCGAAGACTTCTGGCCCAAGCGTTACGCCATCTGGGGGCGGCTGGTGGCGCAGCAGCCGGGGCAAGTTGCCTACTCGGTCATCGACAGCAAGGCCATCGGCCGTTTCATGCCACCGGTGTTCCCGGGCGTGCAGGCCAACAGCCTGCCCGAGCTGGCCCAGGCCATCGGGCTGGACGTGGACACCTTCATGCGTACGCTGAATGCCTACAACGCCGCCTGCCGCGTGGGCACCTTTGACCACACGCAACTGGACGACTGCCACACCGACGGCGTGGCACCGGCCAAAACCCATTGGGCACGGCCTATCGATACCGCGCCGTTTTATGCGTATGCGGTGCGGCCGGGCGTGACCTTCACCTACCTGGGCCTGCACACCGACGACACCGCCGCCGTGCGGTTTGGCGACGTGCCCAGCCCCAACCTGTTCGTGGCCGGCGAAATGATGGCGGGCAACGTGCTGGGCAAGGGCTACACCGCCGGGGTGGGCATGTCGATAGGCACGGCGTTCGGGCGCATCGCGGGTGTCAATGCGGCTTATGCATCAAAAAGCCATACAGCGCTTTCAGGTAAAGCGATGGCAGCTATCAACGGAGGAGTTGAGCATGCAATCGCTTGAAGCCCTGACACGTGATGCCCAGGCCCTGGCCAGGGGCGAACCTGTGCCCCTCACGCCGCCTGAGGCCGAGGTGGCTCGCCAGATGCAGATCTGCAACGCCTGCCGCTACTGCGAAGGTTTTTGTGCCGTGTTCCCGGCCATGACGCGCCGCCTGTCGTTTGCCAAGGCCGACGTGCATTTCATGGCCAACCTGTGCCACAACTGCGGTGCTTGCCTGCACGCCTGCCAGTACGCGCCGCCCCACGAATTTGGCATCAACGTGCCCAAGGCCATGGCCGAGGTGCGGGGTCAAACCTATGCCGACTACGCGTGGCCGCCAGCTTTGGGCGGGCTGTACCAACGCAACGGGCTGACGCTGGCGCTGGCACTGGCCGCCTCGCTGGCCGGGTTCCTGGTGTTGGCTGCAGTGGGGCACCGGGGCATGGCGGCACTGGTGTCGCCAGTGGGCAATTTCTACGACATCTTCCCGCACAACCTGCTGGTGGCGCTGTTTGCACCGGTGTTCTGTTTGGTGGTGTTGGCGCTGGGGCTTGGGGTGCGGCGCTTCTGGCGCGACATCACGCCTGCCACCAGCGGTGCGCCATTGAACCTGCCTGCCACCGCCGAGGCCACGCAAAACGTGCTGCAGCTGACCTACCTCGGCGGTGGGCACGGTGACGGCTGCCACAACGACGACGATGCCTACACCCTGTCGCGTCGCCGCTTCCACCACCTCACTTTCTACGGCTTCATGCTGTGCTTTGCGGCCACCAGCGTGGCCACGCTGCAGCATTACTTGCTTGGCATGCCCGCGCCGTATGACTTGCCGTCGTTGCCCAAGTTGCTGGGTGTGACCGGGGGTCTGAGCCTGCTGGTGGGCACAGTGGGCCTGTGGCGCCTGAACCGCCGCCGCCACCCGCTGCATGGCGACCCGGCACAAAAGCCGATGGACCTGGGCTTCATCGCGCTGCTGTGCCTCACCAGTGCCAGCGGGCTGGCCTTGTGGCTGGCACGCGGCTCGGCTGCGCAGGGCGTGCTGCTGTGCCTGCACTTGGGCGCGGTGATGGCGCTGTTTGCCACCTTGCCCTACGGCAAGTTTGCCCACGGCGTGTTCCGCACCGCTGCGCTGCTGCGCCACGCCGTCGAAAAACGGCAACCCAACCCCATCGGCCTGGGGGCCGACTGACCTTTTCGACCTGTTCCCCCCACTTTCAACCCACCACTGGAGACAACCATGAACAAGCGCCATTTTTTGCGCGTGAGTGCCTGCGCCTGCGCGGCCGCCGCGTTGCTGACCGGCCCTGCGGCCCAGGCCCAGGACTTTCCCAACAAAAAGCCCGTGACCATCGTGGTGGGGTTTGCCGCAGGCGGTGCCGCCGATGCGGCGGCCCGCATCATTGGCAAGAAGCTGGGTGACCAGTTGGGAGTGCCCGTCATCATCGACAACAAGGCCGGTGCGGGCGGCAACATCGCCCACCAGTACGTTGCCAAGTCCGCGCCTACCGACGGCAGTGTGATTTTGTTCGGTTCGGTCGGCCCGCTGGCCATCGCGCCGCACCTCATGAAGCTGCCATACGACCCGGTGAAAGACCTGGCCCCCATCACCATGGGCGTCAACTTTCCCAACGTGCTGGTGGTGGGGGCCGACACCAAAATCAAAACCTTTGCCGAGTTCATTGCCTACGCCAAAAAGAACCCAGGCAAGCTGGAATACGCGTCCACCGGCGCCGGTTCGGCCTCGCACCTGGCGGGTGAGCTGATGGACGACATGGCCAAGATCGAGACGGTGCACGTGCCCTACAAGGGCGGTGCCCCGGCGTTGCAGGACTTGCTGGGCGGTCGCGTGGCCATGTACTACTCGACGTTGAACACCGCGCAACCCCATTTCCAGAGCGGCAAGCTCGTGCCTCTGGCATCTACCGGCCCCAAGCGGCTGCCGCAGTTGCCCAACGTGCCCACCATTGCCGAGTCGGGCTACCCCGGTTACAGCGCCACCAATTGGTACGCGTTCGTGGCACCGTCCAAAGTGCCTGCGCCCATCCTGGACCGGTTGAATGCCGAGCTGGTCAAGGTGCTCAAAAACCCCGATGTGGTCACCGAACTCAACGGCCATGGCATGCCACCCCAACCCGGCACGCGTGACGAATTGGCCAAAGAAATCGAGCGCGAGTCGGCCACCTGGGGCCGCGTGATCCGCGACCGAAAAATCACCATGCAGTGATGGGCTGCGCCCATTCGCCATTCAAACCACAACGGAGACAACACATGCGCACACTCAGTCAACTTTCACGCAGCCTCACCCGCCGTGCCCTGGGCGGCATCCTGGTGGCCCTGTTTGCCACACAAGCCGCGCTGGCGGGTGACATCAGGGTCGTGACCTCGGGGGCTTTCACCGAAGCCTACAAAAAGCTGGTACCCATTTACGAGGCAGCATCGGGCCACAAGGTCATCAGTTCGTATGGGGCATCCATCGGCAACGCACCCGACTCCATTCCCAGCCGCTTTGCCCGGGGAGAGGCGTTTGACCTCGTCATCCTGTCAGAAGGTGGCCTGGAAGCACTGATGCGTGACGGCAAGTTGGTGAAAGGGTCGCGCGTGGACGTGGTGCGTTCGCAAATCGGCGCGGCGGTTCGCAAGGGCACGCCCAAGCCCGACATCAGCACGGTGGCGGCATTGACGCAAACGCTGTTGAACGCGAAGTCAGTCGCGTATTCGGCCAGCGCCAGTGGTACCTATCTGTCGACCGAAATGTTCCCCAAACTGGGCGTGCAAGAGCGGCTCGCCGTGACCGGGAAAAAGATTCTCAGCGAACGCGTCGGGGCGGTGGTGGCCCGTGGCGATGCGGAGCTGGGTTTTCAGCAGGTGAGCGAGCTGATTTACTTCAAGGAGCTTGACTTCATCGGCACCTTGCCAGACGAGGTGCAGCAAACCATTTTCTTCTCGGCAGGTTTGGTCGAAGGGGCTGCCCAGCCTGAGCTCGCGCGCCACTTGCTGCGCTTCCTGACATCGCCCGCCGTGGCTGACATCGTTCGCGCCACGGGCCTCGACCCCGTCGATCAGCGGGCCGTTCAGGCCAGCACTGCCAAGTCGCAATGAGCCACTGGCGATGAGCCTGCCCGACGACGCCTGCACCCAGTCGCTTGATGCGAGCCTGAAGACGCAGTCAATGAAGCCGCAACGGTTGGACGAGCTGTTCCGGGCGTTTTCAGTGATGTCGCTGCAAGGGTTCGGTGGTGTGCTGGCGGTGGTTCACCGCGAGCTGGTCGACAAGCGCCGCTGGCTGACCGATGCCGAGTTCATCGAGGACTGGGCCGTGGCACAGGTGATGCCCGGTCCCAACGTCTGCAACCTGGCGTTGATGTTCGGCGACCGGCACATGGGCTGGCCAGGGGCGCTGTCGGCGTTGGCAGGCCTCCTGGTGTTTCCACTGCTGCTGTTGCTGGCCGTGGCCACGCTGTTCAACCAGTGGGCCGATTGGCCTGCGGTGGACGGCGCCTTGCGCGGCATGGGGGCGGTGGCGGCGGGGCTGATTGCCGGTGCCGCTTTGAAGCTGTTGCAAAGCCTCAGACAGCATGTGCTGGGGTTCGTTGCCATCGTGTGTCTGGTGGCTGCGGCCTTTGTCGGCACCGTGGCGCTGACGTTGCCGCTGCATCTCATCGTGCTGGGTTTGGGCAGTGTGGCGTGTGCCTTGACGTGGCGGGCTTTGCGCACGCAGAGGGTGGCATGAGCGGGCTCGACTGGTGGCATTACGGCCTGTTTCACCTGTCGGTGTCGCTGCTGGCCGTGGGCGGTGCGGTCACGCTGGTGCCCGACCTGTAACGCTATGCCGTCACGCAGCACAGCCTGCTGAGCGCTGCGCAGTTCAAACACGCACTGGTGCTGGCGCAGGCTGCGCCCGGTCCCAACGTGTTGTACATCGCCCTGGTGGGGGGGCAGGTGGGTGTCAACGCCGCAGGCCCCGGTGCCAGCGGCTGGCTGACCGTTGGGTTGGGCACCTTGGGCTTGCTGCTGGGCCTGTTGGGTGTGCTGCTGCCCAGCTCGATCCTGACGCTGGCCATCGCACGGTGGTGCAACCGCCACCCAAGCTGGACGGGTATTCAGGCCTTTCGCCAGGGCATGGCACCCGTCGTGGTGGGGGTGCTGTTGTCGGGTGCCTGGTTGCTGGCCCGGGCCGATGGCCACTGGGCGGTCAGCGGCGGGCTGTGGGTGGTGAGCGGTGTGTGCACGGTGCTGGTCTGGCGGACCCGTTTGCACCTGCTTTGGATGCTGGGTGCCGGTGCGCTGTTGGGCGCTGCCGGTTTGATTTGACCCCGGATGCGGGCGCCGTTGTGGCGGCCGGTCCCATTACCGAGAGGAGACCTTGAATGAAAAAAACCGCACTGGCCTTGTTGGCCGTTTCTGCCAGCGGGCTGAGCGCCGCACAGTCCACCGTGACGCTGTATGGCGTGGCTGACGTGGCCTTGAGCAAAACCACCGGCCTGGCCACACAGCTGGTCAGCAGCAGCACCCAGAACAACGGCACCAGCCGCTGGGGCATGCGTGGCACCGAAGACCTGGGTGGTGGCCTGAAAGCCGGGTTCAACTTCGAATCGCAGGTGAGCCTGCTGGACGGGGCCACCTCGGCAGCCCTGTTCGCCCGGGCGGCCAACATGAGCCTGTCAGGTGGGTTCGGCACCGTCAAGGCGGGCCGCTCGCTGACCCCCAGCTGGTACGGCACGGCAGCGTGGGAGCTGACGGGCTCGGCCAACTACGCCGTGGTCAACAGCCAGTTTGGCTATGGCGGCCTCAATTCCCGCCACAACGCTGAAGTGAGCTACACCAGTCCGAACTGGGGTGGCCTGACCGTGACCGTGGGCCATCTGTTTGCCGCCAACAACGGCAACGTGGCCAAAAATGACGTCAACCTGATTTACCGTGCGGGCCCGTTGTCTGCCGCACTCGTCTACAACAAGCTCGACAACAAGGGCAAAAACCTGTCGCTGGGTGCCGCCTACAACTTTGGCAGCTTCAAGCTGGCAGGCAGCCTGCAAGATGCCACTGGCGCCAACCTGGGCAAGGGCTTCACGGTGGGTGGGACGTTGCCGTTGGGCAAGCTGTCGCTGACGCTGGATGTGGCGCGCGACACCCGCAAACACGACACCGACACGCTGCTGGAAGCCAAGTACGCGTTGTCCAAGCGCACATCGGTCTACGGCGTGTTGCTGCACAACGGCGCGGGCAAGGCGGCCAAGGCGGTCAATTCGACTGTCGTTGGGCTGCGCCACAACTTCTGACAGCCTGCATTCCGTTTTCTCCAAGTTTGGGCCGAACCCGGTAACGGGTCTCGGCCTTTTTTCATGGCGCGGGCTGGCGACAATCGACCCTTTGCATTTTCACGGGCACCGCTTCATGTTGACGGCATCTTTCAAGTCAAACCACCCACCCCTTCACGCGGCCATCGTCGACCTGGACGGCACCATGGTCGACACGCTGGGCGACTTCGGCGTGGCCCTCAACCTCATGCTGGCCGACATGCAGCTGCCACCTGTGCTGCCCAGCGACGTGGAGCGCATGGTGGGCAAGGGGTCCGAGCACCTCATCCGCAGCACGCTGGCGCATGTGCGGCCGGGCTGGCGGAGCGCTGAGATTGAGGATGCATTCCCATCTGCCATGGCGGCCTACCAGCGCCACTACCTGGCCATCAACGGCCAGCACAGCCGGGTGTACGACGGCGTGCTGGCAGGCCTGACCTGGTTGCGCGGGCAAGGGCTGGTGCTGGCCTGCCTGACCAACAAACCCACCGCATTTGCTTTGCCATTGCTGGCCCAGAAAGGGTTGGACGGGTACTTCAGCCAGGTGTTCGGTGGCGACGCGTTCGCACGCAAAAAGCCCGACCCGTTGCCGCTGCTCAAAACCTGCGAAGCGCTGGGCACGCTGCCCGCCCACACGCTGATGGTGGGCGACTCCAGCAACGATGCCCAGGCCGCCCGCGCCGCCGGTTGCCCGGTGGTGCTGGTGACCTATGGCTACAACCACGGCCAGCCTGCGCGCAACGTGGATGCCGACGGCTGGGTCGATTCGCTGGTTGACCTGTCAGGCTTGCTTGCCGAGTAGCGCGTCTTTCAGCAGGTGGTCGGCGGGGTTTTTGCCCAGCCAGATGCGCATCAGCGCCTGGAAAAATTCAGGCTCTTTGAACGGTTGACCCTGCACCTGGCCCTTCACCGCAATGACCGTGCCCTGGCCGGGCAGCCAGTCGATGGTGAAGGTGTCGCCCGGCATCAGTTTTTTGTGCATTGAAAACACTTCGCCCATGCGGATGAGGCCGGGCACCAGCCGGGCGTATTCGCCTTTGGGTGTGTTGTCTTCCACGCCACGAGTGAACAGTTTGCCCAGCTCATTGGCATCGATTTCGCGCAGCATGGTGATGTGCATGCGCTTGGGACCGGCGGCGGCCAGCACGGCTTCGGGGGTGTCGGCCTTCTGGCTCAGGTACAGGCCTGCGGTGTACACCTTGAACACCGCTTTGTAGCGGATGCCCGCGCCGTTGAGTTGCAGGGCCGTGCCTTGCACCGACACGCTGGCGGGGTGGCGCACGCCGCCCACATCGGTGTCCTGCGCCCGGGCTGGGAGGGCCAGCAGGCACAGTGCCAGGGCGGATGCCAGCAGGTGGGTGACGGAGTGGGCAGGGTGCATGGTGTGTGTCCTGGGCTGAAAAGCTGAAAAAGAACGGTCGTTCTATTTTTCTGCATTGTCAGCCTTTGCGCCCATTTGCGGCACAGGGTTGCCCCGCATGCCGGGGGAGTCAGCGCATGGCCAGTGTCAAATGGGCGACGGCCTGTGGCGTGGTTCCTGCATCGTGTGGAGGGGCCGAACCCGGTGCACCCAGGAACAGCCGCGGCGTCGGCACCTGCAGCTTGGCCAGTTGGTCGCGCACGGCCACGCCGCGTTGCACGGCCAGCTCTTTCATGGTGGCTTCGCTGACCGGTATTTGCGTCAGCAGCAGCGCTTCCATGTCAGCCGGTGGCAGGTCTTTGGTCAGGCCCAGGGCGTTGCGGGGTTTGGGCATGTCGGTGCGCTTGTACACGGCGGTCAGCCAGCGGGTGTGCTCGGCACTGCCGGGAGCCAAGTCGGGCAAGGTGGCCGATGCATCGGGCGTGTTGCGTTGCCGCTCGGCACGGATTTGCGCTTGCAGGCGTTCGCGTTGGTAGGCGGTGCGCTCGTCATCCAGGCTGGCGGTGCCCACCACGGTCAGCGTCAGGCTGGGGCGGTCGGCCAGCGCTTTGGCCACGCGGGCCAGTTTGTCTTGGGCTGCGGGCAGCAGCTGCGCGGTGCCAGGCACAAAGGCCACGGTGGCCAACTCGGCATCGCTGCCGCCCAGTGCGCCCGCCAGCAACGAAAACGGTGCCGTGATGGCCTTGACGATGATGTTGCCGATGATCTTGAAAATGACCGGCACCAGGCTGAACTCGGGGTCGTTCAGCGAGCCCGAGATGGGCAGGTTCAGGTCGATCACACCGTTGCGGTCTGACAGCAGTGCGGTGGCCAGCTTCACGGGCAGACTGGCGGGTGCACCGGGCACAGCTTCACCGAAGGTCAGCTGGTTCAGCACCAGCTGGTTGCGCGCGGTCAGCTGGCCGTTGGGCAGCACGGTGTAGTTCACGTCCAAGCTGAGCTTGCCGCGCTCGATGCCGTGGCCGGTGTACTTGATGGTGTAGGGCGACAGGGGCGGCAACTCCAGGTCGCGCACGCGGCCTTCGATGTCCAGCGCCAAGGGCTTGGCCAGCGGGTTGAGTTTGCCGATGATCTCCAGCGACGCGGTGCCCTCGGCCTTGCCACGCAGCTCCAGCTCGGCCATCTGCGGGGCGCTTTGCCCATCGACCTGGGCCGTGGCGCCGTCTGACGAGAAGCCGCCCAGGCGACCGGTCAGGTCAGTCAAGTTGGCCTGGTAGTTGGGGCGGATGAACTTGTCTGAAAAATCCACCGCGCCGTTCACCAGGCTGAACGGCCCTATGCTGATGCGGGTGGCAAGGGGATCTGTTGGCGAAGGCTGAGCTGACGCAGATGCGGGTGCTTGCGGCGCTGCGGGTGCCGATACGAGGGCGGGTGATTGCCCCGGTACGTGTGCCGTTGCCGTCGTGGACGTGTCACTGCCCGTGCCGTTGGTTGGCCCCGCCGCCCGGGTTGCCGCCGCTTCGGCCGCAGCCTGTTTGCTGATGTCTTGCAGGTTGATGCGCCCGTTGTCCTGGATGACGATGCGGGCAAAAAAGTCGCTCAGGGCACCCCGTTCCACGTTTACCTGGGTGGCTGTGGCGGGTGCCAGCTTCACAGCCAGCCCCTTGAGGTTGAGCGTTTTCCAGCGCAGCCACTCTTCTGCCCCGGTGGTGCCGTTGGCAACCGTGTCCGCCCGGAAGTTCTCCAACGTGGCATCGCCCGCCAGTTGTGTGCTGGGGCCTGCCTGAGTTGCACTGTAGGCGAGCGAGCCCAGGAAGCTGGCGTCGGCCCGCAGCAGCGTCAGGTTCAGCTGGGCCGCTGCATACGGGGCCAAGGCGTGTGCGGGCAAGCGCAGGGCATCGAGTTTGCCTTTCACCTGCGGTGTCTGGCCGTCGTCACCCAGTGCCAGCGTGCCGCGCCAGTTCACGGTGCCGGGTTCGGTCTGGCCCGCGCCCACGCGCATGGACGCGGCCACCTCGGCCGGTGGCCCGCCGCGCGACGTCAGCCCCAGCACGCTGAGCTTGAACGCGCTGGTTTGCAGCGCCACGGCAGGCACGGTGGTGGCATCGCGCCAGGCAAACTGGCCATCGGTCACGGTCAGCTCGGGCAGCTGCCAGGCCCAGACGGGGTCAGCCTGGGCCGACGTGGGTTGGGGTGCCGACGCAGCGGGCGATGGCGCGGTCGGCGCCGCCGTCACAGGGCGCGCATCGGGGTAGGGCGTTGTGCCCGTCGGGGGGGCGACCGCCGTGGCGGCGGGTGGGCTGGTCAGCCACTGGGCAAACATCAGCTGGCCCTGCTGGTTGCGCTGTACCGGCAACACGGGGCGCGTGAGGCTGACCTTGCCCAGGTTGGCGGTGCGCGCCAGCGGCCGCAGCTGTGCATCGCGTACCGCCAGTGTCTGCAGGCTCGCGGCCTCGGTGCCGCCTGCCTCGACCAGTTTGAACTGGCTGAGGTTCAGTTGGTCCAGCGTCAGCGTCAGGTCGTCTGCTGTGGTGGTGGGTTGGGCGCGCTTCCAGTTGGCTTGCGCCTGGACGCTCAGTTGCCCTTGCACGGTGGGTGTCAGGTGGGCGCGCAGGTAGGGGGCCAGCAGCGGCAGGGCCAGGTCGTGGATGGCCACGGTGGCATCGGCCTGGCTGGCCAGCGCGGTGCCTTTCAGGTGGAGGCTGGCAGGCGCGGTCGCTTGGGCTGCTGGCAGTTTGGTGTTGCCCCGCAGGGGTTGGGCTTTGACGGCCTGGGCGGGCGGCTTGCCCTTCGCCTTCGCGGTACGCTGAGCTGTGCCTGTCGTCGTCGTTGTGGCTGCACCTGCACCTGCGCCTGCGGCTGACGGCGCGTCCGGCAAACTGCCTGCGAGCTGAGCCGTGGCATCAAACGCCACGGCCTGGGTGGCGTCGGTGGGCAGCGGCCAATGCAACTGGCTGGCATTTGCCTGCAGTTGGGTCAATGCCAGGCGGGCGGGTTGCTGCCGGGCATCGGGGGTGAGGGCATCGGCCCAGGTCACGCTGCCATCCGTCAGTTTGAAGGCCGACACGCCCAGTGCCCAGCGGTCAGTGTCTTTGCTCTCAGTTGGTAAATGTTTCAAGCTTTTTTGGGTCTCACCGCTTTTGTGTATTGGTTTGTTTGCTTCTGAATTGAGTGAATTCGATGCGGTGTTCAACAAGCCTTGTGCATCACGGCTGAGGTGGGCTTGGGGTGCTGTCAGCGCCACCAGGCCCAGCAACGCGACGCGTTCGAGCGGACGCACATCGGCCAACTCGACCTTGGCGCGGGCCAGTGTCAGCAGCGGTTGCTGGTGGGCATCGGTCAGGGCCACGTCGTCGGCGCTGACGTGGCCTGTGATGCGCACGCTGGCATGCGGGCTGTGCGCAAACGCCACCTTCAGGTCTGCACCCAGCGTGGCCTGTACGGGGCGCACGGGCAGGTCTTTGGGCAGGTAGTCCAGGTAGGGCGTGAGGTTGAAGCCGGTGATGTTCAGCGTGGCATCGGTGCTCAGGCTCTCGTTGAACGGTTGGGTGGTTGCCTCGGTTTCAAACGGGCTGCCGTTGAGCTTGAACGCCAGCTTGGGGCTCACGCGCACCTCTTTGGCCACGCCCAGTGTGCTGATGAACGGGATGGACAGCGTGATGTCCGTCAGCGCGTGGTGGTTGTCTTCGGGCGCGTCGTACAGGTCCACTTCGCCGTTTCGCAGCTGGATGTTGTACAGGCCGAAGCGGGCAGGGCCGATGTCGGGCTGGGGAGGCTCGCTGGGGCGGGCCAGTTTGTCGAGCACGTCTTGCAGGTCGTGCTTGCCCTGTCCCAGATGGCGAACGTGCAGCACCGGGTGGTCGATCTGCACGGCATCCACCACGGGGGCCAGGCGGAACAGCGAGCTGAGTTCAGCATTGACATAAATACGCTGTATCGATAGCTGACTTTCTTTTTCAATCAAGCGCTGGGTGGCATTTTTATGTGTATTTTCAGCCGCGCTGGCCTGTTCTGCCATGCTCACACGCAGGCCCAGCACTTCCAGCTCCAGCGACCAGGGCTGGAAGCTGACGGTGTCCACGGTCACCGTGCGGCCCAGGGCCTTGCTGGCATGGCGTTCCAGTTGGGGTTTGGCTACCCATGGCAGCATGAGCCAGCCCAGCAGCCACAGCACGCTCAGCGTGGCAGTCGCTTTGGCAAGCCGTGGCAGCCAGCGGCTGAAGGCAGGGGGGAGGGTTTGGGTGAAGGCGGTCACGCGGGTCAGCATGGCCGGAAGTCTATGCGGACGCGCTCGGGCGGGGTTCAAGCTGCATGGCGGCTTTGCCGGGGGGTGGTTACCATCCAGGCAACCACACTGTCCCCGGCATCAAACCACATGGATCGTCACTCTGTTAGTCCGCCGACACGGGTATCCGCTGACGCTGGGTACTGGCGGCGCGTGCTCATCATTGCGTTGGGTGGGGCGGCCTTTTGTACCTATGTTGGCCTGACCGTGATCGGGCTGGCGTATGCCCATGATCGCGATATCGAGTTTGCCCAGCGCAGCCAGGAGAACCTGGCCAATGTGCTGGAAGGCCACGCCCGCAGCACGGTGGAAAAGGTCGATACCGTGCTGTTGGCCAGCCAATTGCGATTGAACGGCGCGCTGCATGGCGAATCCATGGCGGCCCCCGCCGTGAACGCCACGCTGGCACGTTACCTGGGGCTGATCGGCGAGTCGCAGAGCCTGCGCATTGCCGACCAGGCCGGACGCTTCATATTCGATGCTTCGGGTGAGCTTTCCAACGCCAGCATCAGTGACCGGGCTTACTTTCTGCGCAACCAGGCTGACCGCAGCGGCAAGCTGGTCATCTCCGAGCCGCTGTTTGCCCGCATCACCGACAACTGGGTGATCACCCTGAGCCGCCGCATCAGTGACCACCAGGGCGAGTTTGCTGGGCTGGTGCAGGCCGCTGTGCGGGCAGATCATTTTCAGGATTTTTATGCCAGGCTGAATCTGGGGCCATCGCAGACGGTGTCCCTGATCGATGACCAATTGCGGCTGATTGCACGTTACCCCAGCGCGCCTGACAAATTGGGCAAATCATTCGAGAGCCCCACGCTGAGCGCCCTGCTTGGACAAGGCAAAAGCAAGGGCAGCTACAGCGCAAATTCGGGGGTGGATGGCATCGAGCGCATGTTCACCATGCGCAAGGTGGGCGACTTGCCCCTGTACGTGCTGGTGGGCCACGCCCCCAGCGACTACCTTGCCAATTGGCATCGGCAGGCTGTCTGGAGTGCGGTCAGCGCGTTCATTCTTGCCCTGGTGCTGACGGGTGGGATCATCGTCTGGTTGCGCACGTACGACGAGGCACGTCGCCTGGCCAGGGGCATGACCGAGGCCTACGAAACCACGATGCGCCGCACCCGTGCCTTGCTTGACAGCCTGCCCGACCCTGCCTGGCTGACCGACCGCGACCAGCGCATGATTGCCGTCAACGAGGCCTATCTCCGGCTCAGCGGACGTGAGATGCAGCAGATTTTGGGTCAGACGGTGACCGACATCTGGCCCGAGTCCACCGCGCAGGCGCTGCAGGCGCAGGATGTCAAAGCCCTCTCGACCCGGGTCCAGCAACGCCGTGAAGCCACTCAGGACGTGGCAGGCAGTGGCCTGCGTCACTTTGAATACATCTCGACCCCGGTGCTGGATGAACAGGGGCAACTTGCAGGTGTGGCCGGTGTCGCCAGGGACATCACCCAGCTGCATGTGGACCAGGAGCGCATCCGTTACCTGGCCGAGCACGACATCCTCACCGACCTGCCCAACCGGGCCTTGCTGGGCAACCGCATGGCGGTGGCGTTGGCCGATGCGCTGGGTGCACAGGCCCCGCTGGCGGTGCTTTTCCTGGACTTGGATCACTTCAAGTTTGTCAACGACACGCTCGGTCATGAAGTGGGCGACCAGTTGTTGCAACAGGTGTCACAGCGCATGCGTGCCAAACTGGATGCCCGTGACACCATCAGCCGCCAGGGGGGCGACGAATTCGCGGTGCTGATGCAGGGGTTCAAGCACCTCTCGCGGGTGGCCAACGTCGCTCAGCGACTGATTGAGGCCATCAAGACGCCTTTTGTGGTGGATGGGCATGAACTTCTGGTGGGGGTCAGCATTGGCATCAGCACCTACCCCCAAGACGGTGCAGACATCAGCACCTTGCTGAAAAATGCCGACACCGCCATGTACCAGGCCAAAGCGGCAGGCGGCAATGTTTACCGCTTCTTCACGCAGGAGATGAACATCCGCATTTCAGAGCGGGTGGCACTGGAAAACAACCTGCGGCGGGCCGTTCTTGGACAGGAATTCCGGCTGCACTACCAGCCCCAGGTCGATGGCGCGACTGGCACCCTGATTGGGCTGGAGGCACTGATCCGTTGGCCACATCCGGAGCTGGGCGACATCCCGCCGGCTCGTTTCATTCCCGTTGCAGAGGAAAGCAACCTGATCAACACCATTGGTGACTGGGTGCTGCGTGAGGCCTGTCGACAGAGCCGGGCCTGGATCGACCAGGGGTATCCGCCGGTGGTCATGGCCGTCAACCTGTCTGCCGTTCAGCTGCGCCAGCGTGATTTGCCCGATCAGGTGTTGTCTGCCCTGAGTGAAGCTGGGCTTGATCCCCAATGGCTGGAGCTGGAAATCACCGAGAGCGCGTTCATCCGTGACACAGACCGCATCATCGAGATGTTGTACAAACTCAGCGCCATCGGCATCAAGCTGTCTATGGACGATTTTGGGACCGGCTATTCCAGCCTGGGTTACCTGAAGCGGCTGCCTTTCAACCGGATCAAGATCGACCAGTCTTTTGTCCGCGAATTGCCCCGCAACGAAGACGATGTGGCCATCGTCCGGGCCATTGTGGGCATTGCCGACAGCCTGAAAAAGGAAGTCATTGCGGAGGGTGTGGAGCAACCCGGTCAGCGCGACTTTTTGCTGCAGAACGGCTGCCGTCTGATGCAGGGGTACTACTTTGGTCGCCCGATGGCCGCTGAGCAGCTGGCGTTGTTGATGGGGGCGGGGAAATCGTTCCCAGGGCATTGACGAGAGGTGTCGGACCGACCCTTGCCCAGTTGTGCACACAGCCGCAGCGTGGGTGAGCCCGTTTTGTGGGGCGTTCGGCACGCCGGTTGCGCGCCCCCGATGGACAACCCCCCAAATGACGGAACGCCTTTGATACACTGGCCACCATGTTCATTCACCGCATCACCACCACAGGTTGCAGCGACCGGGGAGCTTGGCCCTGGCGTGGTTGCTCTGCGCGCTGACTGACTGCGTTACTGGTTCCAGTTTCAGCCCCGGCTTCTGACAGCTTGGCGGCACGCGGTGGTCATACAAACCACACGCCCTCACCGTCAGTCTTCCTGATGGCATCCCAGAACACAGGCGTTTGCCCGGCACACATCCGCTTGGCACGCCACCCGGACGAGCACCCAGCCCAAAGTGGCTCCGCCGTCCGACCTGATGAAAAGGTCTTGCCCGTGATCACACAAACCGAATTCGACCAACTGGTTGCCCAGGGTTACAACCGCATTCCCCTGAGCGTCGAAGCCTTTGCCGACCTCGAAACCCCGCTGTCGCTGTACTTGAAGCTGGCACACACCTCGGCCGCCAGCCCAGGTGCCGAGCCCGGCGCCAACAGCTTTTTGCTGGAGTCGGTGGTGGGCGGTGAGCGTTTTGGCCGCTACAGCTTCATCGGCCTGCCAGCCCGCACCTTGCTGCGTGCCACCGGTTTCGGTGCCGCAGCCCAAACCGAGGTGGTGACCGATGGCCGCGTGGTGGAAACCGCGCACGGCAACCCGCTGGACTTCATTGCGGCCTACCAGCAGCGCTTCAAGGTGGCCATCAAACCCGGCATGCCGCGTTTCTGCGGTGGCCTGGCGGGTTACTTTGGTTACGACGCGGTGCGCTACATCGAGAAAAAACTGGAAGCCACCTGCCCGCCCGACGATGTGGGCACGCCCGACATCCTGTTGCTGCAGTGCGAAGAGCTGGCCGTGATCGACAACCTGTCGGGCAAGCTGCACATCATGGTGTACGCCGACCCGGCCCAGCCCCGCGCCTACGCCCGTGGGCAAGCCCGCCTGGCCGAGTTGAAGGCCCGGCTGCGCTCGGCGGTGTTCCC
Organism: bacterium; assembly: GCA_030824555.1. GTDB lineage: Bacteria > Pseudomonadota > Gammaproteobacteria > Burkholderiales > Burkholderiaceae_C > UBA2334. The sequence continues at coordinate 54,085 of JAVBXK010000067.1, forward strand.
GCCCGCCACGCCCGCCACTGCGCCACAGCCCGTCAGCAGCAACCGCACGCAGGCCGATTTTCTGGCCGCGGTGGACCGCGCCAAGGCGCTGATTGCCGGGGGCGATTTCATGCAGATCGTGATGGGCCAGCGCATGGCCAAGCCCTACACACAGAGCCCGCTCAGCCTGTACCGGGCGCTGCGCTCGCTCAACCCCAGCCCCTACATGTATTACTACAATTTCAACGGGGCCGATGGCTCTGGCGGAGACTTGCACGTGGTGGGCGCATCCCCCGAAATTCTGGTGCGACAGGAGACGGTGGAGGTGGATGGCAAGACTGGTGTGAAGGCGACCATTCGCCCGCTGGCCGGTACGCGCCCCCGCGCCGCCACACCCGAGGCCGACCTGGCCGCCGAAAAAGACCTGCTGGCCGACCCCAAAGAGCGCGCCGAGCATGTGATGCTGATCGACCTGGCCCGCAACGACATCGGGCGCATTGCGCGCATCGGTTCGGTCAAGGTGACCGAGGCCTTTGCCATCGAGCGTTACAGCCACGTCATGCACATCGTGAGCAACGTGGAAGGCATCCTGAACGAAGGCATGACGAACATGGACGTGCTGAAGGCCACCTTCCCGGCGGGCACGCTCAGCGGCGCGCCCAAGGTGCACGCCATGGAGCTGATCGACCAGCTCGAACCCACCAAACGCGGCGTGTACGGCGGCGCGTGCGGCTACCTCAGCTACGCAGGCGACATGGACGTGGCCATTGCCATCCGAACCGGGGTCATCAAAGACGGCGTGCTGTACGTGCAGGCGGCAGCCGGTGTGGTGGCCGACAGCGTGCCCGAGATGGAATGGCGTGAAACCGAGCACAAAGCGCGCGCCTTGCTGCGCGCCGCAGAACTTGTTGAAGCCGGTTTGGAATGAGGGGCACGCCATGAAATTGCTGATGATCGACAACTACGACAGCTTCACCTACAACATCGTCCAGTATTTTGGCGAGCTGGGTGCCACGGTCACCGTGGCCCGCAACGACGAAATCACGCTGGAGCAGATGGACGCGCTGCTGGCCAGCGGGCAAATGGACCGGCTGGTCATTTCCCCCGGCCCCTGTTCGCCAGCCGAGGCTGGCATTTCAGTGGCGGCCATCCGCCACTTTGCCGGGCGGGTGCCCGTGCTGGGCGTGTGCCTGGGCCACCAGAGCATTGGCGCGGCGTTTGGCGGCACCATCGTGCGGGCGCAAGAACTGATGCACGGCAAAACCAGCGTCATCACCACCACGCAGCAGGGCGTGTTTGCCGGGCTGCCCAAACAGTTCACGGTCAACCGCTACCACTCGCTGGCCATCGAGCGCAGCACCTGCCCCGACTGTCTGGAGGCCACCGCCTGGACCGACGACGGCGAGGTGATGGGCATCCGCCACAAAACGCTGGACGTGGAGGGCGTGCAGTTCCACCCCGAGAGCATCCTGACCGAGCACGGCCACGCCATGCTGAAGAACTTTTTGGTGCGGTAACGGCATTCACGGCCATAGCTGACAAGTGAATATAGACAAGCGCTGAGGCCCTATTTCATGCAAAAAATGAACCCGCAGGTTGACCTGCGCAGCGACACCGTCACCCAGCCTACCGCCGCCATGCGGCAGGCCATGCTGGCGGCCCCGCTGGGCGACGACGTGTTTGGCGACGATCCCACGGTCAACGCGCTGCAGGCGCGCATTGCCAGCCTGCTGGGTTTCGAGGCCGCGCTGTTCGTGCCCACCGGCACGCAAAGCAACCTGTGCGCGCTGCTGGCGCATTGCCAGCGGGGTGACGAATACCTGGTGGGTCAGCAGGCGCACTGCTACCGCTGGGAAGGCGGCGGTGGCGCGGTGTTCGGCAGCATCCAGCCGCAGCCCCTGGCGCACCAACCCGATGGCACGCTGGCACTGGCCGACCTGGAGGCCGCCGTCAAACCCGACGACGCCCACTTTGCCCGCACTCGCCTGCTGGCGCTGGAAAACACGCTGGGCGGCAAGCTGCTGCCGTTCGACTATGTGCAAGCCGCCACGGCGTGGGCGCAAGGCAAAGGCCTGGCCCGCCACTTGGACGGTGCTCGCCTGTTCAACGCGGCGGTGGCGCAGGCGGTTGGGAATCGCCCCGCCGCCGGGCCGCCCCAAGGCGGGGCAGCCCCCTTGGGGGGCAGCGAGCCAAGCGAGCGTGGGGGCGTGAATGCACCTGCCGCCGGGCCGCCCCAAGGCGGGGCAGCCCCCATGGGGGGCAGCGAGCCAAGCGAGCGTGGGGGTGTGATGCTCGAAGCCCGGCGCATCGCCCAATGCTTCGACAGCGTGTCAGTGTGCTTCAGCAAAGGGCTGGGTGCGCCGGTGGGCTCGGCCTTGTGCGGCTCGGCCGAGTTCATTCAGCGTGCCCACCGCGTGCGCAAGATGGCCGGTGGTGGCATGCGCCAGGCGGGCATGTTGGCCGCAGCAGCGCTGCATGCGCTGGACCACCACGTCGACCGCCTGGCCGACGACCACGTCCTGGCCCAGCGCCTGGCTGTGGGGTTGGCTGACGTGCCGGGTTTGCAGGTGGAAGCGCCGCACACCAACATCGTGTTCGTGGACCTGGTGGGCGATGCGCGCGACCGCTCTGCCGACCTGCTGGCTCACCTCGCCGCAAACGGCGTGCGGGCCACGGGCCTGTACCGGCTGCGGTTCGTCACGCACCTGGACGTGGATGCCGCCGGGGTCGACCACGCGGTGGCCGCCATCCGACGGTTTTTCAACGCCTGATCCACGACGGAAAGGCCGCTCATGACCGACGTCAACAACCTGGGGCTGTTCATCCTGGCGGGCTGGTTGCTCAATCTCACGCCTGGGCCGGATGTGTTGTACATCGTCAGCAGCGCGCTGCGCTCGGGTGCAAAAGCAGGTGTGGTAGCCGCGCTGGGCATCACCGCCGGGTGTTTTGTGCACATTTTTGCGGCGGCGCTGGGAGTGAGTGCCCTCATGGCTGCGTCCAGCACCGCGTTCACGGTGTTGAAGTGGGTGGGCGCGGCGTACCTGTTTTACGTGGGTTTGAAGTTGGTGCTGTCGAAGGCCCCTGCATCCGTTGAATTGCTAGCTGAAAAACCAATGCAGAAAAGCGATAAGGTACTGAAAAGCATCTTTTTCAAAGGCTTTTTCACCAACGTGCTCAACCCCAAGGTGGCCCTGTTCTTCCTGGCCTTCGTGCCGCAGTTCATTGCCCCGGATGCCAGCCACCCGGCACTGACGTTCGTGCTGCTGGGCGTGCTGTTCAACGTCAACGCACTGCCCATCAACGTGGGCTACGCGCTGTTGGCCGCTTGGGCCACGCGCCGCATGGGGGTGGTGCAGCGCGCCATGCACTGGCTGGACCGGGTGGCGGGTGTGATGTTCGTGGGCTTTGGCGTCAAGCTGGCCCTGACAGAAGCGCCTGGCAGCTGACACCGCCCCAAGCTGCCCAGCCCCAACCCTTTACATTTCCGCAGGTATTTCCGGAGACACACCATGCCCCACACCGCCAAAATCACCCCTCAGCAGGCACTGCAGCGCACCATCGAGCACCGCGAGATTTTTCACGACGAAATGCTTCACCTCATGCGCCTGATCATGAGCGGCGAGATGTCGCCCGTGATGATGGCAGCTCTCATCACCGGCTTGCGCGTGAAGAAAGAAACCATCGGTGAAATCACCGCTGCGGCGCAGGTGATGCGCGAGTTTTCCACCAAAGTGCACGTGGCCGACACCACCCACCTCGTGGACATCGTGGGCACCGGAGGCGACGGCTCGCACACCTTCAACATTTCCACCTGCTCCATGTTCGTGGCCGCAGCTGCAGGCGCGCGGGTCAGCAAACATGGCGGGCGCAGCGTCAGCAGCAAAAGCGGCAGTGCCGACGTGCTGGAAAGCCTGGGCGTCAACATCAACCTCAGCCCCGATCAAATCGCTGACAGCATCGCCCAAACCGGCCTGGGCTTCATGTTCGCGCCCAACCACCACCCGGCCATGAAAAACGTGGCACCGGTGCGGCGCGAGCTGGGCATGAAAACCATCTTCAACATCCTGGGCCCGCTCACCAACCCCGCCAGTGCGCCCAACATCCTGATGGGCGTTTTTCACGCCGATCTGGTGGGCATTCAGGTGCGCGCGCTGGAGCGCCTGGGCGCTGAACACGCCGTGGTGGTGTACGGCCGCGATGGCATGGACGAGGTGAGCCTGGGTGCGGCCACGCTGGTGGGCGAGCTGAAAAACGGTGTGGTGACCGAGTACGAAATCCACCCGGAAGACTTTGGCCTCACCATGGCCAGCAACCGCGCGCTGAAGGTGGAAACGCCCGAGCAGTCCAAAGCCATGTTGCTGGGCGTGCTGGCCAACCGGCCCGGCCCGGCCCGCGATATCGTGGCGCTGAACGCCGGTGTGGCGCTGTACGCAGCCAACGTGGCCCCTACCATGGTGGCGGGTTTGCAGATGGCGCAGCAGGCGCTGGAGAGCGGTGCAGCCCAGGCCAAGCTGGACGCATTGGTGGCGTTTGGTGCTGCCCAGGGGGCATGATGCCCGCCAGCCTCTGGAGCGATTCGGGCACCTGGATTGCGCTGGGTGTGTCGGTCTTGACGCTGGTGGTGGCGTGGGCCATGCACCGGGTCATCGTCAAGGTGCTGAAGGCACCCCCGCCCGATTTGCCCGCTCACGCGAACGATTTCTCCGTACCCCATTCTTCTGGTTCAGCCGAGGCTGAACCACCCCCAACCGAAAGCAAAACACCATGAGCAGCGACATCCTTCAGACCATCGTCGCCACCAAACACGAAGAAATCGCCCAGGCACTGGCCCGCAAACCGCTGGCTGTGGTCCGTGAAGACGCCGAGAGCCGCACACAGACCCGCGACTTCGTGGGCGCGTTGCGGGCCAAGCAAGCCAAGGGCCTTGCCGCCGTGATTGCAGAGATCAAGAAGGCCAGCCCATCCAAGGGGGTGATCCGTGCCGACTTCATCCCTGCCGACATTGCCCAGAGCTACGCCGAATTCGGTGCAGCATGTCTGTCGGTGTTGACCGACCGACAGTACTTCCAGGGCAGCCCCGACTACCTGAAACAGGCGCGTGCCAGCTGTCATTTGCCGGTGCTGCGCAAGGATTTCATGGTCGATGCCTACCAGATTTACGAGGCGCGGGTCATGGGGGCCGATGCCATCCTGCTGATCGCCGCCTGCCTGGACGACGCGCAGATGGCCGACATGGAGGCGCTGGCCGCTTCGCTGGGCATGGCCGTGCTGGTCGAGGTGCACGACCGCCCCGAGCTGGACCGCGCGCTGCGGCTGAAAACACCGTTGATCGGCGTGAACAACCGCAACCTGCGGACGTTTGAAGTCAATCTGGACACCACCCTGCAACTCATCCGCGACGTGCCTGCACTCATCGGTGGTGACCGCCTGTTGGTGGCCGAGTCTGGCATCCTGACGCCGACTGACGTGAAACGGTTGCGCGATGCCGCGGTGCCCGCGTTCCTGGTGGGCGAAGCCTTCATGCGTGCGCCTGAGCCAGGTGACGCACTGGACAAGCTGTTTTTTCAGTGACCGGCGATCTGTTTGCGCAGCCCGCCAGCGCATTGGCCCTGACGTGCTGGGACCCTGCCGCGTGGCCGGTGGCTGAGGGCTGGCAGGGGCTGGTCAATGGGTTTCTGGCCAGTGAGGCTGGTCTGTCGCTGGCCGCGTTCGTGTCGGCGCGCATCGCTGCGGGCGCGACCGTTTACCCGCCCGCGCCGTTTCGCATGCTGGCGCTGACGCCATTGGCGCGAGTCAAGGTCGTCATCGTTGGGCAAGATCCCTACCATGGGCATGGCCAGGCCGAGGGTCTGGCGTTTTCGGTGCCGGATGGCGTGGCGGTGCCCCCGTCCCTTCGCAACATCCTGAAGGAAGTGCGCCGGGGTGCCGGTCAGGATGCCGATGTGCAAAGGCCTGGCCGTGCGCCATCGGGCTCGCTGCGCGCTTGGGCGGAGCAGGGCGTGCTGCTGCTGAACACCAGCCTGACCGTTGAGGACGGCCAACCGGCGAGCCACGCCAAACGTGGCTGGGAGGTCCTGACCACGGCCCTGTTGCGTGCGTGCAGCGAGGCGCCCGGTGCGCGCGTGTTCATGTTGTGGGGTGCCCACGCGCAAGCCTTGCAGCCCGTGATTGACCGAGGGCGTCACCTGGTGCTCACGGCCAACCACCCGTCGCCACTGTCCGCCATGCGAGGCCCGACGCCTTTCATCGGGTGTGACCACTTCGTGCAAGCCAACGCTTGGTTGGCGAAACATTTTGAGCAAGAAATCGATTGGCTTGGCAATTGCCATAAAACCATGGCATAATTGCAGGCTCGTTGCGGAGAGGTGCCCGAGTGGCTAAAGGGGGCAGACTGTAAATCTGTTGGCTTACGCCTACGCTGGTTCGAATCCAGCCTTCTCCACCAACAAATACTGGCAAGCGTTTGGAAGCTGCAAAGTCATTGCCCTTGTGGCGTGTGCGATGCGGGAGTAGTTCAATGGTAGAACCTTAGCCTTCCAAGCTAATGACACGGGTTCGATTCCCGTTTCCCGCTCCAGTTGATGTTGTGCAACTTTATATTTGTGAGCAGCCGTCATGGTTTGCTGCTTGCCCATGTGGCTCAGTGGTAGAGCACTCCCTTGGTAAGGGAGAGGTCGCGGGTCCGATTCCCGCCATGGGCACCACCTTCTTTTATCTCGGCATTTTTTTCGGAGCGAAGAAATGGGAAAAGAAAAGTTTGAACGTACCAAGCCCCACGTCAACGTGGGCACCATTGGTCACGTTGACCATGGCAAGACCACGCTGACAGCGGCCATCACCACGGTGCTGGCAGCCAAG
>JAVBXK010000002.1 GCA_030824555.1 bacterium
GGTTTTGCGATCCGTTGATGTGAATTGTGAAAGCACCTCAATCCAACTTGAATCAGCGTTTGGCTGTGACTTGAGTCGGCGCTCGCCCATGCGCTTGTAGGGGTTTCGCTGACAAAGGGTGTCCGTCGTTTGAAGCTTCACTTCCTTCAATCTGTGTGATACGGTGAAGCCTGTTAGCTTGGTATCGGCATTTCAATTTTGTGTTCAATCTGTGCTCAGCGAGCAGGAGCTTTTTTCATTCATGACACGCCCCATACATCCCTCTTCTTTCGCAAAACATGTGCCAACTTCTTTGGCCGTGGCCGTTTCGGTTTTGTTTCTTTCGACCTCGGCCTTCGCAGCCGATGCGGCCAGCAGCGGCCTGCCAACAGAGGTCAGTCGAGCGACGAAAGTGGATGAGTTGTCCAACTTGGCGGCAGAATTTCAGCGCCGGTTCGACGCAGATGAAGCGGCGGTTCAGCGGTATCTGGCTGCGAATCCGGGTGTCCAGCGCGAAGCGGACAAAAATGGCATCAGGCATCGGATGGTCCGCATCGATCAAGACGGGCAACCTGTTTACCAAGTGACGCGGGACGGTGCCTTGCGGCAGGCAGGCATCACAGCAAAGAACGTTGCGTCTGCCCAACTGATCAAGGCCGATTCTCTGCACCCAGGCGGCTCCCTCGGGGTCAGCATCACGGGTACAAGCATGACCGTTGGCGTGTGGGAGCCCAGTCTGCCGCGCGCAACCCATGAACTGCTTGAGGGCAAAGTGACCATTGAGCCCGAGCAAACCGCCTCTCCCAATGACAATCACGCCTCGCACGTAACGGGCACCATCGTTGGCAAACTGTTGACATCGGGTGATGGCGTTTCCGCTCGCGGCGTGGCTTATGGTGCCAATGCGCGCAACTGGGATGCCGCCAATGACCTGTCTGAAATGTCTGCGGCTGCGGCATCGGGTCTGCTCGTTTCAAACCATTCGTATGGACTAGCGAATGACGAGACCACGCCTGTCTGGCAGTTCGGTGCCTACGACGCTGAAGCTGAAGGATGGGATCGCATCACCAAGCTCGCGCCCTACTATCTGCCCTTTGTCGCAGGGGGGAACGAGCAACAGAGTAATGGCAACATGTCCAAGAGCGGCTATGACCTGATGACCGGTTCTTCCGCCTCCAAAAATGTCATGACAGTGGGCGCCTTGAACGGGAACAAGGCCATGTCCGACTACAGCAACTGGGGGCCAACAGATGATGGGCGCATCAAGCCGGAGATCGTCGCCAAAGGAACGGCCATCAACTCGGCACAGGGAACGTCAGACACCGCGTACAGCGGGGCAGTCGAGTCATCGTCCGGTACCTCATACGCCACGCCTGCAGCAGCAGGTTCAGCCTTGTTGCTGCAACAGTATTTCAAAGGTCTGAACAACAAATTCATGCGAGCATCCACACTGAAGACGTTGATGATGGGGACGGCCGAAGACCTCGGGCAGCCTGGCCCTGACAACAAGTTCGGGTATGGCTTGCTCAATGTCGAGGCTGCAGGGCGCGCCATTCAGAAGAACTCGGCAGTCAGCGCAGCAACGGGCGCCAACATTCAAGTCGCGCGGACAGATAGCCGTGGCGCGCTGGTCCACGAATGGGCGGACAACCCGGCAAACGATGGTGTCAGCGAACTGACATTGGATGTTGTGGCGAACGGTGGGCAGCCGCTGGTTGTCAACGTGGGTTGGACTGACGATGAAGGGGCGGCACAAGCCATCAGCAACGGCATTGATCCGACCGACACCCGCACCGTCTACGACTTCGACATCCTCGTGACAGACGTGACCACTTCTGCGACGTACCGCCCTTGGGTGACCCCTTCGCTGGCAAACCGAACCCAAGACGCAACGAAAGCCACAGATTGGTTCCAGTCCAATGGCGGGCCCATCCGTCAAGTCATTGTGGCTGCACCCACTGCGGGGAGCCCGTACAAGGTGACTGTTCGCAAATCGGCGAACTCGCCAGTCATGGCGCGCACGCTTTCAGTGGTAGTCACAGGCTTGCTGGAGTCAGCAGCCGGTGTCAGCCAGACTCAGGCCAATTGCTTGTTCGATTGGGCTGAACGCAATTTCAGCGATTTCTTCAAGCCAGCTGGCCCTGCCGCAGCCACGCTGAGTACCTACTACTATCGTTTCTACAGCGGTACACAGGCTGCCTTGGCAACCAACAGTGCAGACAACAGCCTCTATTACCTTGGCCCGCTGACTGGTAACAGCCTCACCAATCTGGGCGCATTGCCAGGTTTCTTGGCACAGTCCGGTTGTCAGTGAGTTGACCGAGCTGCACATCCGTGTGGCTTTGTTCAAACGTTTCACCGTCCTGTAACGGTGCCCTTGGCATGAATCCGTCTGGAGTCAGGGGAAACTCGTTTCGCAACAAAGCCCAACCGAAGCCAACTGCACTCGACGCCGGCCTATGCCAGCCCGATGAAGTTCGATGAAAACTGGCGAGCCGATCAACTTCGACAAGCCAATGTGTAGGCCAGCTATGGGGCGGAACCCACGGACAAGACCAGCCCCTCACAGGATCATGAAAGTCAGCGTCGACGGGTGTTTGGGATAGATCCCCGATGCAGCAAATAGCTCCTTGACGATCACCGTGACAGAACCGGCATCGGACAGGTGTGACAAGGCACCAACAGGTCTGTTGCCTGGCTTCGGAGGCCAAACTAGATTTGCATCCTTACATCTAGGCTCAAAAAAACAAAATGCACCGAAAATGGCCTCATGGGATCACTTTTTTCTCAAAATATACGAGGCACAAACATATTGATCCCATAGGGTCATTATTGTGACAAATCATCTTTCACAAGCTACCATTGACCCCAAAAGGTCAATCATGCAACTCACCCCCTCCAACCTTCATGACCTCGCTGCCCGCCTGCGAGCCACGCGGAAGGCGCAAGGCTTGTCGCGGCTTGAGGCAGCAGCCGTATGCGGTGTCAGCGCCTCCTTCGTACGAGATGCGGAGGCCACACCTCATACTTGCTCACTTGGGCACCTGGTCAAGTTGGCCAGCGGCCTCGGGCTTTCCATGGCTGTAGACGGCCTTGTAACCCTGTCGGTTGGAAATGACGTGATACGGCCCATTGACCAGGCATCTCCTTCATCTGAGCGCGGCACGAGATGATCCGTCTGCGTGTCTGGGCCAATGACCAGCCGATGGGATGGTTCGGGCATGTCGAAGCCAGCTACTTTTTTGAATACGACCCCTGTTGGCTTGTCGCTGCAGATGCTTTTGTATTGGCACCGCAGTTCCCACTGGTTGCGATTCGGTACAAGGATCAATCGGTCCGCAATTTCTTCTTCAATCTGCTGCCCGAAGGGGTGGCTTACCAGGACATCCTGAATGCGCTTCACACCCCAGGCGCCAGCGGGTTTGATTTGATTGGCATTTTGGGTGAAGAGTCGTTAGGCGTTTTATCCATCCGCCCCGAAAACAAAGTACCGCTTTCTGACCAACATGTCACCCCACTCCCACGGGAGGCACTGAGCAAGCGGATCAATGACCGTGCCTTCAACAAACCGTTGTTGCTGTCGAATCAGCAAACCAGCATGTCTCTGCCGGGTGCGCAGGACAAGTTGGGGTTGAGGTTTGATCCCAAGAAGCAGGCATTCTTTGACACAGTGGGAACGACCCCGAGCACGCATATTGCAAAACCAGACACCCGTCTTTCCAATTTCACTCCGAGCGCCATCAACGAGTACCTGATCATGCGCTTGGCCAAGGCTTTGAAGCTACCCATCCCCGAGGTGCATTTCCTGCAAGTTCCCGAATCGCTGTTCTTGGTGGACAGATACGACCGGCGTTGGGAGGGGGACCAAGTAGCCTGTTTGCATCAGGTGGACCTGTGTCAGGTACTGGATGTCGGCTCTGACTGGAAGTATCAGCGTCAAGGTGGGCTGGTGTCCTACAAACTGATGGTGGCCGCTCTGCGCCGCTTGCGTGTCCCGGGGACAGACTTGCTGGCGTTACAGCGATGGGTGATGTTCAACTATTTGGTGGGCAACAGCGATGCACATACCAAGAACGTCTCAGTGCTCATCTCTCCGCGCGGCTATCGGCTTGCCCCCTTCTATGACTTGCTCAGCGTGCAGGTCTATGGTGACAACCGGATGGCGCTGTTCATTGGGGACGATGAAATGTTCCAGGCAGTCGGCGCCCACTCATGGGAGGCATTTTGCGAGGACTGTGGGTTTGGCTACAAAGAAATGATGAAGCTCTTGCGTGAGATGGCTACCAAGGTTGGGCCCACTTGGGGAACAGTGGTGGGCCAAACCTTGGCGCAGTTCAAACTGACCGACGCGGAAATGAATTTGATCGGCAAGATCCGCGAAGTCATCGCTATCAACAGCGATGCGGTCATTTCCATGACGTCTAGGGGAGATTGACCTTCCGGCGGTTGGCAATAAAACGCATGCCAGGGTCAATTTGGTCACCTGCAAGCGTCGTCCACCTTCAAAGGGATCCCTGCACGGCTGTTCTTCCTAGGAGCCTGTCGGGCTTTCCCGTCTTCGCTGAAGCCGGGAAAGCCCGACAGGCTCCTAGATGTCACTTGGCACAGGTCAAGGATCAATTTTTGGCTATGAAGCGATCTGGCGATCGTTTAGTTGCCACAGGCAGGGCACAAGGTACAGACCGCGTTTGGCGATGACCATAGGCACCAACCAGTGCTTGTGCCAGAACTGACGACTTGTCGATGGAGTTCAGCTGGAGAAAAATGCAATATCAATAGCAAAAATATCAATACTGGTGAGGCTGGCGGGGATCGAACCCACGACCCTTGGCGTCGGATGCCACAAAACCATCTGGTTGTCAGATGGTTTTAATGGTTGTCACGTCATCCAAACTGACGAAAAACCATGACATTTTCATAGGAGAAACAGCCCAAGGTGACATGACTCACTATATGACAGATGGTTTCTTGTGACGTCAATTACTGTCCATCAATGGACGCGTTTTCAACCGCGATTGTCTCTCACGAAAACGACCATTGGTCCAAATGGGCTCGCACTAACGGATTCATGGGACAGCGGCCCCGGGCGGATGTGATTGCCCCCACTCTGCACGGCGTCGGAGCTCAGGGAGTCAGATCAATCAACGTTTGCTGGCGACGACCCGGTACCACCAGCCTTCAGCTAGCGACTCGTGGCTGACAACGGGATGGCGGATAGATGGGGTCAACATCCAAACACATGATCGCGTCTTACCTGGTTCTGGCGAGACGGGTCGCCTGGTGGAGCCGCGAACGGCTTGGGAGCGCATGCTGGCGCGCAGCAAGGCGTTGGGACTGGTGGACGCATTGGCAGAAAAGGCAACGGCCAAGACCTTCGACTACCACTTGGCCCTCGAAGAAGCCATCAGCGTCCCGGTCCAGGCCATCGAACGCTACACCCCGCTGGCAGAGAAGCACGGGCTCCACCTGAAGCACTACAAGATGCGTGACGTGCACATCCATGATCTGCGCCGCACGCTGGGCTCTTGGCTCGCCAGCAGCGGCACCAGCCAGCCGGTCATCGGGAAGGTGCTGAACCACAAGACCGCTGAGGCCACCAAAGTCTATGCCCGCTTGATCGTTGCCCCGGTTCGCAACGCCATGGAAGAAGCCACGGCAGCCATGCGCAGAACCGGCGCGCGCTGCGAGCGGCGGTTCTGCGCGAACACGGCTGGTCACCGCAGCTTCTGATCCGAGTGCACCAGTCCGGCAGGCTGCAACGCATCGCCCGTGGCCTGTATGGACTGCCTGACGCCGAAGTCACCGAACACCAGACACTGATCGAGGTCTGCCAGCGCGTGCCAAAGGGCGTGCTGTGCCTGCTGCCCAAGGCTTCAGATTGGCCTCCCATTCCAGACGGACTGGGTGTAGCGTGGGCTACCTTGACGAGCAGCCACTGAAGACCAAATTACAAAATGCTCTGTTTCTGGCAAAAAAGTGAAATGTCTGAATATTTTTCACTCTGGCCTGCGGCGTTGGATTGAGCTCGCATTTAAAGAAGCAGGTGCGGCCATTGATCGTCATAACTGAAGAAAAAATACTTCATAAAATGATTTCTGATCATAATTCCCTAATGGTAAAGATTTTCTCTCCTCAACCACCCCTGATGACATGAGTGACGTCGGATACGCGTGGATTGCGCACACCGTGGGTGCACCAGACCTTCTGGGCTCACGACGAGCCCGCTTGGCTTCGGTCAGCCGCATCGAGCGTCTTGAGGACGGCACATTGCTGGTCCCCCAAAAGCTGGCCCCCGAAGCCACGCTGCTGCAACATGCGTTGTTTGCCCTCAAACATGAGGGAGTCCGGCTGGACCTGCTGGTAAGCGCCCTGCGCCGCATGCCGCCCGCCGAATTGGTGACGTGCGTACAAGCTGTCCCAAACAGCATTTATGGGCGCAAGCTCGGACACCTTTGGGAACGGCTGCATCAAGCGCGCCTGCCCGGCCTGGATGACCCCGGCGTAGCGTCAGCCTACGCACCGCTGTTCGACCCGGCACATTACTTTGTGGGGCAGGGTCAGCGCGATGCACGCTGGCGCATCGAATTCAACGGTCTGGGCGACATACGCTTCTGCCCCGTGGTGCGCAAGACACCGACGCTGATGACTTTGATTGACAAGGACATCCTGGGCCAAGCACAGGCTTTTGCCCAAACGGTGGGGCAGGCCATGCTGGAGAGAGCCTTGAACTGGGCCTATCTGAGCGAAATCGAAGGTTCATTTGCCATCGAAGGCGAGGCGCCCTCCGCCAACAAGGCTAATTTGTTCACAGCCTTGCTCCGCAGGGCCCATGAACAGCGCCCGCTGACGGAAGACTTGCTGGTGGCGCTGCAAAACGCGGCCATATCCAATCCGTTCGACAAGGCCGTTCAGTTCCGCACCGAACAGAACAGGCTGCAAAGGGACGTACATGGCGCCGCAGGGGTGACTTACGTGCCGCCTGAGCCTGAGCTGGCTGTGGACTTGATGGAAGGCCTGATGCGCCTGGCCAATCGCCCACTTACCACGCTGGATCCTCTGGTGCACGCGGCCGTGGTGTCGTTTGCCTTCGTGTTCATTCATCCATTCATGGATGGCAACGGACGCCTGTCGCGCTTTCTGATTCACCACTGTCTGGGCCAGTCGGGTCGTTTGCCGCCGGGGTTTCTGCTGCCCATCTCCGTGGCCATGAAGAAACACGAGGCCGACTACCTCCAGGCCTTGACCGCCTTCAGTAAACCAGCCCGGGAGCTTTGCAAGGTGACATGGGCAGGGGACGAACACTACAGCTACGAATGGGTGCCAGAGGCGGACATCTGGTTCCGGCACATGGATCTGACCGAACCGGTGACATTCACCCTGGCGATGGCTGAGGCTTCGCTGGACACGCACATGCGCCAGGAAGTGGCGTTTCTGGAACTGTTCGACCGGGTCAGACGTCAGATCAGCGAACGCCATGACCTTCGGGGCAGCGATTTGGCCACACTGATCGTGACCATCTTCCAAAACGGCGGCACGCTGTCCAACAACCGGCGCAAGCGGTACGCCGACCGCGTTCAGGCCCATGTACTGGATGCGGTGGAGACAGCGGTCAGTCGCGCCATGCAAGGGCAAGCACTGGACGACGAAGAGCAGGATTGAGACGACACCTTGGTCTGTCGTGGCGGTGCTTCAAACCGACCGGAAACACCGACTTCGGATCTCCAGGCCATGCATCTGCTTTTTTCATGCAGAGCGATTATGAGCGCTGTATTCGATTTGACCCACACATACACCTGCATCAGATGTACTGAATGGGTCAACATGACTGCATCGGGGTCATGAAAAATCAACGTAAGTTGTTGATTTTGGTGCGGCTGGCGGGGATCGAACCCACGACCCTTGGCTTCGGAGGCCAATACTCTATCCACTGAGCTACAGCCGCATACCTGTCTGCTAGACAACTGGCGAGTTTAACCTGTGTCTGCGACTGGCTGAGCATGGGCAGCCATGTCAGCTATTGTGTAAGCGCTCTATTAACTACATCTATCGGCGGCAGGGCAATTGAGGGAAGCTGGGTGTCCATGTAAAACAAGGTGGACACCTATGACAGAGATGAACTCAGAGTTGCTGGGGCGACTGG
>JAVBXK010000062.1 GCA_030824555.1 bacterium
ACCCAAACCAGCCACCCAGGCACGGGCCCCCACGACAACCGAGGCCCCCGTTGCATCGCCACCTGCTGTGGTCAGCACAATCCCCCACCCGCAAACGGACGCTGAGATGCCCGGCCAAGCTCACGCAGATATCCCGCGCGAGCCGGCCAAGGAGCCGATTGCAGCACCTGCTTGGCGGCCCGTGGCCGGCGAGGTGGCCGCCACAGCGGCAGAACACACACCCGCCGTGCCAGCGGCACCGACCGTCGCAGCACCCGGCACTGCCGCAGACGACCCCGCGGTATGGCTGGCCACATGGCCCCGCAGCACGCGTTTGAACTACCAGCTCAAGGGTTACTTCAGGGGAGACTTTTACGGCACCGCCCGGGTGCAATGGCAACGCAGCGCCCTGCGGTACCAGGCACAGATAAACGTCAGCGTTGGCCTGCTGCTCGACATGCGCATGACCAGCCAGGGTCGCATCACCGCCACGCGGCTGTGGCCGGAGGCCTACGAAGAAGAGCGCCGGAACAAGAAACGCGGTGCCCGTTTTGGCGACCAGGTGGTCACGCTGGACAACGGCAACACGCTTGACCGCCCCGCTCAGCTGCAAGACACCGCCAGCCAGTTCGTACAGCTCGCGCAGGACTTCGCAACGAAACGGCTGCCACTTCAGGTGGGTGCGGTGGTGCCGGTCACGCTGGGGCGGCCAGGAGGGGTCGACGACTGGGTGTACGACGTGGTGGCCATGGAGCCCATCCCCACGCCGATGGGCGACATGGCTGCCTACCACCTGAAACCCCGCCCATTGCCCAACGCGCGTGGCACGGTCAGCGCCGAAATATGGTTTGCGCCTGCACTGCAGCACTTGCCGGTGCGCATCAGGCTGTCGCTGAACCCCGAAACCTGGCTCGACCTGACGCTGGACAGTGTGGCGCAAAGCGACTGACCCCGCAGGCACCCGCCCCGTCCGGTGTGCCGCGCCCACGGACGCGACAGCCTTGGTTTAGACTGCCGCCCACCTGTTCACCCACCGCCACAAGGAGACACCATTCATGACGTTTGAACTCATCACCACCCGCACAGAAGGTCGCGTGGGCATCGTCGCGCTCAACCGCCCCAAACAGCTCAATGCCCTGAACGACCAGCTCATGACAGAACTGGGCCAGGCACTCAAGGGGTTTGACGACGATGCCGACATCGGCTGCATGATCGTCACGGGCAGTGAAAAAGCATTTGCCGCCGGTGCGGACATCGGCGCCATGGCCAAGTACACCTTTGCCGATGTGTACAAGGGCGACTACATCACCCGCAACTGGGAAACCATCCGCAGTGTGCGCAAACCCGTCATTGCGGCGGTCAGCGGTTTTGCACTGGGCGGCGGTTGCGAGCTGGCCATGATGTGCGACTTCATCATTGCCGCTGACAACGCCAAATTCGGCCAGCCCGAAATCAAACTGGGCATCATCCCCGGCGCAGGTGGCACCCAGCGCCTGCCGCGTGCCGTGGGCAAAGCCAAGGCCATGGACATGGCACTGACCGGCCGCATGATGGACGCCACAGAAGCCGAACGCGCCGGGCTGGTCAGCCGCGTGGTGCCCCTTGAAAAACTGATGGACGAGGCCCTGGGTGCCGCCCTGATGATTTGCGAGTTCTCCCAACCCAGCGTCATGGCCGCAAAAGAGTGCGTGAACCGGGCCTTTGAAGGCGGCTTGGCCGATGGCGTGATGTTCGAACGCCGCCTGTTCCACGCGCTGTTCGCCACCGACGACCAGAAAGAAGGCATGGATGCCTTCGTGAACAAGCGCAAGGCCGCGTTTACGCACCAGTAAAAACCAGCTATAATGCTTGGCTTCGGTGGTATAGCTCAGTTGGTTAGAGCGCAGCATTCATAATGCTGATGTCCCAGGTTCAAGTCCCGGTACCACCACCAAACTCAGCTGGCCCGCGTGGCTGGTTTTCAAAGGCCTCAAGTCCCGTGCTTGAGGCCTTTGTTGTATGGGCTCATGCCCCACACAGCTTTCCCTCACTATCAGCCTCTGGACACACACCATGAACCGCTGCACACCAGGCCACGCCCTGTCGGCCCACACTGCCGTCAGTCGGCTCATGAGAAAACACGGGGCCGCTTCCAAGCTTACTCATCCCCCTCGTGGGGCCTGGCACCAGGCGATGAGGGTGATCTTTGGCATCACGCCTGGCATGTTGTCGTTCACGCTGCCGGTGTTGGCAGCCCTGTGCCTGACATGCGGCACCGCCTTGGCCCAGACGGGCTCGCTCAGCAACGCATCGGCCTCTGCTGCTGCGCGCGTGAACACTTCGCTGCAGCGCACTTTCCCAACCAAAGCCATGCGAGCACAGATGACCGTGCTCAATGCCCATGAAATCACCCTGGATGGCACCACGGTGCGGTTGTCGCCAGGGTCCATCATCCGCACCACCGCCAACGCACTGGTGGTGTCGGGCGGTCTGATCGGCCAGACATTCGTGGTGAACTACACCACCGACACCATGGGCCAGGCGCACGAAATCTGGATCCTCACGGCCACCGAGGCAGCCGAAAAGCGCGCAGGCAGCGACGGCATGACACCCCCCAACGCCGTCAGCGGTGAACGCTGACCGTGTTCACAAGCGCCGATCAAAAAAATATTCAATAAAAAGTGGCTCCACCACTTTTCCAGATTGAACAGTTAGCTATATATAAATCATGACTAAAAAAGTCTATATCAAAACCTTTGGCTGCCAGATGAACGAGTACGACTCGGACAAGATGGCCGACGTGCTGGGCGCAGCCCAAGGTTTCGAGCCCACTGACGACCCGGAACAGGCCGACCTGATTCTGTTCAACACCTGCTCGGTGCGAGAAAAGGCCCAGGAAAAAGTGTTTTCCGACCTGGGTCGCGTCAAGCACCTGAAGAAAAAAGGGGTGCTGATCGGCGTGGGGGGCTGCGTGGCCAGCCAGGAAGGCGCGGCCATCATCCAGCGCGCGCCCTATGTGGACGTGGTGTTCGGCCCGCAGACCCTGCACCGCCTGCCCGAAATGCTCAAGGCCCGCGAACGCCTGGACAAGCCGCAGGTGGACATCAGTTTCCCGGAAATCGAGAAATTCGACCACCTGCCCCCGGCACGGGTGGACGGCGCGTCGGCGTTCGTGTCCATCATGGAAGGGTGCTCCAAATACTGCAGCTACTGCGTGGTGCCCTACACCCGTGGCGAAGAAGTCAGCCGCCCGTTTGAAGACGTGCTGGTCGAGGTGGCGGGCCTGGCTGCACAAGGCGTGAAAGAGGTCAACCTGCTGGGCCAGAACGTGAACGCCTACCGGGGGAAAATGGGTGACAGCGACGACATTGCCGACTTTGCCCTGCTG
The DNA here is from genome assembly GCA_030824555.1 of bacterium. GTDB lineage: Bacteria > Pseudomonadota > Gammaproteobacteria > Burkholderiales > Burkholderiaceae_C > UBA2334. The sequence continues at coordinate 3,347 of JAVBXK010000062.1, forward strand.
CTGGAATACGTGGCTGACATCCCCGGCATCGAGCGCATCCGTTACACCACCAGCCACCCCAACGAGTTCACACAGCGGCTGATCGAGGCCTACGCCAAAATCCCCAAACTGGTCAGCCACCTGCACCTGCCCGTGCAGCACGGCAGCGACAAGGTGCTGTCCGCCATGAAGCGCGGCTACACCGCGCTGGAATACAAAAGCACCGTCCGCAAACTGCGTGCCGTGCGGCCCAACCTGTCGCTCAGCTCCGACTTCATCGTGGGCTTCCCCGGCGAAACGGAAGAAGACTTTGCCAAAATGATGAAGCTGATTGACGACGTGGGCTTCGATGCCTCGTTCAGCTTCATCTTCAGCCCCCGCCCTGGCACACCTGCGGCCAACCTGCCTGACGACACGCCGCACGAGGTGAAGCTGAAACGCCTGCAACACCTGCAAGCCACCATCGAAGCCAACGTGTCGCGCATCAGTCTGGCCATGGAAGGCACGGTGCAGCGCATCCTGGTCGAAGGCCCCTCTCGCAAGAACGCCGACGAACTGACGGGCCGCACCGAATGCAACCGCATCGTCAACTTCCCCGCTGGCCCGAATGCTGCGCGCCTGGTGGGCCAGTTGATCGACGTGACCATCACCGAAGCCCGCCCGCATTCGCTGCGCGGTGAAGTGGTGACCCATGAAGCCGTTGCAACCGGAGTACCCGCATGAACGCACACGCCGCATCACCCCACCCCCTGATCTCCAACGAACTGGATGTGCTGGCCGCGATGTTGCCACTGCAGCACCTGGCCCAGCACCGCGCGGCCGTGAACGTGATCGAGCTGGGTTGCGGCAACGCCCGCCTGTCACGCGAGCTGCTGGAGCTGGGTCTGGCCCGTAGCGTGACCGCACTGGAAGTGGACACGCGGCAACATGCGCTTAACGTGGCCAAACCACACGCCAACCTGACGTTCTTGCTGGCGGGTGCCGCTGCCGTGCCGTGTGGCGATGCCTGCTTCGACCTCGCCCTCATGCTCAAAAGCCTGCATCACGTACCCATGCACGAGATGGGGCGGGCACTGAACGAGGTGGCAAGGGTGTTGAAACCTGGCGGCTGGTTCTATGTGTCAGAACCTGTGTACGAAGGGCCACTGAACGACATCGTCAAACTGTTCAACGACGAGTACATGGTGCGCATGTCTGCCCAACTCGCGTTGGATGAATCCCTTGACCGGCACGACACCCCCTGGAAAGCGCTGCAGGAAGAGCGCTTCGATGTGCCCGTGCGCTACACCGACTGGGCCGATTTCGAGCAACGCATGCTGTACCCCACGTTCGCGGACCACAGGATTGATGCCGCCAAACTGGCCACCATCCGCGCCGCGTTCGAGGCGTATGCCAGTCGCCAGACTGCCACCGGTGGCGTGCGCTTCACACGTCCCATGCACGTGCGCCTGCTTCAGAAAACGGTGTAAATCACCTGTTTCACCTCCTTCGGACCCAGCCACCATGCAGAGTGTGGTGGGTTCGCACACCGTCAAGGCTCAAGGCGGTGGTGCAGGCGTGTCGGGCGGCAAGGTCACGGCTGACGGCGCCACCACGGCGGGAGGTTCCGATGCATCGTCTGTGGCATCTGGCGGCGCCACCAGGTACCGCCGATCCGACCAAGTGGCCAACCACTCAGGCTTGAACGCCACAAAAATGGCCACCAGCATGCCGGTCAGAAACGCATCGCCCCAGGCCATGAGCCAACGCGCCACAAATGCTTCGCCCAAGGTGACGCCGCCCACCAGGTGATGTGCCAGCTCGTACAGTACACCCGCCAGAAACACGCACAAGGCCGTACCCAGAAAGCCGCGGCCCAATATATAGATGAACACCTGCGACGGCAGCCACCGCCGCAACACGGCGCCCAGCGCGATGACCAGCCACGCGGGCACCAGGCCCAGCCACACCCACTGCGACAGCCACACATCGACAGGCCAGCTACCGGCCAGCCAGACCACAGCAGCCACGGTGGACAGCGCCAGCACAGCCAGGGGCCAGCCCAGCATCAGGGTCATCAGACTCGCACCCGACAACTGCACGGCCACCCCACCGGCCAGCACCGAGCTGGGCAGCATCTGCGGCAACATCCAGAACCAGGGCAACAGCACCACACCCGCCAGGAACGGGCTGAGCAGCGGGCCGCTCAGCATCCGCCACGGGCGAAACCACCCGGCAACGGCCAGTGTCAGCAAGGCCAATGCGGCTTCAAGTTCAGACAACATAGGGGCGGGAGTGTGGTGGGGTCACGCCACCTTGGCCATGACTTCAATCAACCCATGCCGGGCATCTTGGGCAACCCCAGGCCCTTCATGCCGCCCATGCGCTTCATCATTTTCATGAGGCCGCCGCCCTTCATTTTTTTCATCATGCCCTGCATCTGCTCGAACTCCTTGAGCAGGCGGTTGACTTCCTGCACGTGCACGCCTGCACCCGCAGCGATGCGGCGCTTGCGCGTGGCCTTGATGAGTTCGGGTTTGCGCCGCTCCAGCGGCGTCATGCTGCAAATGATGCCTTCCTTGCGCTTGATGTCTTTTTCGGCACGGTTCAGGTCGGCATCAGTGGCTTTGCCAGCCAGCTGGCTGGGCAACTTGTCCATCAGACTGGACAGGCCGCCCATGTTCTTCATCTGGCGGATCTGATCGAGAAAGTCGGCCAGATCGAAGTTGTCGCCACTCTTGATCTTGGCAGCCAGCTTCTGTGCCGACGCCATGTCCACATTGGCCGTGACCTGCTCGACCAGTGCCAGGATGTCACCCATGCCCAGGATGCGCCCTGCATGGCGCTCGGCATCGAAGGCTTCCAGGCCGTCAATTTTTTCGCTGGTACCGGCAAACTTGATCGGCACGCCCGTGACATGTCGGACCGACAACGCCGCACCGCCGCGCGAATCGCCATCGGTCTTGGTCAGCACGATGCCGGTCAGTGGCAACGCCTCTTTGAAGGCCTTGGCGGTATTGACCGCATCCTGCCCCTGCATGGCGTCGACCACAAACAACGTTTCAATCGGGTTAACGGCCGTGTGCAAAGCCTTGATTTCGGCCATCAGGGCCTCGTCAATGGCCAGGCGACCGGCCGTGTCCACCAGCAGCACATCAAAGTGGTGCTTGCGGGCGTAGTCCAGCGCCGCCAGCGCGATGTCAACGGGTTTCTGGTCAGGGCTGCTGGGGAACCATTCGGCCCCCGCCTGCGCCGTGACGGTCTTGAGCTGCTCGATGGCCGCCGGGCGGTACACGTCGCCCGAGACGGTCAGCACCTTCTTCTTGCGCTTTTCAATCAGGTGCTTGGCCAGCTTGGCGGTCGTGGTGGTTTTACCGGCACCTTGCAAACCGGCCATCAGCACCACGGCCGGTGGCTGAGCGGCCAGATTGATGTCGTGCAGGGACCGGGCATCTCCCTCGCCCCCGCTCATGGTGGTCACCAGTTCGCGGTTGACCACCGACACCAAGGCTTGCCCAGGCGTGAGCGAACCCACCACATCCTGCCCAAGTGCCTTTTCCTTGACGCGGGCAATGAACTCGCGCACCACGGGCAGCGCCACGTCGGCCTCCAGCAGCGCCATGCGGACCTCGCGCAGCATGTCGGAGACATTGCTTTCGGTGATGCGGGCCTGGCCTCGCATTTCCTTGACGATGCGCGAGAGTTTTTCCGAAAGTGCTGAAGCCATGGGGCAAGATGTCCAATGAAGGGGGGTGGTAGGCGTGCGGCACAACCGCAGGTCGGGCAAGCGGCAAAGGCAGGTCACACTGCCGACCGACAAACAACTGACAGACCGTTAAACTGTTGCCATGATTTTAGCTGCCAGCCCCCTGTTGACGACCGTGCTGTCCGTGGCTGCGGCGCTGGGGTATGCCGCCGTCGCGCTGGCTCAGCGACACACCGGGCCGGCCATCACCCGCAACGGGCTGACATTGGCCTGGTTGTTGCACGCCTTGGTGCTGGGCAGCAGCTTGCTCACCGTGCCAGCCACGTTCGGATTTGGGCCCGCACTGTCGGTCACCGCCTGGCTGGTGCTGCTGGTGTATGCCATCGAAAGCCACATTTACCCGCAACTGAAAGCCAAAGCGGCCCTGCTGGGGCTGGGCATGGTGGCCGTGCTGCTGGCGCTGCTGTTCCCTGGGGCGCCCTACCCTGCGGTCTCCACACCCTGGTTGCCCCTGCACTGGGCACTGGGCATTGCCGCCTATGGGCTGATTGCAGCGGCCGTGGTGCATGCGTGGTGGATGCAGCGCACGGAAAAAGCCATGCGCCATGCTACGGCCACCACCGAACCGGGCATACCGCTGCTGGCCATCGAAAGGTTGACTTTCCGTTTTGTGGCGGCTGGTTTCGTGCTGCTGACGGCCACACTGGTGGCTGGCTGGGGATTTTCGGAACAGCTGTACGGCAAGGCCATGACATGGGATCACAAACGCGTGTTCACACTGCTGTCGTGGGGGGTGTTTGCCGTGCTCCTGGTTGGCCGTTGGCGACTGGGTTGGCGCGGCCGCACGGCAACCCGCATGCTCTATGCAGGCTCCGGCCTGCTGCTGCTGGCCTATGTGGGGTCTCGCTTCGTGATGGAAGTGCTGCTTCACCGCGCCTGACGGGTTGTACACATGAAATTCCTGCTGGTTCTGGGTGTGGTGCTGTTTGGGGTCTGGCTGTGGAAACACAACCGCAGGGCTGCCAAGCTCGCACGGGAGGCACAACCCCGCACAGCCACAACACCCCC